>CP079108.1:312500-625000 GCA_019285715.1 Sphingosinicellaceae bacterium
AAGGCCGGCAGCGCGCAGATGCGGTCCCAGCGACCACCGTCGGCACCGCGCATCTCAAGGTACGACTTCATCCGGACTTCGGGAAAGGCGGTCGACAGATGATCAACCCAATCACTGACCTTGGGCTTCTCGCCGGGCAGCACGCTGAGCTTGCCGGCCAGGAAGTCGCGGAAGCTGAGGCCTGCGGCGTCGATGTACTTGCCGTCACGGTAGACGAAGTACATCGGCACATCGAGGGCGTAGTCGGCGTAGCGCTCGAAGCCGAAGCCGTCCTCGAACACGAACGGCAGCGTGCCGGTGCGGTGCGGGTCGGTGTCGGTCCAGATGTGGCTGCGGAAGCTGCGGAAGCCGTTGGGCTTGCCCTCGGTGAACGGCGAGTTGGCAAACAGCGCGGTAGCGAGCGGCTGCAGCGCCATCGAGACCCGGAACTTCAACACCATGTCGGCCTCCGACGCATAGTCGAGGTTGGTCTGGATGGTGCAGGTCCGCAGCATCATGTCGAGGCCGAGCCCGCCGACCCGCGGCATGTGCGCGCGCATGATCTCGTAGCGGCCCTTGGGCATCACCGGCAGCTCGGCGCGGGCCTTGTCGGGCCAGAAGCCGAGCCCGAGGAAGCCGAGCCCGAGGCGGTCGCCGATCTCGCGGCACTGCTTCAGATGGCGGTTCGACTCGGCGCAGGTGTCGTGGATGCTCTCAAGCGGTGCGCCCGACAGTTCGAACTGCCCGGCCGGCTCGAGGCTGATCGCACCGTCGGCCCCCTTCAGCGCAATCACTTTGCCGCCTTCGAGGACCGGCTCCCAGCCGAACGCGGTCATGCCGGCGAGCAGGTCCTTGATGCCGCCGGGCTCCTCGTAGGAGGGGGCGCGGTGATCGGCGGTTCGGTACACGAATTTCTCATGCTCGGTGCCGATCCGCCATTGGTCGGCGGGCTTGTTGCCCTTCTCGAACACAGCGATAAGCTGGCTGCGGCTTTCGATCGGGGCGTCGTCGCCGAGCTCGTTCAGGTGATTGCTCATGGCGGCTCGCTTAGCCGGGCATTTCGGCGGGCGCAATTGAGCCTCGCTTGGCTCGCCGATGGCCGGGCCGAAGACGAGGGGAGGAAGAGTTCATGCTTGCAGTCGGCCTGATGTCGGGCACCTCGATGGACGGCATCGACGCGGCGCTGATCGAGACCGACGGCGAGAGCCACAACCGGCGCCTCGGTTTCGTCTTCACGCCGTACGACGACGCGATGCGCGAGCGGCTGCGCGAAGCCTGCGCGACTGCGCTGGGAATGGAGCGGCCCGGCCCCGACGTGGCCATCGACGCGGTCGCCCGCGACCTGACGCTGGCCCACGCCGCGGCGGTCAAGGCACTGCTCGAGGCGACCGGCACTGCGGCCTCGGATGTCGGTGTGGTCGGTTTTCACGGCCAGACCATCGCGCACCGGCCCGAGCGCGGCTGGACGTGGCAGATCGGCGACGGCGCATTGCTCGCGCGGGCCACCGGCATCCGCGTCGTCAACGATTTCCGTTCGGCCGACGTCACCGCGGGGGGGCAGGGCGCGCCGCTCGCGCCGGGCTATCACCGGGCCTTGGCGGCGGGGCTGGAGCGCCCGCTCGGGGTGCTCAATCTCGGAGGCGTCGGCAATTTGACGTGGTTCGGCGAGGGTGACTGGCTCAGCTTCGACACCGGGCCGGGCAATGCCCCGATCGACGACTGGATCCGCGCCACGACGGGGGCCGACCGCGACGAGGGCGGTGCGCTGGCGGCGACGGGAGCGGTCCACGACGCTGTCCTCGACGCGATGCTCGACAACCCGTGGTTCGACCTCGCACCGCCCAAGTCGCTCGACCGCGGCGCGTGGGACGTGCAGGCCGTGCGCAGGCTAAGCGCCGCCGACGGTGCCGCGACCCTGACCGCGTTCACCGCCGCGACAGTAGCGCTGGCCCTCGGTCACGTCGCCCAGTCCCCGCACCGCCTTCTCATCACCGGCGGCGGCCGCCACAACGCGACACTGATGCGGGTGCTGGCGGAGCGCACCGGCGTGCCCTGCGAGCCTGTCGAGGCGGTCGGCTGGCAAGGCGACGAGCTTGAAGCTCAGGCCTTCGCGTGGCTCGCGGTGCGCGTGCTCGGGGGCAAGCCGACGAGCTGGCCCGAGACGACGGGCGTGCGTGAGCCGGTCAGCGGGGGCGTGGTCAGCTCCGCGACCTGAGCGCGTCGTTGATCTCGATCCAGTAGCCGTCCGGATCGCGCACGAAGGTCTGCTTGACCCCCTCGGGGCGGACCGTCACCGGCCGGCCCTCGATGTCCGACCACGGGATGTGCTGGCGTCCAGGCTGAGGATCATCGCGTCCATGTTTGCACACGCCAACGCGAAATGGGTCCAGCGCGACTCGTTGATTGGCTGCTTGCGGCCGCTGACCATGTGGAGGAGCATGCGGTTGCCCATCTTCATCAAGCGCGCGATCGGGAAAGGTGCCGGCCCCTCCGTGAAGCCGAGACGTCCCGGTAGAACGCGACGCTCGTATCCAAATTCGCCACCGAAAGCGCGATATGATCGATGACCGCGACCGGAGCCGTACCCTGTGCGGCGGCAGGCACGCAAAATGCGAGATTGAGCGCGGCAGCGACACTGTCGGCCAATGACATCTTCCTCGGCGACTGTACTCGACGAATTTGGTGCAGCGGTCGATGCAAACCCAGCCATATGCTGGTCCAGCGGGCACCGGCCCGCAACCGGCACGACGGCATTCCGGGCCTGCCGAAAGGATATTCGTGAACGGCATACGGCTTCGTGCAGCAACCTTGAGCGATGCCGCCGCGCTGGGCGCGGTGCACGTCGCCTCGTGGCAGGAGACGTACGCCGGCATCCTGCCCGATGCGATGCTGGCGAGCCTGACGGTCGAGATCCGAACCGCAATGTGGAGCGAAGTCCTCGGCGGCGGGCCGGCATCCGGCGGGCCGTCGGTCCTCGTTGCCGAAGACGAGGGTCGCCTCGCCGGCTTCGGCTCGTACGCCGCGCAACGCGATGAGGTGCTGGCCGAGCGCGGTTTCACCGGCGAGATCGGCGCGATCTACGTCCTGCGGTCACACCAGCATCTTGGCCTCGGCCGCTCGATGATGAGCCACATGGCCCAGGCGCTTTCAGAACAGGGCCACGCCGGGTTGACGCTTTGGGTTCTGCGCGAGAACACGGCGGCGCTCCGCTTCTACGAGTCGCTGGGCGGCGCGGTCGTGGGCGCGCGACAGGACGAGTGGCGCGGCGCGACGCTCAACGAGGTCGCCTATGGCTGGCCAGTGCTGTCGCGACTGGTCGGCTGACCGCGCCTCCGGCTAGACCCCGCGCTTGTCGAGGTAAGCGTCGACCACCGCCATCAGCTCGACCATCTCGTGCTCGAAGAAATGGTTCGCGCCGGGGATGGTCTCGTGGTCAATGGTGATGTGGCGCTGGGTCTTGAGCTTATCGACGAGCTTCTGGACCGAGATGCCGGTGACCACCTCGTCGGCCTCGCCGTCGACGATGATGCCGCTCGACGGGCACGGCGCCAGGAAGGTGAAGTCGTACATGTTCGCCGGCGGGGCGATCGAGATGAAGCCCTTCACCTCCGGGCGACGCATCAGCAGCTGCATGCCGATCCACGCGCCGAACGAATAGCCGCCGACCCAGGTCTGCGAGGCCTCGTGGTTGAACTGCTGCATCCAGTCGAGTGCGGAGGCGGCGTCGCTCAGCTCGCCGATGCCGTTGTCGAAGACGCCCTGGCTGCGGCCGACGCCGCGGAAGTTGAAGCGCAGCGTCGCGAAACCGCGGCGCACGAAGCTGTTATACAGCGCGATGACGATGGGGTGGTTCATCGTGCCCTGCTGCGGATGCGGCTGGAGCAGGATGGCGACCGGTGCGCGCGGGCGCGGGCCGGGCTGGTAACGGCCTTCGAGGCGGCCTTCGGGGCCGGCAAAGATAACGTCGGGCATCGGTTCTCACGGAATAGCGGATGGGATCGGTTGCACGCTATATAGGCATGAACGCTGATCATGGAACGTCCCATCTATCTCGACTACGGCGCGACGACGCCGCTCGACCCCGCGGTCGATGCGGCGATGCGTCCGTGGGGGGTGGATCGCTTCGGCAATCCGCACTCGCCGCACCGGTGGGGGTTCGAGGCGAACGCCGCGGTCGCGGTGGCGCGAGGCCATGTGGCAGGGCTGCTCGGGGCGCCGCCGGAGACGCTGACCTTCACCGGCGGCGCGACGGAATCGGTCAATTGGGCGCTGAAGGGCGTGCTGACCGCGCCGGGCCAGACCCGCCGCCGCATCGTCACGCTGGCGACCGAGCATAGCTGCGTGCTGGCGACGGCGGCCTATCTCGAGAGTGTCGGGGCGGAGGTCACGGTGCTGCCGGTGCAGGCAGACGGGCTGGTCGACCTCGCGGACGTCGCGGCAGCGATGGGGGACGACGTCGCGCTGGTTTCGGCGATGCTGGTCAACAACGAGATCGGGGTGATCCAACCGGTGCGCGCCATCGCCGACCTCGCGCATGCCGCCGGAGCACTGATGCACTGCGACGCGGCGCAGGGCTTTGGCAAGCTGCCTTGCGCGGTCGACGAGCTTGCCGTCGACCTGCTGAGCCTGACCGCGCACAAGATCTATGGGCCCAAGGGCATCGGCGCGCTGTACCGGCGGGCGGGGATCGCGCTGACGCCGCTGCTCCACGGCGGCGGACAGGAGGACGGGCGCTCGGGGACATTGGCCCCGGCATTGTGCGTCGGAATAGGCGAGGCCGCGCGGATTGCGCGCGCGGAGATGGCAGCGGACGAGGCCCGCGCGACAGCGTTGCGCGACCGGCTGCTCGACGGGCTCGACCCCGGTTTCCGGATCAATGGCAACATGACGCAGCGCTGGCCGGGCAACCTCAACCTCAGCTTCGACGGGGTCGACGGGGCGCGGCTGCTGCCGGCGCTACGCGGGATCGCGGTATCGAGCGGGTCGGCCTGCGCCAGCGCGGGGGGACGGGCGAGCCATGTGCTGGCAGCGCTCGGGCTGGATGCGGCGGCGGCCCGGTCGAGCCTGCGGATCGGCTGTGGACGCTTTACCACAGAGGCCGAGATCGATGCCGCGATCGCTGAACTCAATATCGTCGTAGCGCGGCTGCGGCGTCCGGCGGCCGCGTGACTAAAGTCCGTTTCTTGTCATCGGATGGCAGCAAGTCCGTCGAGGCCACGGGGGCCGCCGGCACGCGCCTGCTCGATCTGGCGCAGGCCAACGATCAACCGCTGGAGGGCACCTGCGAGGGCGCGATGGCGTGCTCGACCTGCCACGTCGTCGTCGCCCCCGCTGACTTCGCCAACCTGCCGCGCGCCAGCGAAGAGGAGGAGGACATGCTCGATTTCGCGTTCGGGGTGACGCGGACGTCGCGCCTGGCGTGCCAGATCTGGCTGAGCGACAGCCTCGACAGCCTCGAGGTCCGCATGCCCGGCGGGTCGGTGGACATGTCGCACTGATGGCGGACGCGCGGACGTTGATCGCCAGCCTCGGCCTGCAGCCCCACCCAGAGGGCGGCTGGTACCGCGAGACGTGGCGCGCACCGACGGCCGCAGGCGAACGCGCGGCGGCGACGACGATCCTGTTCCTGCTCGAGGCTGGGCAGCGCTCGCACTGGCATAAGGTCGATGCGACCGAGATCTGGCTGTTCCACGCCGGGTCGCCGCTGCGGCTCGACAGGGCGGCGAGTGACGCGGGGCCGGTGCGGTCGGCGTGGCACGGGGTCGATATTGCGGCGGGTGAGCAACCGCAACTGCGGATCGAGCCGGGCGAATGGCAGGCGGCCGAGGCGAGCGCGGGCTGGACGTTGGTGTCGTGCCTGGTGTCGCCGGGGTTCAGCTTCGACGGGTTCGAGCTGGCGCCGCCGGGGTGGGCGCCGGGCTAGCGGCGTCCGGCTGCCTGCACGGCCAGCCCGAGCAGCGCTTGTGTTGCGAGTACCTCGCCAGCGCTGCCGGACCGCTTGATCGCCCGCTCCACCCCCAGCAACCGGGCGAGTGCCGACCGCACCATTGGGGTCCGCCAGCGCGCCAACTCGGCCATCAGCGCAGGCTTGTCCTTCCAGAACACCGGTGGGCGAGCGCCTTCGACCGCACTCTGCGGGCTGGCCCCGCCATCGACCGCGGCGCGGAGGTCGAGCAGCGTCCAGAAGCGCCGGGACACCGCGCGGACGATCTGGATCGCGGCAACGTTCTGCGCCGCCAGCCGGTTGAGCTGGAGGTCGGCCGCCGCCGCGTCGCCACCCGCGACCCCGGCGACGAGCGCGCCGAGTTCGGCATCGCCGACGTCGGCTCCGATCGCGGCAAGGTCGGTTAATTCGAAGGTCAGCGGTTTGTCGGGCGTCGCGTCGAGGTAAAGCGCCAGCTTCTCGAGTTCGCGGCGCAGTACCGCGCGGTCGCCGCCACAGGCATCGAACAGGGCTCGCGCCGCGCCCCGCCCCGGCAGCGCACCGAAGTCGCGCCCGGCCTCCTCGACTAGTCCGGCAACGTCACCGGGCCGCGCCTCGGGGATTCCGTAGGCGAGGCCGTGCGGGTCGGCCTCGACGCGAGCGAGCAGCTTCGAGGTTTTCTTGAGTGCACCGGCGACGACGATCACGGGGTTGCCGCCGCCGGGGCCGTCGAGGACGGCGGTAACCGCCGGCAGCGTGTCCTCCTCCGCGCCGTCGACGCGGACCAGCGTGCGGTCGCCGAACATCGACACTGCGGCGGCAGCGGCGGCGAGCGCGTTGGGGTCCTTGGCGAGGACCGATGCGGCGAAGCTCTCGACCGCCAGCGGATTGCCGGCATCCTGGAACTGGCGCGCCATGCGGTCGGCCAGTTCGCGTGTCGCCGAGTCGTCGTAGCCGTGGAGGAGGACGAGACGGACCGCCGGGTCGAGGCGGGTGGTCGCAGCCCCGATGCGCGACCGGTCGGCCTTCACGGCGTCGGAGGGCCGGCAGCGGTTGCGGCCGGATAAAGCTGCCCGACCCGCGCGACCTCGGCGATGTGAGCGGTGATCTGCCGCGCCACCTCGACCGTCAGCCGGTCGAGCGCGCTCGTCTCCGCAGCGACGACGGCATAGTCCGAACTGACACGGTCGATGCCGGCGTCGGAGCCCGCAGTCGCGTCGAGCAACACCGCACCGGTGGCGATGCTGACGACACGGTAGCGCGCGCGGAGCGTCCGCCGCTCACGCGCGATCGAGTTGTCGCCGCGGATACCGAAGCCGATGATCTGGTCATCGAGCTCGACCTCGAGCCTCAGGTGCGGGGTGTCGCTGGTCGTGCCGAGCCGCTCGATCAACGCATTGCGGACGAGGAAGCCCGAGCGGTCGGGGATCGTCGCGACGGTGATGTCGGACAATGCGGTGCCGACAGTACCTCGGCTGCCGCCCGAATAGACCGGCTGGAGACCGCAGCCGGCTAGCAGCAGCAGGGCGAGGACGGGTGCGAACGGCTTCATGCGACGAGGTTTACCAGACGGTCGGGCACGACGATAATCTTGCGTGGCGGCTTGCCGTCGAGCGCGCGCCGGATCTTGTCGAGATCGAGCACAATCGCCTCGACGTCGCCGCGCGGCAGGCCCTTGGCGATCGACACCGTGTCCTTCAACTTGCCGTTGATCTGGACCGCAATGACCACCGAATCGTCCTCAAGCAGGGCCGGGTCGGCGACCGGCCATGCGGCGTCCGCGATCAGCCCCTCGGCCCTGGTTGCGGCCCAGGCCTCCTCGGTAAGATGCGGCATCATAGGCGACAGCAACAGGATGAAGGTCCGGATCGCATCAGTGCGCGCGGCGCTCGGGGCGGCCTTTTCCAGCGTATTGGCAAACTCGTAGAGGCGCGCGACGGCCTTGTTGAACTGAAGCTTGTCGAGGTCGGCACTGAGCGCGGCGACGGTGCGGTGGGCGAAGCGGGTCAGGCCGTCGTTCTCGCCCGCTGTCTCGGCACGCGAACCGGCCAGTCGCCATACCCGCTGGACGAAGCGCCAAGCGCCCTCGATGCCGGCCTCGGACCACGCCAAGTCGCGCTCGGGGGGCGAGTCGGAGAGCATGAACCAGCGCACGGCATCGGCACCGTAGCGGTCGATCATCGCATCGGGATCGACGGTGTTCTTCTTCGACTTCGACATCTTCTCGACGCGGCCGACAGTCACCGGCTCGCCGGTCGCGGTGACGATGCCGCCCGCGACTTCCGAGGGTTCGAGCCAGCGGTCGCCGGCGCGGTAGGTCTCGTGGGTGACCATGCCTTGCGTGAACAGCCCGGCAAACGGCTCAGTGACGCCGATTTGCCCGATGCGGTGCAGGGCGCGGGTCCAGAAGCGGGCATACAGCAGGTGCAGGATCGCGTGCTCGACGCCGCCGATATACTGCGCCACCGGCAGCCACTGGTCGGCGACGGCGCGGTTGAACGCCTTGCCGGTCGGCGCACTGGCGAAGCGGATGAAATACCACGACGAATTGACGAAGGTGTCGAGCGTGTCGGTTTCGCGGAGCGACGGCTGGTCGCAGACCGGGCACTGGACATGCTTCCAGGTCGGGTGGCGCTCCAGCGGGTTGCCGGGCATTTCGAAGGTCACGTCCTCGGGCAGCACCACCGGCAGGTCGGCGCGCGGCACCGGCACGGCGCCGCAGGTCGGGCAGTGGATGACCGGGATCGGCGTACCCCAGTAGCGCTGGCGCGACACGCCCCAGTCGCGCAGGCGCCAAACGGTGGTCCCGGTGCCCCAGCCCTCGGCCTCGGCGCGGGCGATGACGGTACGCTTGCCCTCGTCGACGGTCATGCCGTTCAGGAAGTGTGAGTGCACCAATACGCCCGGTCCGGTGTAGGCTTCGTCGCCGATCGAATCCTCGGCCTTGCCTTCGGGAGTGACCACGCGGGGGACCGGGAGCGCGTATTTGCGGGCGAAGTCGAGGTCGCGCTGGTCGTGCGCCGGGCAGCCGAAGATCGCCCCGGTGCCGTAGTCCATCAGCACGAAGTTGGCGACGAACACCGGCAGGCGCAGCGTCGGGTCGAGCGGGTGGATAACCGACAGCCCGGTGTCGTAGCCGCGCTTCTCCTGTCCCTCGATGTCGGCGGTCGCGGTGCCGGCAGCGCGGCACTCGGCGATGAAGCCGCCCAGCGCGGGGTTCCGCGAGGCGCACGCGGCGGCCAACGGGTGATCGGCAGCGACCGCGGCAAAGCTCGCCCCGAACAGGGTGTCGGGGCGGGTGGTGAACACGTCGAAGCTGGCGGGCGGGGCGCAGTCGATGTCGTGCAGCGCCGCGCCGCTCTCGGCCGAGAGGTCGCCGTCGGCGTGAGGCTGCTCGGCCAGCTGGAAGGTGAAGCGGAGGCCTTGCGACTTGCCGATCCAGTTCTCCTGCATCAGCCGGACCTTGTCGGGCCAGGCGTCGAGGGTGCCGAGGCCGTCCAGCAGTTCGTCGGCGAAATCGGTGATCTTCAGGAACCACTGGCTCAGCTGGCGGCGCTCGACGGTCGCGCCGGAACGCCAGCCCTTGCCGTCGACGACCTGCTCGTTGGCCAGCACGGTCATGTCGACCGGGTCCCAGTTGACCGCGCTCAGCTTGCGCGTGACCAGCCCGGCCTCGAGCAGGTCGAGGAATAGCGCCTGCTCGTGGCCGTAGTAATCGGGCTCGCAGGTCGCCAGCTCGCGGCTCCAGTCGAGCGCGAAGCCGAGACGCTGCAGCTGGCCGCGCATGGCGGCGATGTTCTGCCGGGTCCACGCGCCGGGGTGGACGCCGCGTTCCATCGCGGCGTTCTCGGCGGGCATGCCGAAGGCGTCCCAGCCCATCGGGTGGAGGACCTCCATGCCCTGCATCCGGCGGACGCGCGCGATGACGTCGCCCATCGTGTAGTTGCGGACGTGACCCATGTGGATGCGCCCCGATGGATAGGGGAACATCTCCAGGATGAAGGTCTTGGGCTTGGGCGAAGCGTCGTCGGCGTGGAAGGTGCCGGCCTTCGACCACGCCGCCTGCCAGCGGGCTTCCGCCGCCCTGAAGTCGAACCGCGGCGTCATCTAGGCGCCGGTCAGCCCGGATTCATCTGGCCGCGACGCAGGTCGCGGGCGCGGCTGAGGATGGTCTCCTCGAGCTTCTGGACGGTGCCGGCGCGAACCGGCGCCTCGACCCAGCCGCTCGCGGCAAGTTGCTGGCGCGATGCCGAGACCTTGATCGCATCGGAACGCAGCTCGGTATCGAGGATGGTCACCGACACCTTGACGCGCTCGTTCGGCACCTGCGGGTTGGCATACCAATCGGTAACGATGACGCCGCCGTTGGAATCGACCGTCGCCAGCGGCATGAAGCTCAGGGTCTCCAGTGTCGCCTGCCACAGGTAGGAGTTGACGCCGATCGTCGACATCCGCGCCGGGGCGAGCTGGCCTGCCGTGCTGACCTTCTTGTTCTTGTGGTGGCAGCCTGCCAGCGCGAGGCCCGCGGCCGCTACCAATATCGTCGCCCGCAACCCGCGCATCGCCCACTCCCGAAAATCTGTGTGGCGGCTTATAGGGGGCACGTGCCCAAGGCGCAAAGCCTCGCTGAGAGGGGCTGCACGAGCGGCGTGGAACCTGATCTTGCGGTCGTATCCGCGAGCGACTGTGTGCCGCACACCACAATTGGCAAGAAACCGACGCCGGATCGAGGACTTTTGTAACGCGCGGCCGTTATGTGTTGGGCGGGCGCGATTCGCCTGATAGGTGGGCAGAACCTATGAACAGGGGTGTATTCAGGACCGCCGGATTGACCGGCATAGCAGCGATCTTCGCCGCGACGGTTCCGTGCGCCGTTTTGGCGGCAAAGGTCCCGGCTCGCCAGTCCTCCCGCGCTGCGACGATGCCGTTGCGCGCCACGATGAACGCCGACAGCGACCGGCTGCGGGCTGCGGGATTGACGCCCTTCTCGCCGCCGCTGATCGACAGCGCCCGCTTTACGTTCACCGCGCCCGGCCGCGGCGCTTCGACCGCGCGCCTCGACACCGTCGACCGCGCCTTCCGTTTCACGCCTTCGGGCCAGAGCGCCCGACGTGCCGTAACGCTCGGCGTCACCTCGCGCGTCGTCGCCGCCTCGACCGATGCGTCGCGGGTCGTGCCGGTCGAAAGCTTCGCCGTCGCGCCTGCCGCCTACAATGTCGGCATGTCGGTCGCGTGGCACGGCTTTGCGGTCAGTGGCGGATATTCGCGCATCGATTCGCCGGTCACCGCGCTCGGACCGAACCGCCGCGAGGCCGTCGATGCCGGCCTCAGCTATCATGGCCGCAACTGGAAGACGGCGTTCCAGGTCGCTGCCGAGACCGGCTCGCCGTTGCTGCTGTCGCCGCTCGAGCGCCGGTATTCGGTCGATCTTGGCGGTGCCTACTCGTTGCGGCCCGGCGTGTCGCTGTCTGGCGGCGTGCGCTACAAGCTGGCGCCGGTCTCGCCGAGCCTCGTCGATACCGACAGCGCCGACAAGTCTGTCTATCTGGGCACCGCCGTCAGCTTCTAGGCGGCGCGTCTACGCCCACGCGTCGATGCCACCCCAGGCCGACGCTCCGAGTGCACGCAGGCGGCGAAAGCGCGTCGCCGTCATCCCGCCGAGCGCCGCAACCGGGACGCCCGCGCCCCGCACCAGCAGACCGAAGCGTACGACCCCGAGGCTTCGCGCGCCGGGGTGGCTCTGGCTGGCGAACACCGGGGACACGAAAACCAGTGCCGCGCCGCGCCGTCGTGCCGCGACCAGCTCAGCGCGGCCATGCGCCTTGGCGATGCGCGGGTCCTGCTCGTCGACCAGCAACAGCCCTCGCCGCCGCGCGGCCCGCGCCAGCCGCTGCGCCAGCGCCGCGCGCTCGGCCTTCGGCAATTCGTGATGACGCAGCACGATCCCCGACCCCCGCGGCAGTCGCTCGACGGCAGTGAACAGCCCGGCATCGGTCCGCGGATCGGTGAACAGCCAGGCGACGGGAGGCTGGCGGCGGCGCATCGCGTCAGCCTATAGCACCCACGATGGATCACCACAGCACCACCGCCAAGCCCGCCGCTGCCGGCCTCGTCGAGGTCCGCGAACGCATCACCCGCGCCGAGAAACTGTCGGGGCGCAAACCCGGCGCGGTGACGTTGATCGCGGTGTCGAAAACCCATGACGCCGACGCCATCGGACCGCTCCTCGTGGCCGGCCAGCGCGACTTCGGCGAGAACCGCGTCCAGGAGGCCGAGGCGAAATGGCCTGCCCTCGTCGCGCTTTATCCTGATGTCCGTCTCCACCTCGTGGGCCAGCTCCAGTCGAACAAGGCCGAGGCCGCCGTGGCGCTGTTCGACGCCGTCCACAGCGTCGACCGGCCGTCGCTCGTCGACGCGCTTGCCGCCGCGATGGCCAAGACCGGCAGGCGCCCCGACTGCTTTGTCCAGGTCAACATCGGCGACGAGCCCCAGAAGGGCGGTGTCGCTCTCGGCGCGCTTGTGGCGCTGCTCGACCGCGCCCGCACCGCCGGGCTGCCGGTCGTCGGGCTAATGGCGGTGCCCCCCGCCGAGATTGAGGCCGCGCCGTTTTTCGCGCTGCTGGCGAAACTGGCGCGCGAGCACGGGCTGCCCGGTCTCAGCATGGGCATGTCGTCGGACTTCGAGACGGCGGTCCAGCTCGGCGCCACCCACATCAGGGTGGGCAGCGCCCTATTCGGAGCGCGCGGTTAGCTGAACACCCCGACGACATCGCCGGTCGGGTCGACCGGGTCTGGGCCGAACCGGTTCGGCCCGACGGTGCCGCGGCTGCAGAACCATACCAGCAGCAGGATCGCGCCGACCAGCGGCACGAGGATGATCAGGAACCACCACGCCGACTTGTCGACATCGTGTAGCCGGCGAAAGCTGACCGCCAGCGAGGGCAGGAAGGCACCGAGCGCGACAAGAGCGTAGAAGATGCCGCCGACGCCGTAAGCACCGCCGGTTCCGAGTATCCGGTCGAGCATGACGGCGACCGTCAGCGCGATCAGATAGGAAAGGTAGTACCACCAGTATTCCGCCCGCCGCGCGCGACCGCCGAAGGTCACGTACTTTCGCAACGGCTCCATCATCCAGAACGTCGCCGGCTTATCCATGATCGCAGCCCCCTGCCGTGCGGCTAAATCGGCCGGCACGACGGTACGGTAGCGTAAAGTGTTAGCGAGGGGAATGCGGGCGTACGCTAGCTGAACACCGCGACGATATGGCGGGCCGGATCAAGCGGGTCAGGTCCATGATCGTTGTGTCCGACACTCCCGGCTTTGCAAAACCACCCGAGCATCGTGAAGAGGGTTGCAAAGACAATCAGCAGACTGAGCACTTTGGTCGAGTAAACGAACAGTTCGGACTCGGCCAAGATGCCGTAGCTCGTATCCGGTACGACCACGGCCGTCACGAACAACACGACCGCTGCAAGCGGCATCAGAAGCCACCGCGCGCTCCGGCCGATGTCATGCAATCGACGCGCGCCGACCGCCACCTCGGGAAGGACGAACGCCAGCGTTGCCAGCGCGCTCGGTACTGGTGACCCGGCAAGCTCGTCAATCTCGCCCATGACGGTGTTCACGATAGTGACCAGCAGCCAGAACCACCAGAACTCGCTGCGGCTCGAC
The DNA here is from genome assembly GCA_019285715.1 of Sphingosinicellaceae bacterium. NCBI lineage: Bacteria > Pseudomonadati > Pseudomonadota > Alphaproteobacteria > Sphingomonadales > Sphingosinicellaceae > Sphingosinicellaceae bacterium. Next base: position 326,073 of record CP079108.1, read on the forward strand.
CGGCCAGAGAACGCGGCATAACGGCGGAGGGGCTCGATCGCCCATCGCAACGGTGTGCTGCGCATATCGCGCTCCCCCGGCTGGCACGCGGTCTAGTTGACCGGTCCGAGGCGACGGTAGCTCAGCGCCTCGGCGATGTGAGTGCGGCCGATCTGCTCGGCCCCCGCGAGGTCTGCCAGCGTCCGCGCTACCCGCAACACCCGGTGATAGCCACGTGCCGACAGGCGGATCGCCTGGGTGGCCTGGGTCAACAGCTTTGCCCCCGCTTCGTCGGGGGTCGCGACCGATTCGAGCAGCTTGCCGTCGGCTTCGGCATTCGACCGGACCCGCGTGCCGGCGTAGCGCGCCGTCTGGATCGCGCGGGCCACCGCGACGCGCGCGCCGACCTGCGCGCTGGTTTCGGCGGGCGGCGGCAGGCTGAGGTCGGCGGCGCTGACCGCGGCCACGTCGACGTGCAAATCGATCCGGTCGAGAAGGGGTCCGGACACCCGCGCCTGGTAGTCGACCGCACATTTCGGCGCGCGCGAGCAGGCCAGCGCGGCGTCGCCGAGATAGCCGCAGCGGCACGGGTTCATCGCGGCGATCAGTTGGACCCGCGCCGGGTAGGTGACATGCGCGGCGGCGCGGGCGACGCTGACCACGCCGGTCTCCAGTGGCTGGCGCAGCGAATCGAGCACGCCGCGCGGAAACTCCGGCAGCTCGTCGAGGAACAGCACGCCGAGATGCGCGAGGCTGACCTCGCCCGGCCGGGCCCGCGCGCCGCCACCGACCAATGCCGGCATCGAGGCGCTGTGGTGAGGGCTTCGGAACGGCCGGCTCCGCAGCAGCCGCCCGCCCTCCAGCTCCCCCGCCATCGACGCGACCATCGACACCTCGAGCGCCTCCGCGGGCGTCATCGGCGGCAGAATGCCCGGCAGCGCGGCCGCCAGCAGCGACTTCCCGGAGCCGGGCGGACCGCTCATCAACAGATTGTGGCCCCCGGCAGCGGCGATCTCGAGCGCGCGCTTGGCGGTTTCCTGGCCCTTGATCTCCTGCAAATCGGGGCCGCGGAACACCGCCTCCGCCATCGTCCTGACCGGCGTCGCGAGCAGCTGCGTGCCCTTCAAATGATTGACCAGAGCCAGCAGGTCGGGCGCGGCAAGGACCTCGATATCGCCCGCCCACGCCGCCTCGCCGCCTTGGCTGCCCGGGCAAATCAGCCCGAGCTGGCGCTCCGAGGCATGCAGCGCCGCGAGCAACACCCCCGGCACCGGTGCCAGCCGCCCGTCGAGGCCAAGCTCGCCGACCGCGATATAGCCGCTCAACATCTCCGCATCGACCATGCCCATCGCCGCCAGCAGCCCGAGCGCGATCGGCAGGTCGTAGTGCGAGCTTTCGACGGATGGTGGGCTGAAGCTATCGTTGAGGGGTTGCCGCACCGACCCGGCCTCCGCACCCGTAGTAGCAGCAGCATTTCCCGACCGTACATTGAGGTGGTTATACCGGTAGTCCATAGGAGGGGCCCACGGCCGACACCACGCGCTTTCACGGGCGCTGGTGGTGGCGGCCGTGGGAGGTCCCTGTGGACCCACCGGGATAACCACCGGGAGGGGGACGCTCGCAACATCCATCATCACCGCTCACTGCTTTGGCGGGCGACAGGTTGACGGTGATCCGGCGCGGCGGCAACGACAGGCCGATGGCGTCGAGCGTCGCCTGCACGCGCTCGCGGCTTTCCTTGACCGCCTTGTCGGGCAGCCCGACGATATTGAAGTTCGGCGTCGACCCCGCGATCTGCACCTGCACGTCGACGGTGCGCGCCTCCAGCCCCAGAAACGCTACCGTACCGACGTGCGCGACCATATTTCCCCCGGTGCGAGCGCCTGTCCCCAGGCGCCGTGCGGCGCTCATCCCCAAGCGCTGCGGGGCGGACCTTAGCGGTCGTTTCGGGTCTGACAAGGAAGCCGGTTGCGAGAGTCGGCACCGCCGCCGCAATTGCGACAAACGCCGCACTTATTCGCGCGGCGTGGCAAGCCCGACATTCCTTCAAATCGTGATCCGCGGGAAGCCGATGCGGCTCGTCCAGCTCGCGGCCGGGCTGGTCATGATGCTCGTCGGGCCGATCGTCGGCAGCACGGTGCCGGTACCGTTTCCAGTCGGGCTGGTGCTGTTCGGGTCGGGCCTCGCGCTAGTGCTGCGCAACTCGTTGTGGGCGCGCTGGCGCTATGTGCGCTGGAAGCGGCGTCATCCGCGTGCCGGCAAGATCACCGAGTTTGGCCTCCAGCGCCACCGCCGTTTCGGGGATTATTTCCGCCGCGACGCCCCGGTCAGGCGCGACCGATCGTAACACGCCCGAAGCGTGTGCTTGCGCCGCCGGACGCTGCCTCCTAAGACCTGAGTCGCAATCAAATTGCGGGGCAGCGGTGCGCGGGGGAGTGGTCTTGGGGGCGGTCGTGGCGCTTGCCGCGTGCAGCAAGTCCGCGCCGACGCCGCCGGCTAGGGTCGAGGTCGTTACCATCGCGCTTGCAACCGTCGTACCCGCCAGCGGCAGCGGCACCCTCGGCATCACCGGCACCGTCCGCTTGAAGCGCGAAACCCAGCTTGGGTTCAGCACGGCGGGGCGGGTCGCGGCGATCAACGTCCTCGAAGGCGACCGCGTCGGTGCCGGGCGATTGCTGGCGCGCCTCGACCCGACCGGGCTCGACGCAGCCAACCAGTCGGCGCGCGCCGATGCCGTTCGGGCGGACGCCGACTACCAGCGCATGCGGGCCCTGCTCGGCAAGGGCTGGGTAACGCGGACGCGGCTGGAGAGCGCCGAGGCCGTCGCCGCGGCGGCCCGCGCCAAGCTCGTCCAGACCGGCTTCGACGAACGTCTGGGGCGCATCGTCGCGCCGGCCGCGGGCGTCGTCCTGCGCCGTGCCGTAGAGCCCGGGCAGATCGTCGCCGCGGGCGCGCCCGTGCTGACGGTCGGCGAGATCGGCAGCGGTTATGTCCTGCGGCTGCCGGTAAGCGACAGCGACCTCGTGGGCATCCGCACCGGCCAGCGCGCCGCGGTCATCCTGCCGGCGCTGTCACCGAATCCCATAACCGCGACGGTCGGCGAGATCGGCGCCCGCGGCGACGACCGCACCGGCACGTTCCAGGTCGAGCTACGCCTGCCCGCCGTCCCCGGCATGCGCTCCGGGCTGATTGGCAGCGCCCGGCTGGTCACCGGCGCTGCGACGCCGGGCGGGCCGGTCGCGGTCCCCGCCAGCGCGGTGTTCGCGGCGCGCGCCGACGAGGGCTTCGTCTACGTCTACCGCCCCGCCACCGGCACCGTCGCGGCGCGACTGGTCAAGCTCGGCAGCCTCGACGATGCCGGGGTCACCGTCACCTCCGGGCTCCAGCCCGGCGAGCAGGTCGCACGGTCGGGTATCGACCGCCTCCGCGACGGCATCAAGGTCGCGGTCGCGCGGTGAAAATTCCGCGGGCTTGCCAACGATGGGCTTGATCGACTTCGCGGTTCGCCGCTGGCAGATCACCCTGGTGATGTTCGCGCTGCTCGGCGCTATCGGCATCAGCGCTTTCCTCGGCATCCCGCGCTCGGTCGACCCGCACTTCCCGTCGCCGTTCATCAACATCATCGCGCTCCAGCCCGGCGCGACGCCGTCGGACATGGAGCAGACGGTCGCCAAGCCGATCGAGGACGTGCTCCAGGGCCTCGACGATATCGTCAAAATCCAGTCGCGCTCGACCGACGGCACCGCGATCATCACCGCCGAGTTCAGCTGGTCGAGCGACCCGGAGAAGGACTACGACCAGACCGTCCGCGAGGTGAATGCGATCCGCGGCCAGCTGCCGTCCGCGCTCAGCCATCTCGAGTTTCAGAAGACCCGGACCACCGAAAGCGCCGTCCTGCAGTTCGCACTGGTCAGCGACACCGCCTCGTTCCGCCGCCTCGAGAAGTACGCGAAGGACCTGCGCGAGCGGCTCAACCAGGTGCCCGGCGTCCGCCAGACCCGGGTGTGGGGCATCCCGGCGCCGGAGCTGCGCGTCGCGGTCGACCCCGGGCGGCTGGCGCAACTCGGGCTGCCGGTGTCGGCGATCACCGACGCGCTGCGAGCCGGGGGTACAGACCTGCCGCCGGGCGCGGTCCACTCGGGCGATGCGCGCTACAACGTCGAGGCGGGCGGTGCCTTCCGCTCGGTCGCCGAGGTCGCCGCGCAGCCGGTCCGCGCCGTCAGCGATGCCGGGGCCGGCCGCGCCATCCGGGTCCGCGACGTCGCCGCGGTCGGCTGGAACTACGAGGAACAGCCCCACATCGCGCGCTTCAACGGCAAGCGCGCGATCTGGGTGACGCTGAACCAGAAGGACGATTTCAACGTCCTCGACATCCGCCGCGACGCCGTCGCGGTCGCCGATGCCTATAAGGCACAACTTCCGCCCGATGTGACGCTGGCGATCGGCTTCGACCAGAGCCGCGACATCTCGACAAAGCTCGACCAGCTGGCGCGCGACTTCGGCATCGCGCTGGCGCTGGTGCTGTTGACTTTGTTGCCGCTTGGCTTCCGCGCCTCGCTGGTGGTGCTGGTGTCGGTGCCGCTTAGCCTCGCGATCGGCTGTGCGGTGCTGGCGTTCTCGGGCTTTACGCTCAACCAGCTCGCGATCAGCGGCTTCATCATCGCGCTCGGGCTGCTCGTCGACGATTCGATCGTGGTCACCGAGAACATCGCGCGCCACCTGCGCGAAGGGCAGGACTGTATCGACGCGGCGATATCGGGGACGCGGCAGATCGCGGTCGCAGTGGTCGGCTGCACCTTCGTGCTGCTGCTGGCGTTCCTGCCGCTGGCGTTCCTGCCAGAGGGCGCCGGCAAATTCACCCGCTCGCTGCCGGTCGCGGTGTTGGGCACGGTCGCCGCGTCGCTGGTCGTCTCGCTGACCATCGTGCCTTTCCTCGCCAGTCGCATCCTGCCGCGCAACTCGCCCGAGCACGGCAACGCCTTCCTGCAGGCGATCCAGCACGGCATCCAGCGCTTCTACGCGCCCGTCCTGCACTGGTCGCTGACGCGGCCCCGCACGGCCCTAGTGGGCGCAACCCTGTTGTGCGCGGTCGCGCTCGGCCTGATCCCGTTCATCGGGTCGAGCCTGTTTCCGTCCGCCGACACGCCGTATTTCCTCGTTGAGGTCGCCGCTCCCGAAGGCGCCGCGCTGCGCCAGACCGACCGCGCCGTGCGCTTTGTCGAGGCCGCGGTAAAGGGCGAGCCTGGGGTCCGCACGGTGCTCGCCAACGCCGGCCGCGGCAATCCGCAGATCTTCTACAACCAACGCAGCCTCGACCAGCAGTCGAGTATCGGCGGCGTTGTCGTCACGCTCGACGACTGGGACCCGGTCGCCGGCCCGGCGCTGGTCGAGCGACTGCGGGCGAAGCTCGACCGCTGCCCCGACGCCAAGCTGACCCTCAAGATCTTCCAGAACGGTCCGCCGGTGGACGCGCCGGTGCAGGTCAAGGTGATCGGCCCGGACCTCGGCGTGCTGAAGACCCTCGCGGCGCAGATCGAGACGGTCAGCCGAAACACGCCGGGCACCCGTGACGTCGCCAATCCAGTCGCGGTCGACCAGGTCAAGCTCGACCTCGGCATAGATCCGGACAAGGCTGCGCTGCTCGGGGTCCAGCCCGGGGCGGCACGGCGCGCGGTCCGGCTCGCATTGGCGGGCGAAACTGCCGGGCGTTTCCGTGACAGCGAGGGCGACAGCTACAACGTCGTCGTCCGGATGCCGCTGGACCAGCGCCAGGAAGTCTCGGCCCTCGACCAGGTCTACGTGCCCTCGTCGAACGGTGGTGCGGTGCCGCTCCGGCAGATCGCGCACCCGCGCCTCGACAGCGCCCCGGCGCGCATTCAGCGCGAGCGGCAGGCCAGGGTCGTCTACATCTCGTCGCAGGTCCGGCCAGGCTTCGTCACCGCCAGCGTGACCGACGCGGTCTTCGCCAATGTCGCTAAGCTGGTCCGGATGCCGACCGGCTACCGCATCGAGGCGGGTGGCGAGGCGGAGGCCAAGGCGCGCAGCTTCGGCGGCCTCGGGCCGGTCATCGCGGTGGCGGTGTTCGGCATTCTCGCGGTTCTGGTCATCGAGTTCGGCCGCTTTCGCGAGGTCGCGGTGGTGGCGGGCGTCATTCCGCTCGGCATGGTCGGCGGACTGGTGGCGCTGTTCGTCACCGGCAACACGCTGAGCTACACCGCGGTCATCGGCTTCGTCGCGTTGATCGGTATCGAGATCAAGAACTCGATCCTGCTCGTCGACTTCACCACGCAACTGCGCGCGCAGGGCATGGCGCTCCGCGAGGCGATCGAGCGCGCCGGCGAAGTCCGCTTCCTGCCAGTGCTGCTGACCAGCATTACCGCCATCGGCGGCCTGCTACCACTCGCGGTGTCGGGGTCGGGGCTGTACGGGCCACTGGCTTGGGTGATCATCGGCGGCCTGATCAGCTCGACGTTCCTGTCGCGCGTCGTGACCCCCGTGATGTACCTGCTGATCGTCCGGGGCGACCGCGACGCGGTACCGGCGCGTTGAAATGACAGGCTCGCGGCTTTGTCCCGCCCGCACGCGGCCTGGTGGCCGATGCCGTTGACAGAGCCGGTGGTGGCGTGAAGCGGAGTTCCGCTAGAGCGTGTTTCGAGCGATATAACGCATTCGCCTTGCTGGCTCTTTGCAGCGAGACGGATCGATAGTTGCCCATTTTGATTCGATGCGCATGCAGTAGGCCAAATGATTTTCAGCAGATAACAGAGTCGAATGCGCGATTAACGGAAACACCACGACTTGAACCTATCCTGCCTCTCGATCTGATAGTGGTGGTTGGGCATGCGTGGCGCGAAAACTCCCCGGCCCCCACGACGCCTTGTCAAGCCCGCTCCCGACAAGCGGCCCCTGACCGCTGCTAGGCTCGCCGCGATCGGCCGCTATCAGATACTCGACACCGCTCCAGAGGCAGACTTCGACGATATCGCACTGCTTGCCGCTACCGTTTGCCGAACGCCCTTTGCCGCAATCAGCTTCGTTGCCGACGACCGCCAGTGGTTCAAGGCCGAGGTTGGGCTCGGCATTGCCGGCACGCCGATCGGCCACTCGTTTTGTGCCCACGCGATCGAGCAGGACGACGTCTTGGTCGTTGTCGACGCGCGCGAGCATCCCTTGTTCGCGGACAACCCGCTGGTTACGAAGGGGCCTGCGTTGCGCTTCTATGCTGGGGTGCCGCTGCGCAGTTCCGATGGTACGCCGATCGCCACCCTGTGCATCATGGACCGTGAGCCCCGTCCGAACGGGCTCACCGAAACCGAGAAAACGACGCTGAAGGTGCTGGCAAAGCAGATCGAGATGCAACTCGAGCTCAGGCGATCGGTCATCGAGCACGGCCGCCATGCCGCGCAACAGGCGGAGGCCGCCGAGCATCTGCGGCGTGCCACCGAACTCGACCTGCTGACCGGCCTGCCCAACCGCCGCCTGTTCCACTCCCGGCTGACCGCCGCGGTCGATGCTGCTGCTTGTGAAGGTAACCCGATGGCGCTGCTGCTGATCGACATCGACAACTTCAAGCAGCTTAACGACACCCTCGGTTTCGAGGCGGGCGATGCGCTGCTGCGGGCGTTCGGCGAGCGGCTCAGTTCGGTTGTCGATGCGAACGACACGGTCGCGCGGCAAGGCGGCGACGAATTCTCGATCATTCTCGCCAACGCCGGCACCGACCGTGACCTCAGCCAGTTCCTGAAGCGGCTGCTGACCCTGCTGCGGACGCCGCTGCCGCTCGATAACCGAAATCTCGATCTGCGCGCGACCGTCGGCATCGCGGTCTATCCCGCCGATGCTGAGAACAACGAGCGTCTGTTCTATTGCGCTGACCTCGCGCTGGCGACGGCAAAGGCCGAGGGCCGCGACCGGATCCTGCGGTTCCGGCCCGACATGGCGGCGGAGCTCGAGCGGGTCGAGGCGATGGTCCGATTATCCCACCATGTCCTCGACGAAGACCTCGTCACGCCGTTCTACCAACCGAAAATGGACCTGCTGAATGGCAGCGTGGCGGGGTTCGAGGCGCTGTTGCGCTGGCAGACCCCGAGCGGTCGCGTGATGCTCCCGAGCACCATCGAAGCGGCGTTTTCAGATCCCGAATTATCGGTGGCGGTCGGCACCCGGATGCTCAAGCGCGCACTCGCCGACATGAGGAACTGGCTCGAGACCGGGGTCGACTTCGGCAGCATCGCGATCAACAGCAGCATCGGTGATTTCGCGGCCGACGATTATGCCGAGCGCGTCCTCGGTGCCTTGGCGGACTTTGGCGTCGCACCCTATCTGCTCCAGGTCGAAGTGACCGAGGGGGTATTTCTCGGTCGCGGCAGTAGCTATGTCGAACGCGCACTAGCCTGCCTGAGGGCGTCGGGCGTCCGCGTCGCGCTCGACGATTTCGGCACTGGTTTCGCCTCGCTGACCCATCTCAAGCAGTTCGAGATCGACATCCTCAAGATCGACCGCGCCTTCATCGCGGGGCTCGGGACCAACCGCGACGACGCGGCGATCGTACGCGCCGTCATCCTGCTCGGCCAGCATCTCGGCATCGAAGTCGTTGCCGAGGGCGTCGAGACGATCCGGCAGTCCGACTATCTTAAATCGGCTGGCTGCCGCTTCGCGCAGGGGTTTCTATTCAGTCAGGCCCTACCGGCGATCGAGGTCCCGGACGTGATTACCGAACTCGAATCGCTGTACATGGGCAAGGTGCTGCCGCAAGAGTCACTTGTGTATACTAACTGATTATGTTTCGAGTAACGCCTAGTATCTGCAAATTCACGCAATTGTTCCGGAATAATTATTGAGATCGACGGCGACAAAGATACTTTGTTCGTTATAGCATCACAAGCATCAGTTGTTGATGTAATTTTTTTCTATATGTTATATGGCATTTATATGTTTATCAAACGACTATTTTTGGTATTTCCAGATCATGTAGGCAATCAGTATCAATAGAACTATAAGCAGAATAACGAGTTGATAGAAACGTGTTCGGGAGAGACTCTTCCGTCTAGGCGGATCGAAGAATCCTATGTCGACCAGAGGCAGCTCATTGATGGATGCACCTGTCACATTGAGGTCATCTTTGACTTGTGGATTAGACGCGTTGGCGCGCTGCTGCTGAGCCGACGGTTGATGATAATTGTCACTCACAGTGCGGAGCCTTACGTAATTTGATGATGGCTAATCGTACGGTATATCGGTTAACCATGAATGACGTTGTGCACGGAGTATAGTAACATTTTTTGCTGGCCGTTTGGCTTATTCGACCATGCAGGATTTGCTTGAGCTGAGAATTTCGTAGTAGGCTCATCAGAGTGTGCGTGTAAATTGATTCGGAAATCGATGGCCTTGGGCGGTATGGATCCACTGTGCCTGCAACTCGATTAATCATTTATCGATGCATAGAGAAAACCCTGTCATGTAACTGATGCGAACTTACAAGGTTCGTCGCGGCAAACCCGCCGTGTCGGACAGCAAACAGATATTTCTATTTAAACGGCTTTTGTCAATTCCGAACGTCGGTTCCTGGCAAGCTCTGGACTCTCGTGAAAAGAGGCCGTTGTATTTACTGTCTAATTCAAGTGAAGTCCGAGTAGCGCTCAATCCTGGTCTAGCGAAGGTGATTTAAGCCGTGGGCGACCGCGCCAGCAGGGTTGCGACCAGCCCGCCACCCGCCCGGTTTGCAAGGGTCAGCTCGGCGCCGATCTGACGGGCTAGCATCCGGCCGATAGTCAGGCCCAGTCCGGTGCCCCCGGTTTCAGGTGACCGGGACGTCTCCAGCCTGACGAACGGGTCGAACACCCGGTCGAGATCGGCCTCGCGCAGCCCGGCCCCGCGGTCGGCGATCGTGATCCTTGCGCCGCCCTGAGCCGGCTGCAGTTCAATTTCCGCCGAGCCGCCGTAGCGGACGGCGTTGTCGATCAGGTTGGTGACGATGCGACGCAGCGCCGCCGGTCGCGACGGCATGATCACCCGCGGCGCAGCCGTCAGGCTCACGGCATGGCCTATATCGACTGCATCGTCGACGAGACTTTGCAACAGCGCGGTCACATCGATGCGGACCAACGGCTCGAGGTGGCTTGCCGCGCGGGCAAGCTCGAGCCCCTCCTCGATCAACTCGCGCATCGCATTCGCGTCGGCGACCAGCTTCGTGCGCAACGTGTCCTCGGTCACTGCGTCGAGGCGCAGGCGCAGGCGCGTCAGCGGGCTGCGCAGGTCATGCGAGATCGCGGCGAGCATCCGCGTCCGCTCGTCGAGAGTGTGCTTGAGGTCGGCCTGCATGGTGTTGAACGCCGCAATCGCCTGCCGCACGTCGGACGGTCCTTCCAGCGCCAGCGCCGGCGCGTCGAGCGAGCGCGACAGCCCGGCGGCGGCGATCCCCAATTGCGCGATCGGGCGCGCTGCCATGCGCGACACGACGACCGCCAGGCCGAAGGCGCACAGGGTCAGGGCGAAGATAAAGACCGGGCTCAACGGCAGTTCCGGGTCCCTCAGCGCGGGCGGGCCGTCGACGGCGATGAACCGCGCTGGGCTGCCCGAGCTGGCCAGATCCAGCAGGTAACAGGTGGCGCGTGGGCCAGGGTCGAGCGGCGGCGGGGGCGGCCCCGGCCGGCCGCCAGCGTGCCGTGGCGGTACCGGACCGCAGTTGTCGCGGTCCACGACGAACGCCGACGCTGCGCCTGCCCAGGCGTAGCGCTCGCGCAGGCGCCGGGTGAGGTCGGCATCGGGCGTCCCGCCTTGGGGCCGGGACGCGAGTACGCGTCCACCGGGAACCGGTCCATTGGCGAAGGCGACGCTTGCGGCACGGTCGACGATCCGGTCGAGGCGGGCGCTTTCCGCTTGGCTACGCCGCTGGACGCCGGCGATTGTCGCGGACAACAAGGACGAGGCGACGATCCCGGCGGCCAGGACCGCGAAGATGCGGCCCGCCATCGACGTCGCGAAATCGCGGATGACGGTCAGCATCGCTCGACGGATTCGGAAAAGACATAGCCACGGCCGCGCACAGTCTTGATCAAGGCCACTCCGGCGGCACCATCGTCGCCGAGCTTGCCGCGTAGCCGACTGATGCGCAGATCGATCGCGCGGTCGAGCGCTTCTTCGGGCGCGCCACCGGTCAGGCGGTGCAGCACCTCGCGGGCCAGCACCTGACCGGGTCGCGCCAGGAAGACGTCGAGCAACCGATATTCGGCGCCCGAGAGCGCGACGACGGTCTGATCAGCCGCGATCAACTGGCGGCGGCGGCGGTCGAGTACCCAGCCCCCGGATTTGAGGTCGCCGTCTTCATCGTTGACCGGTTCGACGCCCGGGAGTTGTGCGGCGCGCCGCAGGACGCTGCGGATGCGAGCGACGAGTTCGCGCGGTTCGAACGGCTTGCCGAGATAGTCGTCCGCGCCGATCTCGAGGCCGATGATCCGGTCGATAGGATCGCCGCGGGCAGTCAGCATGATGATGGGGACTGCGCTGGTGCTGCGGAGCCACCGGCACAAGGTCAGGCCGTCCTCGCCCGGCAGGGTCAGGTCGAGCACGACCAGCGCAACGTCGGACGTGCGCGCCATCGTGGTCCGCAGGGCAACGCCGTCCGCGACACCCGTGACCCGGAAGCCATGCTCGGCGAGCAGGTCTGCGATGAGTTCGCGGATTTCGCGGTCGTCGTCGACGACGATGATGTGGGGCAAGGTCGACACCGCCCCGATGTGCCTCACCACCACGCCGCCGTCATCGACATATTGGTGTCGAAGTGTCTCGCGGCCACAGGCCGACACGCTGCGACATCGAAATGGCAGGTCCTGATACGAAGCGACACGATTTGCCCGACGAGCGCCGGGTTTCGCGGCTTTCTGGGGGAGTGCCCGACACGCGGCACCTGTTTCGAGGACGATCCATGAAATCCCGCATCGTGTTGAGTAGCGTGCTGCTCGCCGTGTTTGCTTCGGCCGGTACGGCAGCAAATGCGCAGCTTCCGCCCCCACCGGTCGACGGCCCGCGTGCCGACGCGCCGCTACCCCCACCGCCACCGCATCGCGGCGATCGCAAGCATCGCCGCGATGACCGTGGCCCCGACGCGCACCGCCCGCCCCCGCCGCCGCGCGGTGCCGGCCCCGACGACCGGCGGCCGGTTGCTCCCGAGCCGGGCGGCCGGCCGGCGCCCCCGCCGCCGGGTGACGCGCCGCCGCCGCCGCGCTGACGGACGCATCCACAACCCGGTACGGCAGCCGCCAGGAGTCGTTTGCAGCGCGGCCCTGGCGGCCTGCCGCAATGGCGATCGAGCGCTTCCAGCGGCGACTGATTGCCGTGCCAAAAGTCGAATTACGGAGGATCTGAGATGGACGACCAGCATACGACCGGCCTGCCCGCAGTTGTCGAGCGCGGCCCCGGCAAGAAGCCCAAACCCGACAAGCACGGCAAGCACGATCTCGCCCACAGCCATCGCAAGGCCGCCGAGCATTATGCGAAGGCTGCCGAGCACCACCGCCGGGCCGCATCCGCCCATGCCGGAGGTGTGCCCGAACAGGCGACGACCGAGGCGCTGCTGGCGCTCGGACAGGCCGCGCACGGCGAGCGGCACGCCCGGGATGCCGTACAGCTCTACGCCCAGCCGCACGACTAGGCGCTTGCTCCGGTCTTGAAAGGAACGGCGGCCATGACGGCTTCCCACGAAAAGGGCGCGGGCCGCAGCGCAACGCGGCCGTTGGAGGCGCTCAACTTCTTCATGGCCGACATGCAGGCCGGCATCGGCCCATTCCTCGGCGTCTTCCTTCAGCAGCGCGGCTGGGCGACCGGGGCGATCGGGCTGGTAATGACGCTCGGCGGCGTTGCCGGCATGGTGGTGACCGCGCCCGCCGGAGCGCTCGTCGATGCCACCAGCCGCAAGCGGATCTACGTCGCGGTTGCCGGAATGTTCACCGTCCTCGCCTCGGCACTAATCTTCATTTCGCAAGACTTCTGGGTGATCGCCACGTCGCAGGTCGCGACCGCGATCGCCGGCGCCGCGATCGGCCCAGCGGTCGCCGGCATCACGCTCGGCATCGTTCGGCAACGCGGTTTCAACCGCCAGAACGGCCGCAACCAGGCCTTCAACCATGCGGGTAACCTGGTCGGCGCGGCACTCTCCGGATTCCTCGGCTGGAAGTTCGGCTTGATCGCGATCTTCTGGCTGGCAGCAGCGTTCGGTGTTGCCGCGATCGCCTCCGTTCTGCTGATCCCGCAAGCCGCGATCGACGACCGCGCGGCGCGCGGCCTCGAAATGGCCAGCAGCGACATGGACGACGTGAAGGGCTGGCGCGTGTTGCTCGACTGCAAGCCACTGCTTGTGCTGGCCGGCGCATTGGCGTTCTTCCACCTCGGCAACGCGGCGATGCTGCCGCTGTACGGGCTCGCGGTTGTCGCCGCCGGCAAGGGTAATCCCGCGGCGTTCGTCGCCACGACCATCGTCATTGCGCAAGCGGTGATGATCGTCGCGTCGCTGTTCGCGATGCGCATGACCGAAAGCCGCGGTTACTGGTGGGTGCTGCTCGTCACCTTCGTCGCCCTGCCTATCCGCGGGCTGGTCGCCGCGACAGTCATCCAGCATTGGGGCGTGTTCCCGGTGCAGATACTGGACGGCATCGGCGCGGGGTTGCAAAGCGTTGCGGTACCGGGCCTCGTCGCACGGATCCTGAGCGGCACCGGCCGCGTCAACGTCGGACAGGGAGCCGTGATGACCGTCCAGGGCCTCGGTGCCGCGCTCAGTCCGGCACTTGGCGGGTTTCTTGCGCAGGAGCTCGGCTACCCCTCCGCCTTCCTGATCCTCGGCGGCTTCGCGCTGGGCTCGCTTGGCCTGTGGCTTGGCTTTGCCGGTTTGCTCAAGCCTGCGTGCGAAAGGCTTCCGGACGCGACCGACGGCCAGCCGGCGGCCGCTTGAACCAATGGTAACCCTGACGCCGACGAACCTCGCGATCTTTGCGATCGTCATCGGCGCGGTGGCCGGTGTCATCGTCCGGCCCTTCCGCTGGCCCGAGGCGATCTGGGCCGTCGCTGGCGCGCTGCTCCTGCTCGCCCTCGGCCTGCTCCCCTGGTCCGAGGGGCTGCACGCGGTTGGCAAGGGTCTCGACGTCTACCTGTTCCTCGTCGGAATGATGCTCCTCAGCGAGATCGCCCGCCGCGAGGGCCTGTTCGACTGGGTCGCGGGGTACGCCGTCAACCACGCGAGGGGGTCGCCGCGGCGGCTGTTCCTGCTGGTCTTCCTGCTCGGCATTGTCGTCACGACCTTCCTGTCCAACGACGCGACCGCGGTCGTGCTGACCCCGGCGGTCTTCGCCGCGACCCGCAAGGCGAAGGTCGACCCGCTGCCCTACCTGTTCATCTGCGCGATGATCGCCAACGCCGCGAGCTTTGTCCTGCCGATCTCGAACCCGGCCAACCTCGTGCTCTACGGCGACCACACGCCGCCGCTGATGCAGTGGCTGGGCAGCTTTGCACTGCCCTCGCTGCTGTCGATCGTCGCGACCTATGCGACGTTGCGCTGGACGCAGGCGGCGAAGCTCGGCGGCACCTGCGAGGCCGGCGTCGAGCAGCCGGCGTTGTCGCCCGGTGGCCGGGCCGCGCTGGCCGGGATCGGTGCGACCGCCGCCGTGCTGCTGACGGTGTCCGCATTCGACACATCGCTCGGCCTGCCGACGTTCATTATGGGCACCCTGACCACGGCGATCGTCCTGATCCGCAGCCGGACCTCGCCGCTGCCGGTTCTGGCGGGCGTGTCCTGGGCGGTCCTGCCACTGGTCGGTGGGCTGTTCGTGCTGGTTGCCGCGGTCGCTCGAACGGGTGTCACTGCGGCCTTGGCAGCGGCGTTGCGCGATGCCGCGCACGCATCGGCGATCGGTGCGGCAGCCGGTGCCGGCACGATCCTCGCGGTCGCCTCCAACCTGATGAACAACCTGCCCGCCGGGCTTATCGCCAGCAACGTCATCACCACTGCGAGGCCACCGCAAAGCGTCGTCGATGCGCTGTTGATCGGGGTCGACCTCGGGCCCAACCTGTCGATCACCGGGTCGCTGGCGACGATCCTGTGGCTGACCGCGATCCGCCGCGAAGGCGTCGATGTCGGTTTCTGGCAATTCCTGAAGGTTGGGATCGTCGTCATGCCGGCGGCGCTGGTCCTGGCGATCGCGGCGCGGTTGATCCTGTAAGCGGTCCGGCTGTCGTCATCCGGCCGACCAATACTATTTTTTGCCTTGGCGGGTCTTGAAACCGCTGGTGCCGAAACTAGTTTTTCGCTCGCCGGATGCTGAACGGTCCGGTGGTCCAGGGGTGCCCGCCAGCCCAAGCAACCTCTCGTACCCAAGTTGCTCAGAGGAGGACATGGCTATGAGAAACACGATCGATTTTGCTCCCTACCGCCGGTCTTCGATCGGTTTCGACCGTCTGTTCGATCTTTTCGATAATATTGCTCGCGCCGAAGCGGCGGATGGCTACCCGTTCTTCGATGTCGAGCAGCGCGGCGAGGATGCCTACCGCATCAGTGTCGCGGTGGCGGGGTTCACCCGCGACGAAATCGAGATCACCACCAAGCTTAATCTGCTGGTGGTCAGCGGTGCCAAGCCAGACTTGGGCGAGCAGCGCCAGTTCATCCATCGCAGCGTCGCCGCGCTGCCGTTCGAACGGCAGTTCCAGCTTGCGGACAACGTCCAGGTAGTCGGCGCCTCCCTCGAGAATGGCATGCTGGCGATCGACCTGCGGCGCGAGGTTCCGGATTCGGTCAAGCCGCGCAAGATCGAGATCGGCAACGACAACGGCCAGCAGCACCGGCTGGCATCGGTCGAGACCAGCAAGGCTGCGTGATGAACGTGCGGCTGCGCTCGCTCCTCGCGGCCGCGCGCACCGATCTGCGTTTCGGCGAGGCGCTGGGCTACGCGACCGAGAAGGACATGAGCAATCTCGTCGCTGCGGTCGACGATCTCGACCGCAAGACCAGCGGGCAGCAGCATGGCACCGGGCTGCGGGACCGGCTCGCCAGCCTGTTCGACATCGCGCGGGGTTCCAGCCAGCCCCACTCGGGCAGGAGCTGACGTATCGCCGCGCCGCTCACGCGGCTGCCGCTGCGATAATTTATGAGGAGGATCACGACGCGAAAAGTGCACTTGGCTCTGCTCGCCGGCACTACGGCAATCGCCGTGGCTGGCGCGGCGATCGCGATGAACCGCGATGACCACGTCCTGAAACTCGCGATGCCGGACGGGTCCGTGGCAAGGATCGAATATAACGGCGAGATCCCGCCGAAAGTCATCGTCTCGCCTGGGCAACCGGCAGCGTTGCCTCTCGCGTTCGATGCGCTCGACCCAGCGCCATTCGGCATGCTCGACCGCATCGCCGCGCAGATCGACCGGCAGGCGGACGCGATGCTGCGGCACGTCGCGGCGCTGCAGGCGTTGTCCGCGCCGGTCGGCGGCAAGCTCGACCTCGCTGGATACGGCAAGCTGCCGGCGGGCACCGTCAGTTACTCGGATGTCGCGACCACCTCGGGCCAGGGCGTCTGTAGCGAGAGCGTCCGGGTGACCTCGCTCGGCCCGGATCGGCCGCCCAAAGTGGTCTCCACGGGTTCGGGCAACTGTGTCGGTAGTCCGCAGGACACGACATTGGCGCAGCACCGCCAGCCGGTCGCCACGTCCGGGACCACGCAGGTCGACCTGAATACCTACAGCCGTGACCCAAAGGCAGCGACGACGAGGGCATGACCCAGCGGGAGGCCCTGCGGTCAGTCTTCCGGAAGCGCACTCGGCGCTTGCCCGTGTGCGGGCCGATCAGGCGACCGTGCGGGCCATGCTGACGCCAAGGCTCTCGAGATCCTGCCAATAGTCCGGATAAGTCTTGCGGACGCAGTCGGGGTCGCGAATGGCGACGCCCGGTACTCGCAGGGCGGCCAGCGCCATGCTCATCGCGATGCGGTGATCGGCGTAGGTTTCGATCTGCGCCGGGCCGAAGTGTAAGGCCGGCGTGACCACCAGGTCGTCGCCGTCCTCCACCGCCAGGCCCGGCGAAAGCCGTGACAGCTCGCTCGCCATCGCGGCGATGCGGTCGCATTCCTTGACGCGCAGATTGGCGATCCCGACGAAACGTACCGGGGTCGCGTTGAAGGCCGCCAGTACCGCCAGCGTCGGCACCGCATCCTGCATCTGCGCGCCGTCGATCACCGGCGGCAGGTGCGGGAATTGCCGGATCAGGTGGTAGGCTGCGGCGTCGGGCTGGGTGAAGGCTTCCGCTGCGGTTCCGATGTCGATACTGCCCCCGGTCAGCATTTCGGCCGCCCACAGATACGTGGCGGCTGAAGCATCGGGCTCAATGCGCAGGTCGGCGGCGCGGTAGCCACCGGGCTGCACGACCCAAGTCGCGTGATCCCGCTGCTCCACCCGTGCACCGAAGTGGCGCATCGCGGCGCAGGTCAGGTCGATGTAGCCGCGCGCGCCGATCTCGTCACCGGTCAACGCCAGCTCGACCGGGCACCGGGCGCCGGGCGCAAGCATCAGCAGCGCCGACGCATATTGGCTGGACAGTCCGGCGTCGATCGCGACCCGGCCGCCATCGAACCCGCCTTGCCCGTGAACGGTGACCGGTGGGCAGCCCGACGGTGCCTCGATCGCGATACCGAGAGCGCGCAGCGCGCTCACTAGCGGCCTGATCGGCCGCTTCTGCATGTGGCTGTCCCCGGTCAGCACCACGACGCCGTCCGCGAGCACTGCGGCGGCGGTCAGGAAGCGCGTCGCGGTCCCGGCGTTGCCGAGGAACAGGGGGCCGGGCGGCGCGGCAAGATGCCCGGTGCCGAGGATCACGAAGCTGGTGTCGCTGGGCTCGTCGATCGTCACGCCCATGGCCCTGAGCGCGTTGGCCATGTGCCGCGTGTCGTCGCTCTTCAAGGCACCGGTCAGGCGGCTCGAGCCGTGGGCCAGCGCCGCCAGCAGCAATGCCCGGTTGGTGATGGACTTGGACCCCGGCGGCATGACCCGGCCCCGCAGCGGCCGGGCGGGCGGGACGATAGTGAGCAGGTCGGTCATTCCGGGACTCTTATCGAGGGTCCGGCTGGCCGCGTCCACTTTCCCGGTGCGCGGGCCTGAGCGGTCGCGGCTCTAACGTGGCTTTGGGACTGAAAATATTATCTGTGTCCACAAACGCGGTCCGGCAGTTACGCTTCTCGTGCCGACGGCTGGGCCGGCGGGAATGCAGGAAAGGCCGAACGGTCGCCTGCCTGACAAGGGGTTGCCTCGATGCGGACGTGCAGATCGCTGCTACTGGGCGTGGTTTCGGCCGGCGCGCTGGCGTCCGGTGCGTTGACCAGCGGCGCGATGGCGACCGATGCGCCTGCCGCATCCGCGCGAACGCCTGACGGTTCGGCAGCACCGGAGATCGACGAGATCGTGGTGACGGCGCGCCGGCGGGTCGAGAACCTGCAGACGACGCCGGTCTCGGCGACGGTGCTGTCGGACACCCAGCTAACCCAGCAGAACATTCGCAACTTCCAGGACCTGCGTGGCGCGGTGTCCAATCTCGAGCTCGTGCCCCTGCTGTCGGGCGGCACCAGCTTCACGATCCGCGGCATCGGGCAGACCTTCAATCAGGTGAACTCTGACACCAAGGCCGGCTTCTACGTCGACGAGATGTACGTCAGCCGGCTTGAGGGCAACGACCTCTATTTCTACGATATCGCCTCCCTGCAGGTGCTCAAGGGGCCGCAGGGTACGCTGTTCGGCAAGAACACCACCGCCGGTGCCGTGCTGCTCACCACCCAGCGCCCGACCGACGAGCTTGGTGGCTACGCCCAGCTGCGGGGCGGCTCCTACAACCGGATCGATTCCGAAGGCGCGGTCAACGTGCCGATCGCCGACGGCATCTCCAGCCGCTTCAGCTTCCGTACCCAGAACGTTGACGGCTACATCAAGCACGTGCTCGACAACGACCGCAGCGGCGACATCGACAACCGCTCGGGCCGCCTGCAGCTGCGCGTCGACAAGGGGCCGCTGACCGTCGACCTGCTCGGCGAGTACGACTGGTCGCACACCGACGGCGGCGCGACCATCCCGGTAGGCTGCCTGCCCACCGCCGGCTACATCCAGAACTACGACACGCTGCACAGCGTGCCTTATTGCACCGCCTATCCAGTACTCGGGAAGGACTACACGGTCTATGGCGGCGCGACCCTGACGGCACCGACCAGCGCGCTCGTCACCGACCTCGCTGCGGGCGGCGATGCGGGGGCGGGGCGCTACGTCGGGCGCGGCCCGTTCAACAACACGGACGCGACAACCCTGAATGCGCGGATCAACTATCAGCTGAGCGATGCGGTCGCGCTGCACTCGGTCACCGCCTACCGCCGGTCGCGCGCCACATTCTACACGCCCGTCGACGACACGCCGAACGATATCTACGCCGAGTACGACGCCACCCGCAGCAAGCAGTTCACCCAGGAACTGACCATCGGCGGCACCGCTCTCGACGAGCGCCTGAGCTTTCTTGCCGGGCTGTATTACTTCCGCCAGAAGACCAGCTTTCTGCAGGACACCGGGCCGGACTGGATCGATCCGCTGGGCTACATCTACGACGCGTCGCTCAAGTACGAGAGCTATGCGGTGTTCGCGCAGGGGTCTTTCAAGGTCACGCCGAAACTCGAGCTGACGCTCGGCGGCCGCTACACCCACGACCGCAAGACCGGGGCGAGCTATGTCTTCTTCGCCGACAACGGCGCGACCTTCCTGTACAACGGCGTCCCAACCCAGTGCGCCTATTTCACCGGCGACTTCCTCGGTGGCCTCAAGAATTGCGCGGGCGCGCCGTTCACCGCGCGCGAGCGGCACAGCTGGCACGGCTTCGATCCGAAGCTGCAGCTGTCGTACCAGTGGACCGACGGCCTGTTCACCTACGTCACCGCGGCGCACGGCTATAACTCGGGCGGTTTCAACCAGCAGCTCGGCTCGCAGCCGGCGGACGGTCGCTTCCCGTCGTTCTACGATCCCGAGAAGCTGTGGTCCTACGAGGGTGGGATCAAGGCCGAGTTGTTCGATCGCCGGGCGATCGTCAGCCTGTCGGGGTTCTACCAGAAATACAGCGACATCCAGTCGGGCGTGAACATCCTGGTCGGTAACATCTCGACCCGGCAGGTTCAAAGCGCGGCATCGGCGCACGAGGCGGGGTTCGAAGGCGAGTTCGTGCTGCGCCCGATCCACGACCTGACCCTGCGCGGCAACGTCGCCTATCTCACCCAGGGCTACGACAGCATCCGGCCCAACGCCGTGACGCTGACGCTCGACACGCCGGTCAACTCGGCGCCCAAGTACACCTTCAGCGTCGCCGCCGCGTACGACCTCCATGTCGGTGCAAGTGGCACGGTGACGCCCAGCGTCGACGTCCGCGGCGTCGGTGCGAAGCCCGCGTGCCAGTCGGGGGCCGACTATGTCTGCCGGCTCCCCGCCTATGCGCTGGTCGGCTTCCGCGTCGATTACGTGCCGAGCGCGGACAGCCGTTTCCGGATCGGAGTCTACGGCACCAACGTGCTCGACAAGACCATTCAACTAGCCCGCACCGGCTATTTCGGTGACTTCGGCATCGACCGCTTTACCCCCGGACGGCCGCAGGAATTCGGTGCCGAGGCCTCGGTGCGGTTCTGACGCGGCGGGTTTCGGTGTGCCGCGGCCGCCATGCGGGCGGAGGGCAAATTGTCCGGGTGGATCAGGCAGACCGTCCGCGCGGCTGTAGATGTACCGGATCACTCCGGGACAGTGTTTTGAGACTCGGCCAGACCCGCATCGATCACCACTGCCGGCCAACCTCCGCCGCAGCGGGGTGACCGCTTTCATGGCGACTGATTCGACGTCGCGCGAACGAGCGGGGCGAGCGCGATGTTCACCGTCTTCACTTGTATTACGCCGATCCTGCGCGAGGCGACGCAGGCCTTAGGTCACCGCGATGCTGGTGACGCATGGCCTGGGGCTGACGGTCGGCAACTGGCTCGGCGGGCGCTATGCCGATCGCTCGGTCGACCGGATGCAGATCGTCACGCTGGCAGCGCTGGCAGTGATCCTCGTGGCCTTCGCTCTGCTGATGTCGTTATCCGCGACGGCCGCCGTGACACCGCCGCCACCGCCTTCCTCGATCCCGTGCGCAGCCGGCCTAACCTTGCCGTCGTTACCGGGGCGCTGGCGCTTCGGCTGTTCGTCTCGCGCACCGGCTGCGACGGTGTCGAGGTCGCGATCGGCAACCGTAGCGTGCATGTCGCCGCCGCCGAGACGATCCTTTCGGCGGGTGCGATCGACTCTCCGCGGCTGCTTATGTTGTCGGGTGTCGGCGATCCCGATGCCCTCGCGGTCCACGGCATCAAGCCCGTCGCCGCGGTCCCCGGGGTTGGCCGGTCGCTGCAGGATCACCCGCTGATGGCGGGGCTGTGTTTCAGCGCCAGGCGACCGGTCCCCGCCTCGCACTATAATCATTGCGAGACGATGGTGATCGCCAGCAGCGGCAGTTCGCGCGGCTCCGCCAATCTCCAGCTGATGGCCTTGTCGGTGCCGTTCCTGCTGCCCGATATCGGCCCGCCGCCGCCCAACGCCTTCTCGATCGTGCCCGCGCTGATGCAGCCGCGCAGCGTCGGGACGCTCACGCTGGCCAGCGCCGACCCGTGTGCGGCCGGGGTCATCGACCCCAATTATCTCGCCGAGGAGTCCGACGTCGCGACCCTGGTCGAGGCGGTCGAGCTTGCCCGGGCCATCGTTGCCGACAAGGCGATGGCCGACTGGGTGGCGACGGAAGTCTATCCCGGCTCCAGCGTCCACGGCGCAGCGCTCGCCGCCCACATCCGGCGCAGTGCGTCGCCGTTCTTCCATCCGGTATCGACTTGCCGGATGGGGCGCGCCGACGATCCTTTTGCCGTCGTCGATCCGCAGTGCCGGGTCAAAGGCGTCGCGCGCCTGCGTGTCGTCGATGCCTCGGTGTTCCCGTCGATCCCGCAGGCGATGACCAATGCCGCCACGCTCGCGCTCGCCGAGCGCGCCGCGGATCTCATTCGCGGGCGCGTCGCCGCTTAAAAACGCGCACCGTGGCTATTCGACGAGGACGACCTCGCGCTCG
The DNA here is from genome assembly GCA_019285715.1 of Sphingosinicellaceae bacterium. NCBI lineage: Bacteria > Pseudomonadati > Pseudomonadota > Alphaproteobacteria > Sphingomonadales > Sphingosinicellaceae > Sphingosinicellaceae bacterium. Next base: position 348,174 of record CP079108.1, read on the forward strand.
GGCGTCCTGGTCTCGCGCGCGATCAGTCGCCTAAGCACGCGCCGGGCATGCAGCGCGGCCCGGTCGCCGACGTTCACCGCCGGCCGCATCTCGAGGATATCCCACTGGTCGCCGATGTTGGCCTGCAGCGCCTCGATCATCAGGCGGTCCTGGGCGAAGGCATAGGCCTGTGCCTTCGCCCAGAACGGCACCGAATTGACGTTGTCGACCGCGGCCTTGATCGCCGCCCCGTAGAAATAATGTGCAGTCGTGGCGGTCTCCGGCGTGACGCAGTTGACGTTGACGATACCGCTGCCCTCCGACCTGTCCGCACCGGGCGGCTTCACGCCGACGTCGAGGATCATGTTGCTTGCCGGCGCCCAGTCCATGTCGAGCCAGAAATCGACGTTGCCCTCCATCCAGGGTTGATTGATGATCGCGCGCCAGGCCGGTACCGCCGGGGCCGAGGGGCTAAGCCAGCGCTCGGTCACGCCGTCCGGTCGCAACTCCGTGTCGTTGACCATGTTGCCGATCATCTCGGGGTTGCCCAGTACGTCGCCGTGGACGAAGTTGATGTGGGTCAGGTCGAGCAGATTATCGACCAGGAACAGATAGTTGGCCTTGACGTGCAGGTACGAGGTCTGCCCGTTCCAGTCGGGGCTGTCGCAGCAATGATAGTCGGGAATATCGCTCGGGTCGGCCAGGCCGGCGTCGCCCATCCAGATCCACAGAAAGCCGTGCCGCTCGACGATCGGATAGCTCCTGACCTTCGTGCGCGGCGCGATCGGCAGGGCGGCCTGGGTCGGGTTGGCGATGCAGGTGCCTTGGCCGTCGAAGGTCATGCCGTGATAGCCGCAGGCGATGCCGTGGGCCCCGACCTGCCCCGCCGAAAGCGGCGCGAACCGGTGCGGACAGCGATCCTGCAGCGCGGCAGCGCGCCCGTCGAGCGTGCGGAACAGCACGATCTTCTCGTCCAGCAGCGTCCGCGCGACCGGACCCAGGCGGGTGATTTCATGGGCAAGCGCGGCGACATACCAGCAGGATCGAAGATACATCGGTAAGCCCCTCCAGATTCGCATGCATGCCGCATGTCTGGTTTTCGGAAAGGACGATATGCCCGGCATGGACGCCACGCCTAAACCGGCTCTGATCGCCACGCGAGAACTGGCGCTCGCCGGGCGATACATGGGCAGTCGTCGAGCGCCCACTCGAACCGTTCCGCAGGCATTTCAATCTTCGTGACCGCAGATTATTTTGCTGGGTAACGAACGCCATGCGGCGCCCAGCGGACTTTAGTCGGGTGGACGTGGCGATACTCCTGGTCCGGGATGAATCCATCGCGGTTCGGCATGCGAACCGCGACGAGGCTGGCGCGGTCCAGACGCGCGGTGTCGGGCACGATGCCGTTGAGATTGAGCAGGTAGGCGACGACGGCATAGGTCTCGTCGGCGCTGAGCGAGCCGGGTGCCTGGTAGGGCATGGCGCGGCGAATGTAGTCGAACAGGGTTGTCGCATAGGGCCAGTAGCTGCCGATCGTCTTGATCGGCTTGTCGGTCGCCAGGCTGCCCTTGCCGCCGACCAACCGGTCCTTGGGTCCACCGACGCCGGCAACACCGTGGCAGCCCTCGCAGTTGGTCTGGAAGAGCTCGCGACCTTGTGCGGCGGTCCCCGAGCCCGGCGGTAGCCCCTGGCCGTCGGGGCGGACATCGATGTCCCACAATTGCTGTTCGGCCGGGCTGGGCGCCCGCCCGAAGTCGGGGTGGCTTCCAGCGACGGCAGCCACCGGGAGCGCGAGGAGGAGCGCCGCCGTTGCGTTGCTAAACCAGGACATTGGTCACCCTTCCGCTCTCGTCGATCGCCCAGGTCTGCTGGGCGTTGTAATGAAACAGCGCGTTGGTCCCGACGCGGTCGATCAACTGCTGCCGGGTCGGCTGGACATCGCCGTGCTCGTCGGTCGAGCGGCTCAGGATCCGGGCGGGACGACCGTCCCAGTCCCAGTCGCAGCCGAAGCGGGTCTGTGCCTTCGGCAGGACCTGTCCTTCGAGCGTCGCCTGACGCCACGACTTGCCGCCGTCGGTGCTGACGTCGACCCTCGCAATCCGCCCGTGCCCGCTCCAGGCGAGGCCGGTGATGCGCTGATAGCCACGAGCGATCTGCATCGTGCCCGAGGGCGAGGTGATGACCGAGTTGGCGTCCATGTGCAGCTGGAACTGCTGGGCGCGCCCGTCCGCCAGCAATTGCGTGTAGCGCGCCGTCTCCCACCGCGTCATCCACGGCTGGTCGCCGAACTTCAGGCGACGCAGCCACTTGATGTTGACGTTGCCCTCGCAGCCCGGAACGATCAGCCGCATCGGATAGCCGTGGGCCGGCCGGATCGGCTCGCCGTTCTGCCCGTAGGCGATAAAGGCCTCCGACATGATCTCGTCGGTGAGCGGGATGCTGCGGGCCACGCCGGCCGCATCGTCGCCCTCCGCCAGCATCCAGGTGGAGCTGCTCCGCCGCCCGACCAGCTCGGCGAGGTAGGCGAGCGGTACGCCGGTCCACTCGTTGGTGCTGACCAGCCCATGCGTATTCTGCACGGTGACCATCGGGTCGGCACGCTTCCAGTTCTCCCAGCCGTTGCCCGTGCACTCGAGGAACACGGTGCGCGATACCGACGGCATCGCCATCAGGTCCTGCAGCGTCAGGACGCGCGGCCGATCGACGAAGCCATGGACCAGCAGGCGGTGTTTCGCGGGATCGAGGTCTGGAACGCCGGAATGGCTGCGCTCGTAATGCAGGTCGGTCGGCGTCAGGTTGCCGACGAGCTGTCCGATCGGCGTCTTGGAATTGATCGCATCGGCGGGGTCGACGTTGCGGACGCCCGGTCCAGCCTCCGGCACCCGGCTCAGCTTGACGAACCCGGAGCGCTCGCTGTGCGCGCCGAGCTCGGCCCCGGGCTCGCGGGGTGGGACGTCGGCCAGTGTCTCGGCACCCGCGCGTGCCGCCGCCGCTGCGCCGCCGAGAGCGACCGACGCGACGAGGATGTTGCGGCGCGATACCGCGCGCTCATCGGTGCTTTTTGCTCGCGTGTCATCCGACATGGCTGCTTCCCCCTGATCTAGTCGCGCTGGCTAAGCAGGAACGCGACGACCTCGGCGCGGCGCTGCGGTTCCTTGAGACCGGAATAGGTCCTGCGAGTGCCGGGAACCGCGACCGCGACCGCGCTGATGAAACGGTCAAGCGTTGCCGCGTCCCAGCCATCAGGCCGCCGCCGGGCCGCCCGGTAACTGCATCGAGCGCTGTTGCCACGCTCGGCTCCTGGATCGGCACAGCTCATTGCTGCCCGGCAGCGCGCTCGATCAGCCGTGTCACTTCATGCGGATGCGAGATCATCACGACGTGCGACGCCCCCTTGATCTCGACGGTCTGCTTCGCGCCAGCGCGCTTTGCCATGAAGGCGTGCAGCGCTGCAGGTATATTCCTGTCGAGCGAGCCGTAGATGAACCAGGACGGGGTCGTCTTCCAGGCGGTCTCCCCGGCGGCGTCGTTCAGCGCCGCCTCGGTGACCGGGCGCTGCGTCGCCGCCATCTGCATCGCTGCCGGCTCGGGCACGTCGGCGGCGAACTGCTGCCAGTATTTTGCCGGATCGATGTAGAGGTCCTTGTCGCCGCTGGCCTGCACGACCGGCGGGGCCAGCGCCTGGCCGAGCGTGCCGGTCGGGAAGCGCGCGCCGAGGCTGGCGGCGCTTTCACCGGGCTCGGGGGCGAGGCCGGCGACGAAGACCAGTCCCTTGACGTTGGCCGCACCGCTCGCCGCGACCGCGATGACTTCGCCGCCGTAGGAGTGGCCGACGAGCACGACCGGACCGGCGATCGACTTGACGATGCGCGCGAGATAGTCCGCGTCGCCCGCGAGGCTGCGCAACGGATTGGCGGCGGCGATGACGCGGTATCCGTCGGCCTCGAGATCGGTGACGACCGCATTCCAGCTCGACGAGCCGGCGAAGGCACCGTGGACGAGCACGATCGTCGTCGGCTTCGTCGGGCTTTTCGCGACCGCTGGACTTGCAGCCCACAAGACGGTGCCAAGCAAGGCGGCGGTCATCAACCTGGTCATGATCCGGTTCCTATCGAGCGTTGCGTTCGGAGTGGTTGACGCATTCGGTGGCGATACCCACACCGCCTGCGCCATGATTATGTTCGACGCCGCCCTCAGCTGCTGAGTGTTCGCAGTTCGCCGCGCGCCACGCCGAGCAGGGTCCGCACGAGCAACCCGGCTATGACGGCCGAGGCGAGTGCCAGCACGGCCATCGCGACGGCATCGGTGAACAGACCCGGCCGGGCATCGGCAAAGCGCACTGCGGTCGCAGCCGAAGCCGCCAGCGGGAAGCTGACCGCCCACCACGACACGCGGAACGGGCAGCATCGACCGAGCAGGCGCAGCCGGCCGAGCAGGACGGTGAGAATGAACAGCGTCAGCGCGTACAGCGCCTCGGCGAAGATATCGACGCTGCCGGTCGTCGCGACATAGGCGGAAAAGCCGACCGCGAACGGCGCGACGAGGATCAGCAAGGTTGGCTGCAGGGCGTCGGGCAATGGTGTCTCAAACAGCAGCCGCGTGAAGATCATCGTGAACAGCGGCACGGCGAAAAACAGCCCGATCGCCACGCAGCCCACCATCAGCTCGTGCAGCGGCGGCAAGCCGAGCCCGGGCAACGCCAGCGGCACGTCCAGCAGGCCGACGACCGGCACGATCCACGCCGGCGTCGCTTGCTCGACCTGCTGACGGTTGCCCATCCAGCGATCGATGATCAGCCAAGCGAAACCGAGCATCAGGACCACTCCGACGATCCACATGCCTCGGGCGAGGCGGAGCGCCACCGGTGCAAGGACGATCGGTAGCAGCAGCAGGCTGATGATCATTGTCCCGAACAGATTGCCCGCGATCGGGTGGTGGAATTCGGCGCGCACGGCGTCGGGAGCGGCAACCGCCTTGACGAGGTACGCGGTGCCGACTGCCGCGAACGCCAGCACTGCGAGGACGGCAATGGCGTTCGCGACCCAGTCCGGCGCGGCGTAGCGCCCGGCGGCGAGCCGCCAGGCGACGCTGAGGCCCGACAGGCCCATCACCGAACCGAACAGCGCGACCGGCAGGTATTCGAGCGGCCGGGTCGTGGCGCCCGATGGTGACGAGCCGACTTCGCGCTCGATCTGTGGCACCAGTTCGAGGCCGGGCGGCTCAGCCATCGTCAAAAGCCCAGTTCGGTCAATCCGGCGTGGTCGTCGGGGCGGCGTCCGAGCGGCCAGTGGAACCGGCGCCCGGACGGCTCGATCGGATGCTCATTGATGCTGGCGATCCGCCGCCGCATCAGCCCGTCGTCGTTGAACTCCCAGTTCTCGTTGCCATAAGCGCGGAACCAGTTGCCGCTGTCGTCGTGGTATTCATAGGCGAAGCGCACCGCGATCCGGTTCCCGGTGAAGGCCCAGAGCTCCTTGATCAGGCGGTAATCGAGCTCCCGCTGCCATTTCCGCGTCAGAAAACCCTCGATCGCCGGGCGTCCGGTGACGAATTCGGCGCGGTTCCGCCAGACGCTGTCGACCGTATAGGCAAGCGCCACCCGGGCCGGGTCGCGGCTGTTCCAGCCGTCCTCGGCGAGGCGAGCCTTCAGCGTCGCGGAAGCCTCGTCGAACGGCGGCAGCGGCGGGCGGGTGTCATGCATGGCCTTCGCCTCCATCGACGAACAGTTCCGATCCGGTCACGAAGCTGGACTCGTCGGAGGCGAGAAAGAGGGCGGCACGCGCGATCTCGTCGGGGTCGCCGACGCGCGCCATTGGGACGCCGAGCGCCATCTGATTTAGCAATTCCCGCTGGTTAGCCTTGTCGGGACCCGCCAATCCGACCAGCCCGGGAGTAACCGTGGGTCCGGGGACCAGCGTGTTGACGCGAATATTGCGACCCTTGAGGTCGATCATCCAGTTGCGCGCGAGCGCGTGGACCGCGGCTTTGGAGGCCGAGTAGACGCTGAAACCCGCGGTTGCCTTGGCTGCCGCCGTCGACCCGGTCAGGATGATCGAGGCACCATCGGCGAGCAGTGGCAGTGCGCCCTGCACCGTGAACAACGTGCCCTTGACGTTGCGGTCGAAGGTGTCGTCGAAGTGTGCCTCGCTGATCTCCCCGAGCGGTGACAGTGCGCCGCCGCCCGCGTTAACGAACAGCACGTCGATGCGCCCGAAGTCGGACCCGATCCGGCTGAACAATTGGTCCAGTTCGGAAAGCTTGGCGGAATCGACCTGTAATCCGGTTCCGCCCGGAATCTCGGCCAGCGCCGTGTCCAACACCTCCCGGCGCCGGCCGGTGATCATCACCGTCGCGCCTTCGGCCGCGAACAGTTTTGCCGTGGCAAGGCCGATGCCCGATGTGCCACCGGTGATCAGTGCGATCTTGCCTGTCAGTCTGCCCATGCGGTCCTCCCGTGCGAACTCGGAACGCGCGAAAGACGTCGGATCACGATGACCCGCCGTGCGGTTCACCAGGATAGACGCAACCGCTTTGGAAATCCCCACTGCCAAATCGTACAAACTTCGGTTAACGTCCCATTCCCAGGGGTGGGCACGACATTTGCGGGGATTTGCGGCATCGGTCTGGCTGGCGACTACCGCGGTGGCGATGCCAGCCGCGGGTGCCGTCACCGTCCCGCGCTTGGCGCTTCCGGCAGGGAGCCTGTCGACCGCGCTGACCGACCTGGCGAAGCAATCCGGCATCGACATCCTGTTTTCCGAAGCGCTGATCGGTGCTCGCTCAAGTCGCCCAGTGAACGGCAGGATGACTGTCGAGGCGGCGCTCGCGACCTTGCTGGCAGGCACGAAACTCGGCTTCCATCGCACCGGCGATGGGGCCTTCGTGATCAATGCGATTGCCGACGCGCCCGCACAGCCGCTCGAGCCGGTCGCAACCATTCCGGAAATCCTGGTCGTCGGTCATCGTGCGCAGAACGGCGATATCCGGCGCACCGAAGACGATATCCAGCCCTACCAGGTGTCGACCCGCCGCGAGATCGAGGACGCGCACAGCGGCGACATCCAGGGCTTCACCCGGTCGCGCCTGCCCGCGAATGCGCAGATCGCCAGCCCGGCGCAGGACTCCGGGACCGGCCTGGGTTCGACGCGGTCGGAGATCAACCTGCGCGGCCTCGGGCCGACGCAGACGCTGATCCTGGTCGACGGTCGCCGGATGCCCAGCTTGCCGGGGCTGCCCTACGCATTCGACCAGCCCGATATCAACGGCATCCCGATCAATGCGCTCGACCGGATCGAGACGCTGACCGCGACGGCGGGCGGCATCTACGGCCCCGGGGCAACCTCGGGCGTCGTCAACCTGATCCTCAAGCGTGACTATCGCGGCGCGGAGGCTAGCATCACCAGCGGGCTGACGACGCGCGGTGACGCGCCCGAGCTACGCCTGGAAGCGCGCCTCGGGTTCACGCCGGACCATGGTCGGACCGACATCATGTTTGCGTTCAGCCGCAGCATCAGCGGCGACCTGCGCGACGGTGATCGCGACTTTGCCGAGCGCGCGCGACGCCAGCGCTATGCGAACGATCCGGAGGCAGCGCTCGGCGATCTGCCGATCGGGAATGCGATCAACATCGTTGCCGACGAGAACCTGGTGCTCAAGTCCGAGCAGGGCGGCATTGCTCTTGGCAGTCGGATCACGTCGCTGCCGGTCGGGCTCGACGGTAACGCGAGCCAGCGGAACGCCTTGCTGGCCGCCAATGCGGGACGGATCGATCTCAGCCTACCCAACACGGCCAACGGCGCCCGCGATGATATTGTCAGCCGGCCAAGCCGGCGCGCCATCCTGTTCAACGCGCGGCATCGTTTCGGAAGTTCGGGAATCGAGGCGATAGTTGATGTCATCGATACCCGTGACGATGGCCGGCTGAACGGCCCAGCCAATGTCATCGACAGCACCATATCCGCTGACAATCCCACCAATCCGTTCCAGCAGGATGTCCGCCTGTCGCTGCCGATCGATCAATTCAATTCGGTGACGTCGTTCCGCATCCACGTCCTGCGCTACACCGGCGGTCTGGTGATCCCACTGCCATGGCAGTGGCGTGCCAATCTGGAATATACTGGCGGCTTGGCCACGAGGGTTTTCCGGGACAGATCCACCGAGATCAGCGGTAATTTCTACGCCTATCGACTAGGCATCCCCGAAGAGGGCCAGCCGCCACTGGACCCGTTCGGCAACTGGGCCGAGTTCGTCGGCAATCTAAGAAGTTATGTCGGTGTCTTGAAGACCGAGCTCTCGCAGACCAGCCACCTCGCCGACGGCACCTTGCGCATGGCCGGGCCGCTCACCGTACTTCCCGGCGGCACCGCCACACTGACGGTTCTCGCGGAACAGCGCCGCGAGCGGCAGCCCGCAGGCGTCTATAATTACAATTCTGCCGACAGTATGTTTCAGTCGAATACCCCCCGGATCGCGCAGCAGACCCGATCGCTATCGGGCGAACTCCGGCTGCCGGTATCGGGCCAGGGCGGCTGGCTCCGTGAACTCGACCTGCAGCTCGCGGTGCGCGCTGACCAGGTCGAAACGACGCTTCCCGCGACCGTCATACCCACCGCGGTGAACGCGCTGCCGTTCAACAACCGCAACACGGCGCTCGCCTACACGCTGGGTGCCCGGTTCAAGCCGCTCGACGGCTTGATGGTGCGCGCAAGTGCCTCGACCGGGGTGTTGCCGCCATCGATTGCGCAGTTCGGATCGCACATGGGGCTTGCGGCGAGCAGCGATCACGACCCCAAGCGGGGTGGCGAGCAACTTGGCAGCGAAGAATTGTACACCCTTGTCCAGGGTGGCTCGGCCACATTGAAGCCCGAGCGGGCGCGGAGCCTTTCGGCCGGTGTCGTCCTGACCCCGTTCGGCGACCAGGGGCTTCGGGTCTTGGCGGATTTCACGCGCATCGACAAGCGGAACGAAATCGGCGCGATTCCGGGCGTCACCGTCGCTGGCCTGCTGAGTGACGAGGCAAAATACCCGGACCGGATTACGCGCGCTCCGCTCTCCGCCGGTGACGCCGCGCTTGGCTATACAGGCGGCATCGTGACCCGCATCGACCTGACCTCCGCCAATATCGCGCGCAGCCGCATCGACGCCGTCGATCTTACGCTCGACATGCCTTTCCAGACTCGGCGCTACGGCAGTTTTCGCGTTTACCTGAGCGCGACGTGGCAACCGACGTACTGGCAACAGGCCGAAGCCGGCCAGCCGCTGCGGCAGCGGATCGGCTACAGCGACGGGCCACTGGCCTGGCGCGGCAATGGCGGCGTCGACTGGTCGTCAGGCCGGCTGCGGCTCGGATTGAATGGACAGTTCTACTCGCACTACCGGGTCATCACATCGGATGATGCCCAGCCGGACGAGCAACTGCTCATTTATCAGGGTCGGTCGCATATTCCCGCGCAATTCTACCTCGACCTCTCGGGAGCGTACACGTTCGTCGACGGCGCGGGCGGGCTCGTGCCGCGCGGCACGCAACTGCGCGTCGGCATCCTGAATATCCTCGATCACCGGCCGCCGACCGTCGCCGAACCCTATACCCAGGGCTACAGCTACTACGGCGACCCGCGCCGCCGGCGCTTCGAACTGACTATCACAGTGCCACTCAGCAGTTGATATGGCGGGGAGTGAGGATTTCCGCGCTGCGTGCGTCATCCTAGGCGCCACCACAGGGACACCGAAGCCACGCTCGCACTCGCGCCTTGCCCGACCAAACGATTCGACCCCGTGTGCGTTACCGCTCAATATAGGTCCATGACGGGGGGGCCGAACGTGGCAGCAGCAATGCCGATTAGTGCGCAGGACGTGGTCGCCTTTCGCCCGGCGCTGGTCCGCTTCTTCCGCCGCAAGCTGCGCGACATCAACGACGTCGAGGATCTCGTTCAGGAGGTCTTCGTGCGGATTGCGGCGCGCCAGGGCGGCGAGGTCGAGAACCTTGGTGGCTATGTCTTCCAGACCGCCGCCAGCGTGCTTGCCGACCGCCATCGCCGCCGCACCGTCCGCCACGCCGACGACCAGGTGCCGTTCGACAGCGAGCGTCACAGTGGCACCGATTTCGATGCGGGGCGGGTCGCCGAGAACCGTCAGGCGTTGCAGGCTGTGGCGGCAGCACTGATGAACCTGCCCGAGCGGACGCGGACGATCTTCGTCCTGCGTCGCCTGGAAGGACAGAATTACAAGGATATCGCAGTGCAGTTCGAGATTTCGGTGAGCGCCGTCGAAAAGCACATGGCGCGCGCCGTGCAACATCTGATGACCTCGCCCGGGTGTGTCGCGTGATCCGCGAAGCCCTTACCCTCGAGCACCTGCAGAGCCTGCCCTCTGGAGAGGCAGCGGCGCTGCTGCTGGTCCGGCAGGACATGGCGGACGAAAGCGACCACGGTGACGACGGCGACGACCACGTCTTCATGCCGTGGCTCGAAAGCGATCCCGCCAACGGTGCGGCGTGGGCCCGCGCCTGCCAGTTATGGGAGCAGGTCACGCCCGATGCGCCCGAGCTCCAATCGCTGCGCGCCGCGCCTGCGGCACCAGTCGCACCCCGTAGCCGCGCTCCGTGGCGGTTCGCGATCGCTGCCTCGGTCGCCGTTGCACTGGTTGGCGGCGCGACCTTCCTCGCTCGCTGGCCGGACGGTCCGACGGCGACCCAGGTTGCCGGCGCGGGCGTCGTGCCGGTGATGCTCGCGACCGGGCGCGGCGAACGGCGCAGCTTTGCACTGGCCGATGCCAGCAACGTCACGCTCAACACAGACACCGCATTGCGGGTCGTGTTCAGCCCCGGCGGCGACCGTCGCGTCGAGTTGTTGCACGGGCAGGCGGTGTTTGCCGTCGCTCACGACGCCTCACGGCCGTTTATCGTCGCCGTCGGGGAACGTTCGGTGACCGCGCTTGGAACTCGCTTCGAGGTCCGCGCCGATCCGGGCTTGATGCGTGTCGTCCTGGTCGAGGGCAGCGTCGCGGTCCGCACCGGTGGCCCGCCGATCTTCCTGGTGCCCGGCCAGCAGCTCGTGGCGCGCGGCGACAGCCCGCCCGTGGTGAGCGCTGCCGATGTCAGTGCCGTCGGCGACTGGCAGCGCGGCGTCGTCACCTTTCACGACACGCCGCTGTCGGCCGCCGCCGCCGAACTCAACCGCTATGCCGCGACGCCGCTGCGCGTTCGCGATCCCAAGGTCGCCGGCTACCGGGTCAGCGGCAGCTTCCGCACCGACGACGCCGCGCGCTTCGCCCGAACGGTGGCCGAAATCTATCCGGTGCGTGTCGTCGCGGTCGGCACCGATCTCGAAATCGTTGCTGCCAAGTAATTCGCGCACCGCCCGCTTTGTCGGTCGGGTTTTCAAGCGGGCCTGCGTCTAATCCTGCGAGCCCCAATCGAGGGCATCGCGTAGTACCACTCCAATAGCTGCATCGACCGACACGGTAGCCTGCTCGACTATGCCGACGGCGCCTCGCGGCGCGCAGTTCTGGCCGGCGAGCTGACCGTTGCCAGCGGCGTCGCTCGCATTTCTCGACCCGGGCCGCCGTCCCAGTTCCCTCAGCTCCGCTGAAAAGACCGGCGATGAGCACGATCACGACAAAGGACGGCACCTCGATCTCCTCCAAGGATTGGGGAGCGGGCCCAGCCGATCGTCTTTCATCACGGCTGGCCGCTGAGCGCCGACGACTGGGACAGGCAGATGCTGTTGTTCCGGGCAGAGGGCTACCAATAGGAGCGATATGATACGTCTGGCAAGCGACCCCTATGCAGACATTAGTAGCTTATTCAAATCAGCCATTCATTCATGCCGGAAAGCGACCGAGGTCTCAAAAGCTGCGTTGGCTCTTGTCTGTGGACGTTCGCCGGGAACCGCGATCGGTGTGAAGGGTCCTTGTGCCGAGGAGAACGTGCATGTTGTCAGGATCACGATCGGGCGGACTACCAGCAGGGTGGGCCGCGGGGCTTTCAATCGGCGCAGTCGTCGCCGCCTTACTCGTTGGCAAGCGCGCAAGCCCCTCGCCGGACCATCCGCGAACCCAGCGCTGGTACAAGCGCCTCGAGAAGCCCGAGTTTACGCCACCAACGCCGATCTATCCAATTGCGTGGACCGCGATCGAGGCATCGCTGGCATACGGGGGTTATCGTCTGCTTCGATCTGAGCCATCACCAGAGCGCACGAAAGCCCTCGCACTTTGGACTCTGAACCAGGTCGGTATCGGAGGCTGGAGCGAAGTGTTCTTCGGTCAACGTGCACCAGGTTGGGGTACGGTAGCCTCGGCAGGCCTCGGCGCGAGCGCCATCGCTTATGTCGCTGCGGCCAGGCAATCGGATCCTGTAGCAGCCGGCCTCGGCTTGCCCCTCGTGGCGTGGGTCGCGTTCGCGACGTTGCTGTCGGAGGAAATCTGGCGAAACAATGAACCCGACGAAAGCTGACCCAAGCTTGGACATTCAGAGGCAGTTGACCGCACCTTCGAAGCGCACGCTCGTTCAGGTAAACAACCGCTGCCGATTCCATCCGTCCGAGTGCCGTGCTCATGTGGCTGCGCGCGGAGCGCATCGATGGGTTGGTTGGGGTCGATCCGCCACTTGAACCCTCTTCGAGCGGCTCGATCAGCGCAGTGGAAGAAGCGCGCGAAGCCGCGGGGGTCGTGACTCGACAGGGCGCCCGAGATGCGTGTGCGCAGCAGGCGGGAGACCTTGGTGCGAGGGGGGCTAACGCTCAAAATTACAAAGGCCTATGGTCGTCACATGGCACAAACAGAAAAGCCACTGCGTGAGCAGATGACCGATGCGATGGATGCCATCAGCAAACAGTTGGACCTGTTACGATCAGGGCCAACCATCGGCGGCCCTTCCGACGACCGTAGCGTGATCGCGGAACTGGAAGCCGAGTTCGATGGGCTCAAAGAAGCTCGAGCTAACTTATGATCTGGAGACTGTTGGATCGATAGGCGATTACCCGTGGTCAGGGATGTCTGACGGTCACCAGCATCGTTTTGCAGCTGGCTACTTCCGCTAGCGAAACAACTAGGTCAGACGTCCGCGACTTAGGCGCACCCTGAAAATGACCGCTTCGCGCAAGCGACCCAGCTCCCGATACTTGGAGCCCAATTCGTGGTTCTCTACTCCATATTTTTATTCATTCGGGCTGGCATCAAAGATGCTCTCGACCCAGAAGCCGGCGAAGCTGTTGCCCGCTGGCTTGGCGGCCAGCGACAGCGAGCCAGCGAACAACGGCAGTCGATCAGGCGTCGGTGGAAACCGAGAAATCCATCGCGGCGAGGTCGGTCAGCAGGTCGGGGCCGGTCGGCTCCCATCCCAGCCGCGCGCGCGTCCAGGCGTTCGAAGCGGTCATGTCCAACCCAGCAAATGGCGCCATCCAGCCGAAATAGTGCTCGAGCTCGTCGGCCGCGACCGAGCGGACCGGCAGGCCAGTACCCTTTCCGAGCGCCTCGGCAATGGCGCGTGCCGTAACACCTTCTTCCACCGACGCGTTGTAGCGCGCGCCCGGCTCGCCCTTCTCCAGCGCCAGTACGTAAAGCTTCGCCACGTCGCCGACATGCGCCGCAGACCAGCGCGTCTGTCCCTCGCCGAGATAGGCGACAGCCCCGGAACGGCGCGCCTCGGCGATCAGCGGCGTGATCAGCCCCGCCTTGGTGGTGTCGTGCACCTGCGGCAGCCGGATCGTGCGGACGTCGATGCGGCGGGCGGTCAGTGCCGCACCGGCGAGCTCGGTCGCGATGCGCGGGTTGGCGTGGCGCGGGTTGAGCACGTCCTCGGTCGCCGGACCGCCGTTCAACGGCGTGCCGATACCGACGCCCGACGTGATCAGGAGCGGCTTTTGCGTTCCCTCCAGCGCCCCGCCCATCGCGGCGATGTTGCGTCCGTCCTTCTTGGTGTTCTCGAAGAAGGTCTGGAAATTGTGATCGAACGCACAGTGGATCACCGCGTCGGCCGCTGCCGCGCCGCTGGCGAGCGTCTCGGGCCGTTCGAGGTCACCGCGATGGATTTCGACGCCGGCTGCCTCGAGTTGCCGGGCGCCGTCGTCGGAGCGAGTAAGGCCGAGTACCTGATGGCCTCGATCGAGAAGTTCGGGGATGACGTGCGAGCCGATAAAGCCGGTCGCCCCGGTTAGAAACACGCGCATGATGATCTCCTTCTTGCCGGGCGGCATATCGCAACCTGTCTCAAAGTGTTAAAGTAGTGACGTTATCATGGTATAACCCCTAACAGGATTGATGATGGCCAGCGAAGCGCCCAACCAACTCGGAGCCTATCTTCGCGATCGCCGCACCCGCCTCGACCCGGTGGCGCTGGGGTTCGGCAGCGACCGCAGGCGCACCCCGGGGCTGCGCAGGGAGGAAGTGGCGAGCCGGTCGAACATCAGCCCGACATGGTACACCTGGCTGGAACAGGGCCGCGGAGGTGCGCCCTCGGCCGACGTTCTCGACCGCATCGCCAAGGGCCTGATGCTGACCGAGCCGGAGCGCGAGCACATCTACATGCTGGGTCTCGGCCGTCCGCCGGAGGCGCGCTACCAGCCGGTCGACGGCATCGCCAAGGGCCTGATGCTGACCGAGCCGGAGCGCGAGCACATCTACATGCTGGGTCTCGGCCGTCCGCCGGAGGCGCGCTACCAGCCGGTCGACGGCATCAGCCCCCGGTTGCAGCGCGTGCTTGACGGGATGGTGCTGAGCCCGGCCATCATCAAGACGGCGATGTGGGACGTCGTCGGCTGGAACCGGGCGGCAGCGCTGCTGCTGACCGACTATGCCAAGCTGCCGCGCGAAGGACGCAACATCCTGCGCCTGATGTTTGGCAGCGACCAGGTCCGGCTACGGAACGAGGATTGGGACAGCATCGCCCGCTTCGTCGTCGGTGCCTTTCGCGCCGACGTGACGCGGGCGGGCGCCAACGCCAGCGCGGCCGCCACCGAGCTGGTCGCCGAACTGTCGCGCCTAAGCCCCGAGTTCGAGGCGCTGTGGCAGGACAATGACGTCGTCGCCCACGGCGAGGGGGTGAAACGCATCCATCATCCCGTCGCGGGGCTGCTGGCGATGGAGTTTTCTTCGTTCGCCGTGGAAGGGAGGCCTGAGCTTGGAATGATCATCTACAATCCTGCCACGCCAGCAGATGCCGAGCGTCTGCGATCGCTGCTGGACGTTCGCTAGAGCTGACCGCGATCGGATGAAGATGGTGGCCCAATCCTGGAAATCCCCGGTTGTTGTTCCGCTGCCAGAATTTGCCTTTCGTTCAACTCATTACGGCCGTGCATCTCGAAGCGTTGTAATGCTGTCACAGGCAGTCCCGGATCGTCAGATCGGAAGTGACAGCGCTGGATAATCGCATGGAAGGCGCTATGTGCGCGGCAATAAGGCGGTCCAAGGAAGCTCCAAATTCGACGTTTTGTAATGCGCAGGAATTCGATGCAGGCACCCGATGGGTTCGCACCGAAATGCCCACCCACACCGATATGTTCAGACTGACTAAATGGTCGATCTCGCGGCACCGGTCTTAGCGAGGTAGGACGGCCCGCTCCAGAGGAACAGGGCATCAGAGGTTTGCGATGAGTCTCACGGCTCGCCGTCGCGCCGACAGCCGCACTTGGCGGGCAGCCACTGCCGCCGAAGCTGACTTTAACAACAAAAAACAAACTCCCAAGGAAGAAGACATGACTCGTTCGAAGCTGAACCTCGCACTGCTCGCCGGCACGATACTCGGTGCCTTGCCCGCGCTCGCGCAGGGCGCCAACCAGACAGCGCCGACGTCATCGGCCACTCCCGCAGCCGCTCCTGCGCCCGACACCGCGCCGGATACGCAGGAAATCGTCGTTACCGGCAACGCCAACCGCGAGGGCATTCGCAAGCTCGACGCCAGCTACTCGATCTCGACCGCGTCGGCGGAGCAGATCCGCGAGGTCCAGCCGACCTCGACGGCCGACCTGCTCAAGATCGTGCCGGGCCTGTGGGTCGAAAGCTCGGGTGGTCAGGCCGGCGCCAACGTTTTCATCCGCGGCTTCCCGTCGACCGGCGATGCACCGTTCCTGACGGTCGAGATGAACGGATCGCCGATCATCGCGCCGTCGTCGCTCTCGTTCCTCGAAGACAGCTCGATCTTCCGGCTCGACGACACTGTCGAGCGCGTCGAAGTGCTGCGCGGCGGCCCGAGCCCGATCTTCTCGAACGGCCAACCCGGCGCCACCACCAACTTTATCTTGAAGGAGGGTACACAGGACCCGCATCTGTCGTTGCGTGCCACCTACGGCACCGAGGGCACCTATCGCGGCGATGTCGTGGCGGAGGGTCCGCTCGACGACAACACGACCTACATGGTCGGCGGCTTCTACCGCTATTCGAAGGGCTTCCGGCACACCGGCTTCGCGGGTGATCTCGGCGGCCAGTTTACCGGCAGCATCACCCACAAGTTCGATGCCGGCAAGATCACCGCTTATGCGCGCTACCTCGACGACAAGAACGCGTTCTACACCCCGATGCCGCTCCAGGAGACCAACGGTAAGTTCCACACCATCCCGGGCTTCGACGCGCGCACCGACACGCTGGTCGGCAAGGAAATCCAGAATACGCAGATCGAGACTGGCCCGAGCGTCAACGGCGGCCCAACGCAGAAGAAGGACGTCGATCTCGAGGACGGTCGCGGTTCGCGGCTCTACACGGTGGGCAGCACCTTCAATTATGACTTCGGCTTCTTCCAGCTGCAGAACAACGTCAACTTCACCAAGGGTCGGTCGAACACCTATGCGCTGTTCACGGGCAGCAACCCGCAGACCGTCGGCGAATATCTCGCCGGGCGCCCTGGCACCGTCACCTATGCCGATAGCGGCAAGGCGCTGAGTGCGGACCAGCAGACGATCCAGGCGGGTATCTGGGCGGTTTCCAAACACATCCAGAGCTTCACCGACGAACTCAAGCTGTCCAAGGAGATTTTCGAAGGCAACACGATCACCTTCGGCGGCTATTATGCGCACGTGAAGGATCATGACGTCTGGAATCTCGGCAACAACATCCTGCTCGCGCTCGAGCCGCAGGCGCGGGTGCTCAACGCGTCGCTGGTGGACGGTACTCAGCTGACCCGTAACGGCTTCACCGGTGCCAACACCTATGACGTCAACGCCTTTTACAAGAGCGACAACGTCGCTGGCTATGTCAGCGACGAGTGGAAGATCGGCAAGCTCCGGCTCGACGGTGGCGTGCGTGTGGAGCACGTGAAATTGCGCGATACCTACGAGAACAGCTCGACCGGCGATCTCGATAACAACCCGCTGACCGCCTACAACAACGGCGCGACCTACCTCAACGGCACTTTCTCCCGCGTGGGTTACTCGAAGACGCAGGTCAGCTGGACGGCGGGTGCGGACTATGCCTTCACTGGCCAGCTTAACGGCTTCCTGCGGGCCAACCACGGCGCGCTGCTGCCGCAGTTCGATGACCTGCGCGGTAACGCCACGAACACGCAGCTGATCAAGCCGCAGAGCGCCAACCAGTACGAGATCGGCCTCAAGACCGCGACGCCGCTTTACGACCTGTACCTGACCGGATTCTACAACAAGTTCCGCAACCTGATCTTCCAGGACATCCGCGTCATCGACGGCGTCGAGCAGAACTTCGTCGAGTTCGGCGGATCCCGCGCCTACGGTGTCGAGTTCGAAGCCGCGATCCGTCCCGTCGAGGGCTTCCAGCTCGCCACCCGCGGCGTGTACCAGAACGGCAAATTCCGTAACTTCGGCACCAACTCAGGCAACAACGTTAACCGTCAGCCACGATTCCAGATTGCGGCGATCCCGTCGTACACCTTCAAGACGAGCTGGGGCCAGGCACGCCTGTTCGGTACCTTTACGCATATCGGCAACCGCTTCGCCGACATCGAAAACCAGCAGCCGCTGGGCAGCTACAATACGGTCGATCTCGGTACCTCGATCGACATCAACGATCGCTTCTCGATCCAGGGCACCGTGGAGAACGTCACCAACAAGCTGGCGCTCACCGAAGGCAACGTCCGCACCGTCGGCGCCGCCGATCAGAACGGCTTCTTCCTGGGTCGCTCGATCTTCGGGCGTCACGCGACCGTCACCGCCGCCTACAAGTTCTGATCTGATCCGAACTGCTTGCCTGCCGGCCGGAGCCTCCACTCCGGCCGGTTCGTTTTATTCGAGGGACCGCCCATGACGTCGTTCTGCCGGTCGCTCGGTCTCCTGCTCGTCGTGTTTGCGTTGATCGGCGCCGCGCCTTATCCCGACGCCGCAAAGCGTGCCGTCGCGGTGTCGCGTGCGGCGGCAACTCCCGACGACGTCTATCGCGACCTCTACCGCGCGGTAGAGCTCGCGCACGTCTTCCCCGACAGCAAGACCTTCGCCGACATGATCCCGCGCGAGGCGCCCGGCGCGATCATGGCAGCCTACGCCCATGACGCCCCGCAAGGTCGTGACGCGCTCGCTGCCTTCGTTGCGCGCTATTTCCGCAAGGCCGGCGACGTCAGCCCCAAGGTCTCGATGCGCGAACACATAACTTCGCTGTGGCCGATCCTCGCGAAGCCGCCGCTGGCAGTTGTTCCCGGTGCCTCCTCCCTTCAGCTGCCGTATGCCTACGTCGTGGCGGGCGGCCGCTATCAGGAGATGTACTATTGGGACAGCTACTTCACGATGCTTGGCCTCAAGGCCGACGGCGAGCAGCCGCTGATCGACTCGATGCTCGCCAATTTCGTATCGGTGATCGAGCGCTATGGCCACATCCCCAACGGCACGCGCAGCTATTATCTCTCGCGCTCGCAGCCGCCGTTCCTAGCGCTGATGATGGACCTGTCCGACACCCACGAGCCGGCGATCGACCGACAGCGACTTGCCGCGCTTAAGCAGGAACATGCGTATTGGATGGCGGGGACGACCTGCCTCGATGCAGGCGGTTCCTGCCAACATGTCGTGCGGATGCCCGACGGCAGCCTGCTCAACCGCTACTGGGATGCGCGCGACACGCCGCGCGATGAATCCTATGCCGAGGACGTTGCTACCGCCGACGCTGCAGCACCCCGGCCTGCCGCCGAGGTGAATCGCGACCTGCGCGCGGGGGCGGAAAGCGGCTGGGATTATAGCTCGCGCTGGCTCCGCGACGGCCGTACGCTGGCCACTATCCACACCACAGACATCGTGCCGATCGACCTCAACAGCCTGTTGTGGAACCTGGAAAAGGCGGTCGCCGGGCGATGCAGGGCGATCGCCGACACAGTGTGTGCGGCCAGTTACGATCGGCAGGCTGACGTTCGCCGTCGCGCCGTCTCCACCTATCTCTGGTCCTCCAAAGATCGCCGCTTCACCGACTGGGATCGCTCGACCGCCAAGCCGACGTCCGCGATCAGTGCGGCGATCCTCTATCCGCTGTTTGTCGGCCTGGCGACGCCCGCTCAGGCCGACGCGACCGCCCGTCTCGCCAAGGCGGCCTTATTCGCCCCCGGCGGCCTGCGCACCACCACGGTCCTTACCGGACAGCAGTGGGACGAGCCCAATGGGTGGGCGCCGCTGCTCTGGATCGGCGTGCACGGGCTCGACCGAAGCGGCCACACTGCGCTTGCCGACGACCTCGCGCAGCGCTGGGTGAAAACGGTTTCGACGTTTTACGCGTGCACCGGTCGCATGGTGGAAAAATACGATGTCGACAGCGGCAAGGCCGGCGGCGGCGGCGAGTATCCCGTGCAGGACGGCTTCGGCTGGACCAACGGCGTCACGCGCACACTACTGGATCGTCCCGGCATGGCGGCCGCGATCACGTCTGAATGCCCAGCCGGAGGCATCGCGCCGGCCCCGATGTAAGTCGCCGCGCGATTTCTCGATGCGGGCGACCTCGATATCGGTGCGATCGATCCGCTAATCGAACTTGTACCTATCGCCACGCCGCCGGTGCCTGGGTCGATGTCGACGGGACCTTCGGGTTATGGGGGCGCGCTAGTCCGCCCCGCCGTCATCTTCTCGACGGGGTCGAGCAAGCGCATTCGTGGGCAACCGACGCACACAAATGGCTCAATACGCCTAACGATATCGGCATTGCCGTAGTCACCGATCGCGACGCTCATCACAACGCCATGCATTGTAGATTTCCACTGAGAAGTGACCCGGGGTTTTCATCGAGATTTGACCCGGGTGAAGTTATGTCCCGCGATGCGGGGTGTGGGTCAAGTTGATGATTTCTCCTTCCGTGTTTTGGGCGCAGCAGCGCTTGCCCTGAACCGGAAGCTGTCGTTGCCGGTTTCGAGAATGTGGCAGTGGTGGGTAAGCCTGTCGAGCAGGGCGGTGGTCATCTTGGCATCACCGAACACCTCGGCCCATTCGCTGAAGCTGAGGTTGGTGGTGATGATGACGCTGGTACGCTCATAGAGTTTGCTGAGCAGATGGAACAACAACGCCCCGCCTGACGGGCTGAACGGCAGGTAGCCCAGTTCATCGAGGATAATGAGGTCAAGGCGCAGCAGGCGCTCGGCAAGCTGGCCGGCTTTGTTCATTGCCTTTTCCTGTTCAAGCGCATTGACCAGATCGACCGTGGCAAAGAACCGGACCTTCTTGCGGTGATGTTCGACAGCCTGGACGCCCAGCGCGGTGGCGACGTGGGATTTTCCGGTGCCGGGACCGCCGATCAGTACGACGTTGTCGCCGCCGTCGATAAAGTCACCGCGGTGCAGTTGGCGGACCATTGCCTCGTTCACTTCGCTGGAAGCGAAGTCGAACCCGGCTAGATCCTTGTAGGCCGGGAACCGGGCAGCCTTGATCTGGTAGGCGATCGAGCGGACCTCCCGCTCGGCCATCTCTGCCTTGAGCAGCTGGGAGATGATCGGCACTGCCGCCTCGAACGCCGGGGCGCCTTGCTCGATAAGGTCGCCGACCGCCTGGGCCATGCCGTACATCTTGAGCGCCTTGAGCATGACGACCACTGCGGCGCTGGCGGGATCATGACGCATGGCGCAGCCCTCCATCGCGAAGACCGTCATATCGCCCGACATCGGCGAGCGGCTCTTGCGCAAGGCGCAGCGCCTGCGGGGCGTCGATCGGGGAGGCTGGCGTAGCCTTACCATCGGTGAGCCGGTGCAGAACGTTGAGGACGTGGGTCTTGGTCGCGACGCCAGCCTCCAGTGCCAGTTCGACCGCGCAAAGAACCGCCTGTTCGTCATGCTGCAGCACGAGCGCCAGGATCTCGGCCATCTCGCGATCGCCGCCGGCGCGGCGCAGTAACTGACTTTGCAGCTGCTTGAACGCATCGGGCAGTTGCGTGAACGGCGCGCCATTCCGCAGCGCCCCAGGCTTGCGCTGGATCACCGCCAGATAGTGCCGCCAGTCATAGATGGTCCGCCCGGGCAGGTGATGAGACCGCTCGATGATGCGGGCATGCTCGCACAGGATCAGCCCCTCGGCCGCCACGACGATCCGCTCGGGATAGATCCTGACGCTGACCGGGCGGTTGGCGAACGAGGCCGGCACGCTGTAACGGTTGCGCTCAAAATGCAGGAGGCAGATCGGCGAGACCCGCTTGGTGTGCTCGACGAAGCCGTCGAAGGGCCGACCCAGCGGCATCAGATTGCCGACCTCTTGCGCATGCACATCAGCGACAGTGCCGGGCAAGCTGCCGTGCTGGATCTCGCTCCACTGCGCGATGCATTGTTCCTCGAGCCAGACATTGAGCGCATCGATATCCGGGAAGCTCGGCAGTTGCTGCCATAGGCGGCGCCGCGCATCCTGCACGTTCTTCTCGACCTGGCCCTTCTCCCACCCCGACGCCGGGTTGCAGAACTCGGGCTCGAACAGGTAATGGCTGGCCATCGCGGCAAAGCGGGCGTTGACCTGCCGGGCTTTGCCGGTACCGATCCGGTCGACGGCGGTCTTCATGTTGTCGAAGATCCCGCGCTGCGGAACGCCGCCCAGAACCCGGAACGCCTGGGTCATCGCGTCGAACAGCATCTCGTGGGTCTGGAGCGGATAGGCCCGTACAATGAAGGCCTTGCTGTGTGACAGCTTCGTGTGCGCCGCCTGCAGCTTGACGCGCTCGCCGCCTATAATGGCCCAGTCTTCGCTCCAGTCGAACTGGAAGGCCTCGCCTGGCTGGAACACCAGCGGCACGAAGGTGCCGCGGCCGCTGGTCTGCTGTTCAATCTGTCGATCAGCCTTCCACGCCCGCACATATGACGCGACACGGCCGTAAGATCCATCGTAGCCCAAGACGACCAGATCGGCGTGCATCTGCTTGGCCGTGCGCTTCTGCTTGCGCGACTTGCCGGCATTGATCACCAGCCAGCCCGACAGCTTCTCGGCAAATGGGTCCAGCTTGCTCGGCCGGTCGGGAACCTTGAACTGCGGCTCAACCGTCTCAGCGCGCAGGTACTTGCGGATCGTGTTGCGCGACAAGCCGCTGCGCCGCTCGATCTCCCGAAGTGCGAGCTTCTGCCGGAAACGCCAGCGACGTACTACGCTCAGTAAATCCATGTTGATCACTCCTAATACCTCCGGCCGGTCAGCCAGAGGCAGGTCCAAACATGGGTCAAATCTCAGTGAAAACTTATGCCGCTCCCGGGTCACTTCTCACTGGAAATCTACACAGAACTCTCCTGTAGGGACGGGAGGCGCGTTTTTTACGTACTAAAGTGATCAAAAACATTTTTTGATATTCGACACTGCGCGCCAAGCTCTAACTTTGTCATTTTACGTCTGATGTTGTCGCAGACGAGCTATTCAGCCGCTCGCGAATTTGGACGGTCGAACGCGTCAGAGAACTCTTCTGGTGTGTAGGCCCATGTGTCAGGATTCTGCGCTGAGATGCGGCCTACTACGTCCCAGTCAACGCCGCTCAGCTTCTTTCCGCGGATTAAACTTCGTAGCTTTCCGGTAGCGCGATGATTTCCGGTTAAAGCGAAGCCGTAGTTCGGCCGTTTCAGCGGTAACAGTCGATCGCGCGTATATAGTGACACCTATCTGCCAAACGGTATTCCCTCAGGCATTAAGAACATTAGCATAGTTCCCCGGAGAGACCCAATTGCACTGTCGTGAAGAGCGATCGGCGCACCGACATCGGTTGTGGCCGGTCGGAGTGTTGGCCTCGTCTAGGGTTGCATTTTAGGCGGCAAGCTTGCGGTGAAGGAAGCGCCGACGACGGATGGTGTCTCGCTTGTCGCACCCGTTGCAATGCGAAAATTCCCGGACCTGGACACAGTTCAGATGTCCAGATCCGGGCTGCCTCAGTTCCGTAGCTGCTCAACGCTACGACTAGGCACTGCTAGATGCTCGAGTAGATCCCATCCTCGCTCCGCGACCAAAGGCCGGATCGAGGGCCCGTACCGGTCCCGGTCCGCAAGATGATGGCACCATGCCTCCGGTTGAAACCAAAGTCGCCGACGTAGTCGATGATCCGAGTTCCGGTACAGATGCCCTCCTCAATAAGCGCATAAATTAACGAGGAGACTCGATCATGCCTGCTCACCTGGTCTCCGATCTCTGTAAGAAGGGTCGTGATGCGGTCACGTGCGTCGCAGCCGAGGCTGCAAGAAGTCGAGCGCGTCGTCATAACTATATCCTTAATCGTAAATCTTGGGGTTAATTTGCGGCTGGAGAGTTCTGAATTAGACCTCTCCTCGGCCCATATCCTATCAGTTAATCAATGATACAAGATACTGAATGCGTTCGTTTTCGCGAATTTCCTACGAGGACGCATTTGGTAGGACCAAGTTTATTTTGAATGTGAAAGAGCAGAAACTTGGACATCTAATTTATCCACGGTTATGGCACTTTGAATAGGAAGCGGTCCCAGACTGGTCGCGGTGGGATGCCCTTAGGATCAGCCGAGAGCCGGCAGCGTGATCACATAATTACTGATTTTCTGCTCCGATCAACACGAGCCGCGACACCCCACTTCTCTATACGACTGGTGCCGCCCACCCGACGGTCAACCCTGCCGCTCCGGCCTCAACGGCCCGCATGAGCGTGTCGTTGGCGAGATGGCTGTACCGCATGGTCGACTTGTGATCGGTGTGTCCCAACACCTTGCCGACCGCGAACAAGTCCACGCCGGCGTTGATCATGAACGATGCGGCGGAATGCCGTAGGTCGTGGATGCGAAGGCCGGGGAGGCCCGCCGCCGCCCGTGCCGTGTCCCATGCCCGCTTGAGCGTGACGTAGGGCTTCAGCGTGACCGGATTGGGTAACAGCCACGGGCAGTCATCAAACCGTAGCAGTTGCTTGATGATGTCCGCTGCGGCCTGCGATAGCGGCACGTGGCGAGGCTTCCCGGTCTTCGTGGTCGGGATGAACCAAGCTTTGCGCTCCAGATCGACGTGCTGCCACTGGGCGGTCAGCAGCTCCGTCTTGCGTGCACCGGTGAGCAGCAGCAGCGCCACGATGGAACGCAGCTGCGGGTTGTCTGAGGCATTCAGCGCGGCGAACAGCCGGTCGGCTTCCTTGGCGGACAGGAACCGCTCCCGAGCATTGCTGAACCGCCGACGCGGCACGTTTCGGACCGGGTTGATCTCGGCACCGGGAAGGCCCCACTGCCGAGCCAGCTCCAACGAGCGGCTGAACGTCACCCGGATTTTTTCGACCGTGGCGGGAGCTAACCCCTCCTCGGCTTTCTCGGCGAACCATCTTGATATGTCCTGTGTCTTGATCTCGTCCAGGCGGAGCTTGCCCCAGCGCGGCACGATGTGAAGCCGCAGGACGGCTTCGGTGTTACCGGGCCGACGCTGGTAGGTCTTGGCGTAGGCGATGTGCTGTGCGGCGAGCGTGGCATAGGTCGGGATGGCCTTTCTGACCTCTTTATCCGCGGCCGGATTGCCGCCGAGCACGACCTCGGATCGTAACCTCTTGGCCGCTTTCCGGGCTTGGTCGAAAGTGATGTCGGCATAGGCACCGATTTTATGCTGACGCTGCCGACCGGCTTCGTCGATAAATCGAAGCGCGTAGGTCTTCCCGCCGCCTGAGCGCACCTCCAGCACAAAGCCGGTGGTGATGGTATCCCAGTAGTCGGTTTTACGCTTACCGGGCTCGCACAAGGCAGTTAGGACAGCTTGGGCAGACAGTTGAAGTTTGGGCATGTGTCGTCCTTTTAAATGGGCTGCGAGCGGAGCTGGAAAGGCTCCCGCGGCGGCGATGGATGGGGGTCGGCGCTTGCCGGAAGGATGACGCGATGGGTTGCGCTGGCGCGCGGCGAGCCCCCCGTCCTGGTATTCAGGGGACGCGCGGGGGCGCGCCGGGTCGCCGGGGGGCGACGGGGGTCTGTGCCAGAATCGCAGGTTTTCAGTTTCACGCTCATGACGCCGCAGCGCCGGGAGTCGAAAAACCGAAAACCTGAAATTCTGACCGGACTGCGGGGCCGGACCGGTCAGTCGGCCGGCGGGTGTTCCCCAGCCTCGGGTCCGGGCATGGCAACCGGCTCTAATAGCGCGAAGGCTTTGGCCCCGCGCCCACGGACTTCGAACGTCCAATGATGCTTGGCAGGGTCGTCGCCGGTATAAAGCTCGATGGTGCGTTGAACAGACCGCTTGCTGGCTTTGGTCATCTTCGCGACACCCTGCACCAAAGCCATCTTGTTCACTGTCCCGTGCTCGATGAAGCCTCTTACCGCATCGATGATGTCGGCGTCGGGCAACGGAGTTTCGGGCTCTTCAAAGCGGCTAGCATCGGCAGGCGTGACGGAAAGTAGCATGTCCTCATAATCGACCCCGTCACCGGACACGTAGCTGTAGAACGCTTGCTGGGCGACGTCGCCGCGCCGCTTGATGTTGTCGAAGAGAACTAGACGCTCGTTGGCGTCGTCGCTCGGAGCCGATGACAGGATATAACTGCAATCAAAGTCGTCGACAAAATCGCTAGTGCCGCCGTAGACAGGTTTGCCGTCTGGACCTGGGCGCTTGTTTGTGTGAGCTAGGCCGAGAAACGTTCCACCCTTCATCACAAAGTTGCGTATAAGGCTCGTAAACTCGCTCGCTGACTTCTTGTCCATTACGGAAACGAATTTCTTTAAAGTATCTAGTATAATAAATTGCCCCTTAGCCTGATCAGCGTCAATCATGCGTGAAATTGCAATCATAAGCGCACCCGCACGAAAGTTCTTGTAACCTTCAGCGAGCACGTTGACACCTGAGTGTTCAAGTATCTGCAGCTTAGCCACAAGCCCGGAACTACTGTCGTCGACATTCAGATAATATATATTGCCCGGATCGATGCGTTTTTCGGCTACCGCATCTATTACTAAACGGAGACACAGCAGAGTCTTGCCGGTATTCGGTGCCGCAAACCAGATGTTTGCCTGCCCGAAGAGACAGACGTTCCCCAACAAAGGTAGTTGTTGTTGGGCATTGCTCGCAACTTCATCGCTATGTCCCAGAAGTGAGAATTTCTTCAGCGGGCTTGGTGTCAATTTTGCGGGTGCGGCAGGTTGCGCCGGGGCAGCAGGCACTGGCGATGACGCGGGTGATGCTGGCGAGTGCGGAGGGGTGTCGAGTGCGGTAGGAACGTCCGACGTCCGCGCTTGAAGAGGGACCACCAGTGAGGCGGTGGAGATACCCGCCGCCGCGACCGGCGCCGCGGCTATCGTTTCGGGTATGTTCGGCGAGTGGGGCGCTGTGGGTATGATCGCAAGTGTCGCAGCATCGGAGTTTGGCGGTAATTTAGCTATGGCGGCCCTGAGGGCTTCGTTGCTCATGCGCAGATTCTTTCAAGCGATCGGAACCAAGGTTGTGACGGTTCCGGGGGTTGGCGGATGCCCGCGCTTGCGGAAAGGTATTTGTGGAGGTCGATGTTTTAGGTAGCCGCCGGCGTTGACCAACGTCCTGCGCGTGGCCGCGCAGCTTGTAGTCCAGCGGGAGCCAACGCTCGGGCCGCAGGTTTTCAGTTTCGCAGGTTTTGCAGGTCTTGTCGGTGAGCGATCTTCCGCTCGATACCCCCCCGCAAGAGGCTTCGAATCGGCTCGGCTGGCCTGCTCCGAACTCCTTCCGAGTGACCTTTTCGTATGTCTCAGGAAGGGGGTAATTGACTTAGCATAAAGCGCTCCATTTTTTGGGTGCTCCTAATCATGTGAAGAGGGTTAAAAGCACGGGTTTGAATATACAACGATGTCAGTATGTTAGGCTCGTCCTTTTTGTGCCAAATAGGTATTCTCGGCTTCATCGTTTTCACCGCCGCGGGATATATTAGGTAGTATCTAGCCCATGTTTGGCTGACCGATTTGACGAGTCTGGGATCCAGTCGGGGGAGTTAAAATCTACGTAGCCCGCGCCGCTGCCTTGCATATCAGATCACCTGTTGTTCTTCTCATTTTTCCAAGATTTTCATCCCTGATGCGGTGCCGCCGGAGTGGCCCTGGGAGCGCACCCGGCCGGCGGGGAGGGCCGAGGTATGGGTCGGGGGTCAAAGCGTGCCCACCGGAGCTCCCTGCCTGCCCAGGTTAGCGGTCGGATGTCGAGCCGCCGGGGAATGGGGGCAGCTGCGGGGGCGGCCGGCGGGCTTCAGATCGGCATGCAGCTAACAATAGGTGCTCGTTGCCGGCCCTACTCGGTTGAAGAAGTCAGACACGGTTGAATGCGCCGCAAGATTTTCTCCCTGCCCCAGAATGTCACTTTAGATCGTTCGATTCCGTCGATCTGGACAGCCGCACTCACTCCTCCAAGTCCACCGCCACTACCATCCCATACAATCAACACGCGCTCAGCCCGGTCAGGCTGCCGATAAATCTGCGGCATTATGGGCGCGTCGACATTAATCATGCATCGTTCGAGATCATACATTTTATGAGTTGTCACACCCGAATATACCGCCTTTGACTTCATTAGGCCTGGAAGGTCTTCCGCATAGGCAGAAAACGGAACGAGTGTCATGCACCCGATAATCCAGTGCTTGTAGCTTACTTTCACTATTGATCTCCTGTGAGCGGCAATTGCGTCTATTTCAAAATACTCGCTAGAAAAGACAGACAAATAAGATAATTCAAACGTCCTGAGGTGATACGGCGTAACCTTAAAAGATTAGTGCGGCGGCTTATCTTGCCAGTTCTGATGAATCAACGCGATAAATCTGACATCTCCGGACGGGCGTGCAGAGGAGGCCGGACAGCGTGCTCCGCGCGCCGGCAGGGTCACGGTATGCGTCGGGGGTCCGAGCATGCCCAGCGGGGCTCCCTGCCGGCCCAGACTAGCAGTCGGGTGCCGAGTTGCCGGGAAGCGGGGGCGGGGGCGGGGGCAGTTGCACGGCATTCAGCGGGGCGATGACTTCGTCGCGGCGGTCGGGTCGAAGTTCCGTGTCTGCAATTGCTCTGCC
This sequence comes from Sphingosinicellaceae bacterium, assembly GCA_019285715.1. Taxonomy (NCBI): domain Bacteria; kingdom Pseudomonadati; phylum Pseudomonadota; class Alphaproteobacteria; order Sphingomonadales; family Sphingosinicellaceae; species Sphingosinicellaceae bacterium. The sequence continues at coordinate 376,460 of CP079108.1, forward strand.
GATCACGCCCGCTACGGTCAAAGCTGCAAAGATCGCAAGGCAGCTCAGGGGATAGCTCTCGAACAGCCGATACGCGATGCAGAACAGGAAGAAGCCGTACGTGGCCGCGGGTCGGAAGATCGCTCCCCAGACGATCAGGGTAAGCAGCAACGCGAGGATCAATAAGGTTGCTGCTTTGAACACCGTCAGCAGCACGCACGCGAGCAGGAGTGCGCCAAGCGGCTTCACGGTGCTGACCGGTGGTGATGTCGATCGCCATTCAAACAGCTTGGAACGGCTTTCATATAAGTTGGCTGACTTTGCGGGCTCATCGGGCATACTCCCGGCACATGCCGAGCAGCTCCGGGTCGACGCCTTCGTCGTCTTGGATGAGCAGGACGTAGGCGAAGCCGGTGTCACCGACCGTATAGATCAGCTCGAACCAGCCCCCGACATCGTGCAGCCAGTCCCAGGACGGTTGGAAACCCGCTTCTCCGTAGCGGTGTCCATCGATGAAATTGATGACCGGTGAAAGGCCGATCTCATCGATGATGTCCGCCTCCGTGTCGCCGGGCTGAACGACCAGAATGTGGGTGAGCTCGGTAAGATCGCCGACATCCCTTTGCAGGTTGGCGATGCGCGACAGCAGCAGGCGTTGCAGCGAACTCTGGCGGCAGAGGAATGCAGCCGCGTCGAAGCATGCGCGGTCATGTAGTGAGATCATGAGCTTTCCTTTCAATAAAGAAAAAGCGCCCGTGGATCATCCACAGACGCTTGCGGGCCGCTCGCTGGCGGGTTGGTTGGAGGTCCGATGGTCGTGCCCGCGGTGGGCTCGGACGATCGGCCAGGCAGATGTGGTTAGGTGACCGCCGCCGCGGCGGTGTCGCTGTAGTGTCGGCAAAGGCTCAGCAAGGCCCGGTCGACGCCTTCGTTATCCAGAACCAGAACGACATGGGCGAAGCCGTCGTCGGTCATGACGAAGACCAGTTCGAAGAAGCCTCCGTGATCTTGTATCCACTCCCAGGATGGTTCGAAGCCGGGCTGTCCGAAGCGGGAGCCGTCGATCAAATTCTGCCGAACTGGAAATCCGAGTTCCGCATCGATCGCCGCCATGCTGTCGCCGGCCTCGACGACCAGAAAACGTGCAAAGCTGCAAAGCTGCGAATCTGCAGGGCTGGCGAGCTGATTGACGCGCATCTTCAGGAGCGGCCCGACCAATCGCTCAAGGGAGGCCGGCAAGCCCGCAAGCTGCGATATGTCTGTGATCATGATCATAACTTCATCCTTTGGAACAAAAAAAAGACCCCCAGCGGTGAGGCTGGGAGCCGGGTAAGAAGCGGTGCTGCGGGGACTATTTGAAAGTCACGAGGACTCTCACTTGCAGCCGCCAAGACTGGAGGGGCAGAGCGATCAGTGACGAAGCCACTCGGGCGATAGGTGGCCGAACCGTTGTGAGAGCGCTTGGCGAACTGCCAGTTATCTTGCTAAGTAGCCAGCAGTCCGACGATTCTAACCAGTGGACGGTTATGAAAATTGCATCTCTCAGCGATCAAGAATTACTGGATAGCCAGAACCTTATAGATGACTTACCTCCGGGCGAGTATCAGCTGAGCGAGACTTATGGCGGATATTTTAAGGAGTTGAACTTTCCAAAGCAGTTTGGTAAATCTTTTAAAGCGGCAGTTGTTAATGCTAGGCTCGTCAACATCAAGCTAAGCCAAATTGATACCGGCGACAAACATTGGCGCTACTATATTAAGTGCTAGCTTCACTAGTGCTTATGATGAGACGCGACACGTTCGACTTTTTTGTCTACAGTTATTCCCTTAATCACGCCCGCGAAGACCAGAGCTGTTACGACTGTAAGGGAGTCCAGAAGACGGCAAATTTGATCGAATACAATTATCAAACCCCTTTGGGTTTTTTTTATAATTGAGCCAGACACGAACAGTTAGGGCAGCCCCGTGCCCAATAAGGTCAGCTCGACCCGAAATGTCGTTATTATCATTGGTCCAGATAATCATTCTTTCTGCCGGACGATCCGGCTGTCCGTAAACATGGGGAACGCCACCAACATTGTTGAGCCTGATAATACAACGCTCGGCATCACCAATCGAAACCTCTGAGGTGAACTCAAAGTCTGGCGGGGAGCCATCAAGCTTTCCAATCCAAGTCGCACTTGCTGGACTGTGGTCAAATATTGCCACCCAACCAAAACCAATCGTCAGTGTCAGCAGCCTGAAGACTTGCATTGCCTTATCCTCATGAATAGTAAGAACCTAACGAACATATTTAGCCACCTCACCTACAGAGAGATAGCTGCGATCACCTTGACGTCCGGTTGCCCGGCGATACGGAGAGGTATCTCGAACAGGCTTGTGATGTTGCTCGTCGCCTGTCGCTTCGCTGCGTTGAGCAAGCCGGACTGCTGCGCCTGTGCGATCATTGCCCTGCGTGCGTTCGCGTAGTTGATCTTGCGCAATGCGTCCACCTGGGTTTCGCTCCAAGTCAGAAAACCACCGTTGGTCGTGGTAGCGTTCTCCGGTTGAAAGGCGATGTCTCCGACGGTGACTCTCGGCAACCGAACGGTCACGATCTTGGCTTTCTCGTTGTAGCTGACGTCTGCCAGCGAAAGCTCGGAAAGATTGACGTAGTAGTTAACCACTGCGGGCACGCTCAGCTCTTGTACCCCACGAAAAATCCACAAATTTATCCGCTGAGTTCGGATTTTCGCGGTGCCTTTGTAGGAAAATACCAACAGCTTATTTTCTTCGCGCAGGCTCTCCACGGTCGTGGCCAGCACCTTGCTCGTGTCGAACTGGATATAGCCGCTAGGTTTCGCCGGCGTACCACCCGGCCACTTATCAGCGACGAGGTAGCCGGCCGCCGTGGCGCTCAAGTGAGTGGCGATCAGCGCTGCTAGAGTGACCTTCATTTCTGTTTTGCCAGAAAAAGGTGACGGCCTTTTAAAATCAAATTTGTAGGGCGCAGGTCTCGGGGTTTTTGGACGGCGTCCCGGCGGGCCGATGGAAGGCCCGGCTGGCTTGGTATTTGTTCCATAGTAGTCTCCTTTCGTGGATGAGGTGTGACGCAGCCGGCGGCCACGGTTGAGACGTGCACGTTCCAATCCAGAGTTATCGGAACGAGACGTAAACGCTGGCGAAATTGGGTTCCTCCTCCGTGGTTCGATCGGCCATCTTCGGTCCAGTATGTAGGGTGGGCGTAAGAAACTATTTGGCCGGGAACGTGATGCGTATGCCGAAGGAGGGAGGGCGGTGGCCGGAAGCGTTGACGAAGGAGGCGCGCCTGGATCGCACCTACCTCAGCGGGGTCGAGCAGGTGGTTCGGAACCCGACTGACGGTCGGGGCGCGGGTGGCGACCGCGTTGGAATGCAAGCTGGGTGACTTGCTGGATTCAAGTTCACTCGGTTATCTCGCAGCGTCGACCCGGGGATGCCTGAAAAACCCAGTTATCGAAGAGGCGTCGGTTGGTATCATATAAGATGGCAAGTTTTGCGCGGTCATAGTCGTGCTCCCGGCACACGGCGAGAAGCGTCGTGTCGGTGTCGTCAGCACCTGAGACGAGCTCATTATAGGCAAAGCCGCCGCCACCTGCGGTCACGATCATTCTGGCCAATCCCCCCCGGTGGCACCCTGCCAGCCTCACGACGGTCACTGCGATTTCTTCAAGTATGCCTGTTTCGCATCGGTTTGCTCGATGACCAAGATAGATCTTGCGGCTTGCCCGCGCCCGAGGCTGCCTGCTACGGCCCAAAGTATGCCGATTCCCGACTATCAAACCTTGATGCTTCCGGTCCTGTCTATCGCGGCAGCAGGTGAGACACGTGTGCCGGTGGCAGCCGAGAAAGTTGCAGACCTGCTGGGACTATCTGAGGCGGAGCGTGAGGAGATGCTGCCCAGTGGCAAGCAAAGGTTGCTTCACAATCGCATTCACTGGGCCAAGTTCTACATGGCCAAAGCGGGGCTCATCGAATCGCCAAAACGTGGCGTGTTCAAAGCAAGCGACTCTGGCCTGAAGCTGCTTCTGACTAAGCCGACGCAAATCAACGTCGAGATGCTTAAATCGATTCCTTCATTTGCAAGTTTTTATGATGCATCTAACTCTGTAGAAATAATCAGTGATATCAAGCATATCACGCCTCCATCGCTTTCAACGAAGACGCCAGAAGAGCAAATTGATGCCGCACAGGTAGTCCTGCTATCCGCTCTTAAGTCAGATATCTTGTCTGCAATCGCTGAGAAAAGCTCCAGCTTCTTCGAAAGCGTAATCATCGATCTTTTGGTAGCCATGGGCTATGGGGGATCTCACGAGAACGCCGCATTGCGACTGGGGAAAAGTGGTGACGGCGGCATCGACGGAATAATCGATGAAGATCGCCTCGGGCTCGACCGGATCTACGTACAAGCGAAACGCTACTCGTCACACGTGGGCGTAGGCCGTCCCGAGATACAGGGTTTTGTCGGCAGTTTGGTGGGGCTCGGTGCATCCAAGGGCGTCTTCGTGACGACATCGAGCTTCAGCAGCTACGCCATCGATTTTGCTCGCGGCCTTCAGCAGCGGGTGATCTTGATTGATGGAGCTCGCCTCGCAGAGCTTATGGTGGAGTTTGGTGTGGGCGTGAGAGTGAGCCGCACCGTGGAGGTAAAGCGCTTGGACGAGGATTTCTTCAGCGACGAGGCATAGATTTAGCTTGGGGGCAGCCTGTACAACTCAATGCGGCTCCCCAAATCAGGCGTTACCTCAAACTTGACTCCTCCATGCTCCAGCGGTTCAGGCCCGAGCGCCCGGACCAAGTTCGACGCGACGACGCTGCCGACCCGGACTAGGGCAAGTGGGGAGCCTCGGCGCCCGCAAGCGTCCACAACCGCCCGAACTAGAAAAGTGATTTCCGCAGGTGAGTGTCCGGCGAGATCGACGCCAAGAGGTTCAGGTACAGTTACGGCTTGCAGAACCGATGCAAGGCCCTCGGCTATCTCATCTAGGATCAGGACCCGTTAATTTGCTTGCCTGTGTGGCAACCGCTTGATTCAATGGTGGTGCTGAGGAGGCGTTGCCATGAGTGATCTGATGTTGTTGTCGGAGGCGCAGATGCGCCGGATCGAGCCCTATTTTCCGCTGCCGCACGGCGTACCGCGGGTCGATGACCGGAGGGTGATCAGCGGGATCATCTTCGTGATCAGGAACGGCCTGCGCTGGCGCGATGCGCCGAAGGATTACGGTCCGCACAAAACGATCTACAACCGCTTCATCCGCTGGAGCCGGCTTGGCGTGTTCAACCGTATCTTCGCAGCGCTGGCGGCCAAAGGCGGCAAGCCCGACCAGCTGATGATCGACGCGACGCATCTGAAGGCACACCGGACCGCGGCCAGCCTCCTCAAAAAAGGGCTCTTCCCCGATGTATCGGACGCACCAAAGGCGGCCTGAACTCCAAGCTGCACGCGGTCTGCGACGGCCAGGGTCGGCCGCTGGTCATGCTGCTCACCGAGGGGCAGACCAGTGACTACAAGGGTGCCGCGCTGATGCTCGAGGCCCTGCCGAAAGCCAAGGCCATGCTCGGCGACCGGGGCTACGACGCCGACTGGTTCCGTAATGCTTTGATCGCCAAGGGCATCGCGCCGTGCATTCCATCGAAAGCTAACCGCAAAGTGCCGATCGACCATGACCGGACGCTCTACCGGCAGCGTCACCGCATCGAGAACATGTTCGGCAAGCTCAAGGACTGGCGACGCATCCACACCCGCTACGACCGCTGTGCCCATACCTTCTTCTCGGCCATCGCAATCGCCGCCACCGTCATCTTCTGGCTCTGATCAATGAGTCCTGACCATAGTCTGGCCATTTAAAAGGTGTCCTGAACCACGTTGCCACGAGCCAAAATTCACCAAGCCGAATTCGAAGCAGACCGGCGGTTTACGGCAGCGCCTATCAGCACCGTTCTGACCGGGATGATACAAGACAGCAAGGTAGATAGGTCGAGGGTAGCCGCGGGTCCGCCTGGCCGGTCGAACGCTACCGGACCGTTTCGGGCGTATAACGGCGCTCGGCACAGCGGGATGTCTGGAAAGGGTGGACAGCGATCCGGCCGCTTTAGATTCGTGGCAAACGGGGTCGGCGAGTAGTTAATCGAAACATCCAGGGTCTCGAGCAAGCCGGAATCTCAGAGCCATCCGATCCACTGATCAAGATCGGCATGAACGCTCATCGCGCGATGAAGAACTGCGCGCCAGCCATACACACCGTAAAGGCTGGCATTTTCGACCGCCTCCGCGGCCAGAAAGCCCGCGGCGTTGGGGCCGCCGGCATTGAGATACGAACGCGCGCTTCTCAGTACCGTATTGATGAGATCGTTCGAGTAGGTGTCGTAAAGCTCGATCAGTTTGAGTTTGCGAAAGTGGGCTTCGATGAGCTTCCAAGATGCCGCTGACATACCGGCCTGCTGAACAGCGAACGTCGCTCCAATCGCCTGTGCGGCCGCATTTGATACGATTGTAGCTGTTAAGAACGGCACCGCTGGGACGGCATCACGGTAGAAATGGAGATATTGCCGGGCGCCGGCATCAAGCCAATCATCGCCCTTGGTCGAATTGCAGCGCGTGCAGCATGGAACAAGGTTCAAGGCATGCGCGGCGAACTCGGGAAACTTTTCCGCCGGCAGATAATGATCGTGACTGCCTGGGGTAGTCGCGTCGCAATAAGGACACCATATGAGCCGGCCATCTGGCTGCGCCTCCTTGATCGCCTTCTTGAGTGCCTTCATGCCTTTGCTTCGACCGTAACAGGACCGCAACTCCATCTGAACTATATCAAATGTGGATGGTGGCATGTCCTGCAGCGTGTCGATCGCAAAGCGGGTCTCATAGTCAGTGAAGCGGCCACGGATTGCCGCCTGTTGGCCGACCAAAGCAGCCTTCGCCGCGCCCTTCTTGTTGTCCCTGATACCCTCGAAAAAATCGATGTAGGCCGGTGGCGTCGCGACACAGGCAAGTTGCTTCACTGCTTGGCCTGTCGGGCATAGCGCGCAAGCAAATACGCTTTCGCATTCATCCCCAGCCGGTTTGTGAATAGGCCGAGGGCGTCTTCGAGGCTCATCTTTCGCGCTATTGCCGCAAGCGCCTCGCGATAAGGGCTCTCGGCCTCCTGAGTCTTGAACACGTGCTCTGTCAGCTCCGCCACGCTCTCGCCAAAGCTCTCGAATTGTAGCGGGTCGGCATACGTCACACCTTCTTCTCGCGTGAATACGACGACACGCTTCGAGGGTATCTCCTGAATGAAGATCGGCGAGTGGGTTGCGATAATTGCATAGGACAGGTGTTCGTGGAGAATTGCTGTCAGGACAGCGAAGAGATTGGCGACCGCATTCGGGTGGAGATGGGTTTCCGGCTCGTCAAACAACACCATGCTCTCGAGCTGGAGCCAAGCAAGCAGCCCCGTCACGAAATGGCAGAGGATGGCCTGACCAGAACTAAGCCGCGCGAGGAGGTGGCTGTCCTCCAGATCGGCATCAATTTCGTCGCGGAGCTCGGCTTCGCTAAGCTCGCTTGTCTCGCCTAGGATCGTTGCGATGTGACCGATCCAATCGTGGTCTCGATTTAGTTCGCGAACGCGGCTCTTGTTCGCGCGGAAGGTGCGCTGCAAGCCGGTCTGCGACAGGTTGCCCTTCTCGTCGCGAATACCGCAATAGACGTAGCTGCTGCTCTCATCTCGAAGACTGGGACGACGAAAGCGGTCGAACGCGCTGTAAGAAACGGCCAGTACACGAGTAAAAAGGGGCTGGTCGCTTGGAAATCGCGCTTTGCGCTCATCAAATGTATTCGCGGATACTTTTCGAACCTGCGCGAGGTCCGCGCTTAGCTGCGCTAAGAAGCGAGTCTTGCCGACGGCATTACGCCCGATGACCGCGACAAGACGGCCGGGCAGCACGTCCCTTGCCTTAAAATCGAACTCGACTTGGAAGGGCTGCTCGTCATCAGACAATTTGCAGACGTAGGCGAAGGACGGTTTTTCGACGGGTTGTTCGCCGCGCGACCAAGCACTCCCAAACCTCTGCGACCGTCTAGCTAAATTCTCACGCATCAAGCCGTTGCGGAAGACCGTTGAGGTTTCGAAACGCCCTGCAAGACCGGGTCTGACGGCGATATCGCGCAACGCGGTCAGAACCTCTTGGGCACCACTGCCAAAGGTATCAAACATCCATGCGTAATATCGTTGTGACTGACCCAGGGATATGAAACTGGAACCGATGTCATCGGTAAATCGATCGGGAGGATCGCTTTGACCATAGACCAGCCAGTCGCTATTTTCTTCAGAACCTTGCAAAATTTTAGTTTTACCAACCGAACTCCGTGTACCATTTGAATTAAACCACAATAGGTCAAATCTCACCTTACTGCCATAATCATCCCAATCATCACCTTGAATGACGAAAGTGTTTTTTAAGCCCGCTGGTATCGGATCGTCATAATCGATCGAAACAAAGTTTAGCTTGGGTGTGATAGGCATCTAGGATCCTGTCAGGCAGTTAATTTGCAGATATGTTAAAAATCCAGACCGAGCGCTACTCGTCTCCTCGTGCAACCACTCCTCGGCGATGAAAACGGCAGGCAGTCAATCAGGCCCGAACCGGAACCTCTTCGCTTGGCTGTGGCTGCCCCAAGCGCGGGAGGGTCCGGTGCTCATCTGACCGCCGGCTCATCGATGTCCGTCAGCTTCCTTGAGAGCGCGGCAGATATCGACCGATTAACCTCTTCGGGAAGAAGTCCAAGGTGATCAAAAAAGCTTTTGTTTCGGAGCTCGGCGTCCCGAAACAATTTCTTATAGCTGATCACGCGAATGGACGCGTTGCGGTTCGTCGAGAAACCGTAAAAACCGAGTCCATCTGGTGTTGGATGCTGAGCAACACTGCGACGTAATTTGTTTTTTGCGCCCTCGCTCAGGTCGCAGATCACAATACACTCAAATGGCGTGCCGTCATTAATTTCGTCGATGATCTGCCCATCGGCGTCCCGGACGGTCTTACCACGCAGCTTCTCGATATAGCCGAGAACCTGATCAATTGGGTCGCTGCTAAGTCTCTCATCGCCAGGCCGCTTGAACTCGATGATCACGACCGGATCGTTGGTCCCCTCGCGTCGAAACCCAAAGGGATTGAGAAATAGGAGGTCGGGTTCTTGACTTGCACCCTCAATACCAAGAGAAGACAGCGTCTTGTCTGATGCAAAAAACTGATAGTAGGATAGTAACTCGTCGATAAGCCAAAGATTATGCTCGGTGTAGTTTTTTGATGTCAGCATCTTGCCCATGGGGCAGATGAATTCGTGAATAGAACGTTCTAGCTCGTACGAGCGCCTATCCGGGTCCGAGTATCTGAGCATCGACCGTGCTATCTGGATTATCTGGTGTCGCTTGAGAGTGTATTCAGCCAAGCGGAGCTTGGCGTCATCGCTCACCTTCTGCAAAAGCGCTTCAACCGCCGTATCTGCACCGGGCTTGGGTTCTGGTTCGTCGTGCTCCATCCGGCGAATTTGGGCGCGGACCTTCTTCTCGTGCCGGTACAGCAGCGTAAAAAGTGTCTTGGCAATATCCTCATCGGACATGCTGGGCGAAAGCCCCGCCACATAGCGATCGACATCATCAACGGAGATGGCAAGCTGTGGGTGTTCTTCCAGAAGACTGACTACAAGATGCTTTTGCTCAGTCCTAATACTATGAATATGGACGGACAGAAATCTCTGCGCAGATGCGAGCGCAGCATCTTTAATGGCTTCGATCTCCTCTTCCCGCGCCTTGAAGCTCGTCCTTTCCTGATCCACCTTCTCGTCCAGAAAGGCGCCCCGGATGACGCAGGCATAGGCCTTTCGGTTCTCTAGCCCCTTCAGTGCAAACTTCTTCTCAATTTCAATGCTTTGCACCACACGGCCCTGGGCTGTCAGCAGGATCGAGTTTGAGAGTTCGCGCGCGATTTTAGGATCGACATAGACATGGGTGATAGAGATTACGCCAACCGCATCCGAGACATAAACATCTTCCGAGTTTTCGACATCGAGGCGCGTGCTTAGATACTGGCCTACATTGACCTCGCGCTTGCCCATCCGCACGACGAGCTGGGGCATGCTACCGGCAATGAAGAACGGGAAGAAATGGTGGGAGAGACTTCGCGACAGGAGGGCCATAGACAATTTCTTGTCGTCTTCTTTTGCCCCAACCAGAGAAATGGTTGTCCCCTGGGGAGCGCCATCTGACGCAGATCGTGTCAAATTCTCGCGCGAATCCTCGTGCTGCGGTTGGAAGCGGAACGAGACGGAGTGGCTACCGACCGCCGACTTATATGTGCTGCGAACGTCGATTTGCTTGAAGGCCTTTAGCCAGACCAGCCGGCCGACCCCTCGGCCGCCAATTTCGGCTTTCTCCATTGTGTCACAGACGTTGAAAGAGTCGAGGTGGCGATCATTTAGCCCGATCCCGTTGTCGTGCACCACGACGTCCTCGATCGCTTTGTCGGCATTCTTCGAAACGTTCACCAAGATGGCGCCGGGTGCGATGTCGGAACCTTCGGCAGGACGTTCCTCGATTGCCTGAACACCATTCATGACTGCTTCGTAGATCGAGTAAAGGAGGGCGGTCCGCCCATCTGGAAGCCGCATGTTCCGGATGCGGCCCTCAATATCGAATTTCATCTCCACCCCGCTAAATTTCCGTAATGATCAAGCCTCTCAGCGGTCTCGGGTCAAGGCTCGCGCGTACTATTGATCAGCGGCAGCCACGGGCTCGCGGCAAAGGGGACTGAACTGTGGTCGTGACGTGCGCTGATCGGGTCGCTTGTACGCGATAAACGAATGACCTGAGTTCGGGAGGGGAGAGCTGGCCGCGGATGGCAAAAGGCGGTCTCGTCACCGCGAAGCGCATGGCGATAGCGGCAACGCTGCTTGTCGTCCGTGACGCGGCGGCGGCTTAGTAGTACGTCGATGAGCGGGTCAACACGGGGGCAAGCGTAGGTTTTCCGTTTCCCCTAGCCGAAGCGGCCCAAACAAGGCCCAAGCGACTTGCCTATCCTAGGGCCTCTGCCCGGATGTGTCGGGTCTATCTACTGAAAGGCCCGGTGCCGCTTAGGTGACTCGAACACCTGACCCCATCATTACGAATGATGTGCTCTACCGGCTGAGCTAAAGCGGCGTACCCGGGAGGCGGGGCCTTAGCAGGGGGGGCAGGCGCGGGCAAGCGTGGTGCGGGCAGATGTCGGCGCGGCGCGGCGCCGAGCACGGTGCAAGTCAGGGGCGGGGCCGCCGTAACCTCTGGCCTGGAGGTGCACATGCGTGATCACGGCAACCATGACGGTGTCCGGGCCAGTCCGCTCTGCGAGCCGTGCTTCGAGGCACCGCCGCGGCTATCGGGGGCAGAGCGCCGGCTGTCGACGCGCGCGGCGGCGGCGTTCGCCAGTGGCGAGGGCAGCCACGCCTTCCGCGACAACGCGGTGACGCTCGACCGCGATGCGGCCGGGGGCGGGTTGGTGCGGACCGTCGGGCGACTGGTGTCGTCAGCCTTCGCGCTCCCCGCTGGGCCGCTGGGGGAGCCGCCCGAAACCCTGGCAGCGGCGTTGGCGATGGCATTCGCGAGGCTCGGCGAGACCGGCGAAGTGACGCCTTTCGAGGCGGCGGTAGCGACGCCGAGCGCGGCCTGCGTGCTGCTCCGCGGCGTGCTGCTGCCGACGGCCACCGGCGGTGACGCGGTGCTAAGCTGGAAGCAGGTGCTGGACGACGACGCTACCGCACGGCTGCGTGCCGAACTGTTACGCGAGATGCGGCCACGCGCTGCCCGCAGCGCGGCGGTCGACACCTTTGCTTAGCCTGCCGAGCGTCCCGCATGCCTTGCCCCGGGACCGGCGCGGACGCATAAGGCCGCCGCGTTCAAGGCGGAGCACAGTGATGGCGACGATCATGGCGACGGCCGGGGGCAATCTCGCTCCGACGGTCGACGACGCGCTCACCGCCGCGCTGTTCGATACAGCATTGCCGGGCGAGGCCGAGAGCATCGACGCCGCTACCCGTGCTGCGATCGTCGCCTTCGTCGGCGCGACGGCGGCCCGGCGCGCACCCGGCGGACCCGTACTCGCGCTGGACACGGCATCGGGCTCGGCCACGACTCGCCGCCGGCTGGCGCTGGCCATCGTCAACGACGACATGCCGTTCCTGGTCGATTCGGTTGCTTCGACAATCACCGCTGCGGGACTCGATATCGACCGGCTGCTCCATCCGATCGTCGACGTGCGCCGTGACCACGACGGTGCATTGCTCGAGATCGTCGGCTTCGGCCACGGCGCGGCCAGCCCCGGCACGATCCGCGAGTCGATTATCTACATCGAGTTCGAGCGGGTTTCCGCCAAGGCGCGCGGCGAGCTCCAGGCCGAGCTGACAGCGGTGCTCGGCGACGTCCGCGCCGCCGTCGAGGACTGGCCGGCGATGCTGGCGATCCTGCGCGCCGCGACCCGCGACCTCGTCGAGAATCCGCCGCCGGTGGCGCCGCACATGGCGGCCGAGGCGACCGCCTTCCTCGACTGGCTGGCGGCCGACAACTTCACCCTGCTGGGCGCGCGCCGTTATGCGCTCACCGGCGACCTCGACGATCCGAACTTCGAGGCGTCGGGCGAACCCGGGCTCGGGCTGCTGCGTGATCCCGCCTACCCGATGTGGGACGGCGACAGCGCGCGGACGCCGCCGCAATTGCGCCGGGTCCTGAATTCGCCGGAGCCGCTACTGATCACAAAGTCCGGCGCGGTCTCGACCGTTCACCGCCGGGTCGCGGCCGACCTGATCGCGGTCAAGGGCTTCGACCATGCCGGGCGGGTGATCAGCGAGACGCGCTTCGTCGGCCTGTTCACCTCCGCCGGTCTGGCGATGAGCCCGCGCCAGGTGCCGCTGCTGCGCCGCAAGGTCGGCGAGGTCATCGACGCGCTCGGTTTCGCCAAGGGTGGGCATACCGCCAAGGCCCTCGTGCATGTGCTCGAAGGCTTCCCGCGCGAAGAGCTGTTCGAGGCGAGCCCCGCGCGCCTTAAGACGATGGCGCTCGGGCTATTGTCGCTCCAGGATCGGCCCCGGCCCAAGCTGTTCGCACGTGCCGATCCGTTCGGGCGCTTCGTTTCGGTGCTCGTCTATGTGCCGCGCGACGACTATACCTCCGGGGTCCGCGAGAGCGCCGGCGCGATGCTGGTCGCGGCGTTGGGCGGCAAGCTCGCGCGTTTCGAGGTCGAGCTTCGCGCCGAGGGCCTGGCCCGCGTCCACTACATCGTCGACACTTCTGGTAGCGCGTCCGGCTTCGACGAGGCCGATCTCGACGCGCGCCTGAACGCACTGGTTCGCGGCTGGGACGAGGCGCTTGAGACGGCGCTGGCCGAGGCGTCGGGTGGCACCCGCGCGGCGCGCCTGTCGCTGACCTATGGCGGGACATTCTCGGCGAGCTACCGGGCGCAATATTCGGCGACCGAGGCGGCGGCGGACGTACTGCTGCTGTCAATGCTGGCGGACGAGAACGACCGGGCGGTCGAGATCTACCGCCGCCCCGACGATGCGCCGAACCAGTTGCGGCTGAAGATCTATCGTCTCGGCCAGATCATCCCGCTGTCGGACGCAGTGCCGGTGCTCGAGAACTTCGGGCTGCGTGTCATCGAGGAATTCCCGTTCGACCTGTCGGGCGGTAGCCTCGGCTGGATTCACGATTTCCTGCTCGAGGCGCGCGACGGGGTAACGCTCGACGCGGGCATCCTCAAGCGCTGCGTCGAGCCGGCCTTGCGCGCGGTGCTGCTCGGCGAACAGGAGAACGACGGCTTCAACGCGCTGGTGCTGGCGGCGGGACTCGAGGCCGAGACCGTCGGCTGGCTGCGCGCGTATTTCCGCTACCTGCGCCAGACCGGGGTCGCCTACGGGCTGCAGACGATCGTCGATGCGCTGCTCCGCTATCCGGCGCTGACCAAGGAGCTGGTTGCGCTGTTCCGGTCGCGTTTCGCCCCAGACAGCGGCGACCGCGACGGCACGGCGGCGTGCGAGCGCATCGAGGCCGGGCTCGCCGATGTCACCGCGATCGACGACGACCGCATCCTCAGGCTGTACCGCAGCGTCGTCCTGGCGACGCTCCGCACCAACGCCTTCGTGCCGGGCGGCCCCGAGGCGCTGGCGTTCAAGCTCGACAGCGCACTGGTTCCCGACCTGCCGCCGCCGGTGCCGTACCGCGAGATCTGGGTGTTCAGCCCGCGGGTCGAGGGCATACACCTGCGCGCTGGCCGCATTGCGCGTGGCGGTTTGCGCTGGTCCGATCGCCGCGACGACTTCCGCACCGAGGTGCTCGGGCTGGTCAAGGCGCAGAAGGTCAAGAACACCGTCATCGTGCCGACCGGTTCGAAGGGCGGCTTCTACCCGAAGCAGTTGCCGAGCCCGGCCAACCGCGACGCGTGGCTGGCGGAGGGTACGGAAGCGTACCGGATTTACATCCGGGCGTTGCTGTCTCTGACCGACAATCTCGACGCGGCCGGCACGGTGCTGCCGCCGGCGAATGTGGTCTGCCACGATGCGCCCGACCCGTATCTCGTCGTCGCCGCCGACAAGGGCACCGCGACCTTCTCCGACATCGCCAACGCGATCAGCCTCCAGCACGGTTTCTGGCTCGGCGACGCCTTCGCCAGCGGCGGCGAGCACGGCTACGACCACAAGGCGATGGCGATCACCGCCAAGGGCGCCTGGATTTCGGTCCAGCGCCACTTCCGCGAGCTCGGTGTCGACGTGCAGACCGCGCCGATCCGCGTCGTTGGCTGCGGCGACATGTCGGGCGACGTGTTTGGCAACGGCATGCTGCTCAGCCAGACGATCCACCTGCTGGCGGCGTTCGACCACCGGCACATCTTCCTCGATCCCGAGCCCGATGCTGCGGCCAGCTTCGCCGAGCGCCAGCGCATGTTCGTGCTGCCGCGCTCATCGTGGGACGACTACGACAAATCCGTGATCTCGGCAGGCGGCGGGGTCTATCCGCGCAGTCTCAAATCGATCCCGATCAGCGCGGCGGTGCAGGCGGCGTTGCACGTCTCCGCCGACCACCTGTCACCCGACGAGCTGATCGTCGCCATCCTGAAAAGCCCGGTCGACCTGCTCTGGTTCGGCGGCATCGGGACCTATGTGAAGGCGGAGGCCGAGACCAGCATCGCGGTCGGCGATCGCGCCAACGACGGCCACCGCGTCGATGCGCGCGACGTCGGGGCCAAGGTCATCGGCGAGGGCGCCAACCTCGGGCTGACCCAGGCCGCGCGCATCGAATACGCGGCCAAGGGCGGGCGCATCAACACGGACTTCATCGACAACAGCGCCGGCGTCGACTGCTCCGACAACGAGGTCAACATCAAGATCGCGCTCGGCTCGGAAGTCGCTGCGGGGACGCTGACCGAGGCCGACCGCGACACCCTGCTGGTCGCCATGACCGACGATGTCGCGGCGCTCGTGCTCCGCGACAACACGCTGCAAACCCAGGCGCTGAGCATCGCCGAGCGCGGCGGCGCGGGCGCGGTTGGCGGCTACCTCCAACTCCTCCAGACCCTGGAGGTCAGCGCCGCGCAGCTCGACCGCAAGGTCGAGGGGCTGGCCAGCGACGAGATCCTGATCGCGCGCGCCCGCACCGGCCATGGCCTCGAACGGCCCGAACTCGCGGTCATCATGGCCTACGCCAAGATGGCGATCTACGAGGCGCTGGTCGACTGCACGCTGGTCGACGACCCGAGCCTGGTGCCCGACCTTCACCACGCCTTCCCGCGCGCCATGCACGAGCATCACGTCGCCGCCATCGACGGCCACCGGCTGCGCTCCGAGCTGGTCGCCACCAAGCTGGCGAACGCGCTGATCAATCGCGGCGGGCTGACTCTGCCGTTCGAGCTGGCCGAGGAGATGGGCGTCGGGCTGTCGGAGGTCGCGGGGGCGTTCGTCGCGGCGCGGTCGCTGTTCGACTTTCCGGCACTTTGGGATGCGATCGAGGCCGCCGACGTGCCCGGCAGCGTCCAGCTCGACCTTAACGTCGCGGCGGTTGCGGTGCTGCGAACCCAGATGGCCGACCTGCTGCGCTCGGGCCATGGTCTCACCCCGACGGTGCTGGTCGAGCGACTGCGCCCGAGCATCGCGCGGTTGGGGGAAGGTATTTTCGACTTGCTGCGCCCAGAACCCCGCGCCCAGATCGAGGTAATGCGGACCGACCTGACGACGCGCGGTGCACCCCCCGAACTCAGCGAGGTGCTGCTGCGCATTGCGGCGCTCGACGGCGCGGTCGGGGTTGGGCTGCTGGCGGCGGACCTGCACATCGATGCCGCGCAGACGGCACGCGCCTACACAAGGCTCGGCGAGGCGATGGGCCTCGACTGGGCCAAGGGGGCGGCGGCGTCGCTCAACCCCGACGATCCGTGGGAGCGGCTGCTGCAGGCCCGGTTGGTGCGTGATTTCGAGCATCTCCGCATCGACCTGATGCGGCGCATCGTCCAGCCGGACGGCGACCCCGTCGAAGCGGTCGAGGCCTGGCTGACGGCGAAGGAGGACCGCGTCGCGCGTGTCGCGGGGCTCGTCGCGCGCGCGCGGTCGGGGTCGGCGGTGACGACGGCGATGCTGGCGCATCTGGATAGCCAGGCGCGGTCGGTGCTGGGGGGGTAGCCCCTCAGATCGTCCGCGACACGATCTCGCGCATGATCTCGCTCGTCCCGCCAAAAATCCGCGTCACCCGCGCATCCCGCCACAGCCGCGCGATCGGGTACTCGTTCATATAGCCCGCGCCGCCGTGGAGCTGGAGGGCGACGTCGCACGCCTCCCACTGCAACTCGGTGTGCCATAGCTTGGCGGCAGCGCCTTCGGCCGCGGTCAGCTCGCCGGCTAGATGCCGCTTGATCGCCCAGTCGAGGTGGGCCCAGCCGACCTGCAGCTTGGTCTTCAAGGTCGCCAGCTCGAACTTGGTGTTCTGGAAATCGAACACCGTCTTGCCGAACGCCTTGCGGTCCTTGGTGAATTTCACCGCCTCGTCGAAGGCGCGCTGCGCCCCGGCTTGCGCCGACACCGCGATCGACAGGCGCTCCTGCGGCAGCTGGCTCATCAGGTACGCGAAGCCCTTGCCCTCCTCGCCGAGGCAGTTGGTGATCGGTACGCGGACGTCGTTGAAGAACAGCTCCGAAGTGTCGGCGGAATTCTGGCCGATCTTGTCGAGGTTGCGGCCCCTAGCAAAGCCGTCGCGGTCGGCCTCGACCAGGAGCAGTGACATGCCCTTGGCACCGAGTTCCGGGTCCGTCTTGGCGACGACGATGATCAGGTCCGCCGACTGCCCGTTGGTGATGTAGGTCTTGGAGCCGTTGACGACATAATGGTTGCCGTCGCGGCGCGCCGTGGTCTTGATGCCTTGAAGGTCGGAGCCGGTGCCGGGCTCGGTCATCGCAATCGCGGTAATTGCCTCGCCGCTGATCATCAGCGGCAGCCATTTGGCCTGCTGCTCGGGGCTGCCGTAGTTGACGATATAGTCGCAGACGATATCCGACTGTAGCGTGATCCCTGCCGACGACCCGGCATAGCTCAATTCCTCGTCGATCACCGCATTGTAGCCGAAATCGAGGCCGAGGCCGCCGAGGTGCTCGGGGATCGTCGGGCACAGCAGACCGGCATCGCCGCATGCCCGCCAGAACTTCCGGTCGACGACCTTCTCGTGCTCGTAGCGGTCGAGGTTGGGGATCAACTCACGGTCGAAAAGCTTGCGGACGGTCTCGCGAAACTGGCCGTGGTCGGCGTCGAATGCGGTCCGGGTCGAGGTGTCGAGCATGGCTGAATCTCCCGCATACGGAAGTGCCGCAGGTTGACGTGCGCGTCAACCACCGCCGGATTTCATTAACGAATGCTCAATATTAATAGAGTATTTAGGAAGTGTTCGGGCACAGGGTCGGTGCAGGACCAACAAGAAGCAAAAATGGGTCGCGTCGCAGCGAAACCTAGCCGCCTCACAGGCGCGGCGCTTCATGAGGACCGACCAATGGCTTCACCACCCAAAAAATTTGCGATGCAGCACAACCTCGGCGACCGCCGGGGCATGGATGAGGCGGTCGCCGGCGGCTACGGCCGCTTCGGCCGCATGTTTCCCGACCAGATTGGCATCGAATACAACGAGGAGGCGCTCTGGCAGCTCGCCGAGACGATGATCAAGAAGGAAGATCCGGGGCAGTTCTTCAATTTGGGAGACGAGGACGAGAACCCGACGATCCCGGCCGGGTACACATATTTCGGGCAGTTCGTCGATCACGACCTGACGCTCGACCAGACCGGTATCGGCGAACGCGAGTCCGATCCCGGAGCGACTTCCAATTTTCGTACGGCACGCCTTGATCTCGACTCGGTCTACGGTCGTGGTCCGTTCGGCAGCCCCCATCTTTACAGCAACGATTTCACGCTGCTTACCGGCGCCGACATCACCCCGCCCAAACCAGGCCCGGTGCAGACTCGGCACGACCATCTGCGAGGCCCAGCCGACCACGCCCTTATCGGCGATCCTCGCAACGACGAAAACAACATCGTCGCGCAGATTCACACAGCGGTTATCGCCTGTCACAACAAGGTGATGCGGACGGCGTCGCTCATGGCGGGGGTCCATCAGCGCTGGGAGCGGTTTCAGCGCGCGGCGCAGATCACTCGCTGGCACTACCAATGGGTCGTCGTTCACGACTTTCTCGCGAAGGTGACGCACAAAGCGATTTACGCCGATGTGATGAGTTCGGGCAGTCTGCCGCGACTGCGTTACTACAACGCGCCCAGCGCGAAATATCCGTACATGCCCATCGAGTTCTCGGGCGCGGCGTACCGGTTCGGACATTCCATGGTACGACCGAGCTATGCGTTGAACGCTGTCGTCGGTGTCGACCAGGAGCATCCGATGCAGCCGGGGCAGATCCAGAACCGTCGCATCCCGATATTCGATGCGGCACAATCCGACGTGCATGGCGACCTCCGTGGTTTCCGAAAGATTCCCGCAGCGTGGGGGATCGACTGGGGCTATTTCCTGAAAATGCCTGGGCGCATGCCCGAAACTCAGCATCTCGGCGCAGGCGCGCTGCAGCCGTCGTATCGGATCGACTCGCTGCTAGTGCGTGGTCTCGCCGTGCTGCCCGACCATATGGCGGAGACGGAACGCAAGCGCAGCCTGCCGTTCCTCAACCTGCTCCGTGGCTCGATGATGCGGTTGCCGAGCGCCGAACAGGTGGCCAGTCGAATGTCGTTGCCGACAGGCGGCGTCGGCACCTTCCCGCTGCTCGATCCGGTAACGATCTGGTCGGCGGGTTCGCGCTTCGCCAAGCCGGTCGAGGACGACCTGACCGAACTGCGTGACCGGCGCGCCGCGCTCGCGCCAATGTTCAAGGACGGCCTTGGCCAGAACCACACCCCGCTGTGGTATTATATCCTGCGCGAGGCCGAGTGGTATTCGACGTGGAGTGCCGATCAAAACGACCCGGAGGGCAGCGGCAAGCACGGCGGCGAGGCGGATATCTTCGGCGGCCATCATCTCGGGCCGATGGGGAGCACGATCGTGCTCGAGACCTTCATGGGGCTGATGATCGCCGATACCACCAGCATCCTTCACAAGCCGGGCTGGCGGCCGATGGTGCCGATCGCCGACCCGACCAAGGATTTCGGCCTCGCCGAACTTATCGAATGGGCCCTGACATGAAATCGGCTCGGCCTGACGCGGTCGTCATCTAAACAGTCGCTGGCCGCCGCTCCACGCAATGCTATAGCGCAACGCGATGGAGCGGTGGCTTTGACCCGGACGAGGCGCGTGTTGGCATGGGGCGCAGGTGCACTGCTGCTTGCAGTGCTGGCCGTCGGGCTGTTGGCGTGGTCGGCGATCAAGGACCTGCCCGACACCGCGACCCTGAGCAAATACACCCCGCCGCTGCCGTCGACGGTGCGCGCCGCCGACGGCACGGTGCTGACCAGCTTCACCCGTGAGCGGCGTATCTACCTCGGCTACAAGGACATTCCGCCGAAGCTGATCGAGGCCTACATCTCGGCGGAGGACAAGACCTTCTTTCAGCACCACGGCATCGATTACGCCGGCATCGTCGGCGCGGTGTGGACCAATCTGAAGTCGTTCGGCACCGACAAGCGCCCGGTTGGCGCCTCGACGATTACCCAGCAGGTGGCGAAGAATCTCCTGCTTACCAACGAAGTCTCGCTGACCCGCAAGCTCAAGGAAGCGGTGCTGGCGTGGCGGCTCGAGAACGCCTTCACCAAGCCGCAGATTCTCGAACTGTACCTGAATCAGATTTTTCTCGGGCGTAACTCGTACGGCGTCGAGGCGGCGGCACAGGCGTATTTCGGCAAGGGTGTCGCCGACCTCGACCTCGCCCAGATGGCCTACATGGCGATCCTGCCGAAGGCGCCGTCGACTTATAGCCCGACCACCGAGCATGGCCGCGAGCGCGCGTCGGCGCGGCGCAATTATGTGCTCGGGCGGATGGTTGCGAACAGCTACATCACCCCCGCCGAAGCAGCCGCCGCGGAGGCCGAGCCGATCGTCGCGGTCAAGGGCTTCACGCCGCGGGTCACCAACGTCGGCGACTACTTCCTGGAGGACGTGCGCCGCAGCCTGATCGACCGCTTCGGCGAGGCGCAGGCGGACGGCCCGAACAGCGTTTACGGCGGGGGCCTGTGGATTCGCACCTCGATCGACCCGTTCATACAGGCAACCGCCGAGAAAGCGCTGCGCGATGGCCTCGTACGCTACGAGAGCGGCAAGCCGTGGCGCGGGCCGCCGGCGCATATCGAGCTCGGCGACGGCTGGCCGACGCGGCTCCGGCAGGCGCGGATCGCGACCGGCTACCCCGAATGGTACCCAGCCGTCGTGCTGTCCAAGGACAGCAATGCGGCGCGGCTCGGGTTCGCCGACGGCACCGAGGGCGAGCTCCCGGCATCCGCCGCGCAACGCCTTCTGGTGGGCACCAATGTCCCCGCCTCGCAGGCGCTCAAGCCCGGCGACGTCATCCCGGTGGCCAAACTCGGTAGCGGCTACGCGCTGCGGCAGGTGCCGCTGATCTCGGGCGGCATGGTCGTCGAGGACCCGCGTACGGGGCGCGTGTTGGCGATGGTCGGTGGCTTCGATGCACGCGCCCAGGCCTTCAACCGCGCGACCCAGGCGCTGCGCCAGCCGGGTTCGACCTTCAAGCCGATCGTCTATGCGACCGCGCTCGACAATGGCTTCACCCCGAGTTCGATCGTCGTCGACGCGCCCTATTGCGTGTTCCAGACCAAGCGGCTGGGGCAGAAATGCTTCAAGAACTTCAGCGGTGGCTATGCTGGGGCGCAGACGATGCGCTGGGGCCTCGAGCAGTCGCGCAACCTGATGACCGTCCGCATCGCCTACAACACCGGCATGGACAAGGTCGTGCGCACGGCCTCCAATCTCGGGATCGGCAAGTATCCGGCGGTGCTCGCGATCGCGCTTGGGGCAGGCGAGACGACGGTGCTGCATCTGGTCAACGGCTATGCCCAGCTGTTCGACGGCGGCCGCCAGCGCGTGCCGACGCTGGTCGACTGGGTCCAGGACAAGAACGGCAAGACGCTCTACCGCGCCGACACCCGCGATTGCGAAGGCTGCGAGGCCGCCGACTGGCACGGCGAGGCGATGCCGCGCCCCGGCGGCGCGCCCAAGCAGGTCATCGACGCGCGTACCGCCTACCAGATCGTCCACCTGATGGAGGGCGTCGTCACCCGCGGCACCGCGATGGGCCTGGCTTCGATGAACCGGCCGCTCGCGGGCAAGACCGGCACCACCAGCGGCCCGAACGACGTGTGGTTCGTTGGCGGCACCCCGCAGCTGATCGCCGGGCTCTACATGGGCTACGACCGACCGCGCTCGCTCGGCGGCTACGCGCAGGGCGGTACCATCGCGGTGCCGATCTGGCGGCAGTTCGGCGAGACCGTGCTCAAGGACGCGCCGAAGCTGCCGTTCGTGATTCCCTCGGGTATCCGCATGGTCACCATCGAGCGTCGCTCGGGCAAGCGGGTCTACGGGGTCAACCCGACCGACGAGCGCAAGGCACTGGTGATCTGGGAGGCGTTCAAGCCCGCCAGCGAGCCGCGCCGCACCGGCAGCCTGAAGCAGCAGGACATGCTCGCGGGCAATGCCGGCAAGCGCGTCCGCTCCGACGCCGACTTCCTCAACAACGCGGGCGGCATCTACTGATGAGCCCCTGGCTGCGGCGGGGCTTGGCGCTCGCTGCCGGGGCCCTCGCGGCGACCGGGTTCGAGCCATTCGGGGCTTGGCCGCTGACCATCATCGCAATCGCCGTGCTGATCTGGCTGATCGGCGAGGCCCCCAATCGCCGCGCCGCATTTGGGACCGGCTGGCTGTTCGGCTGGAGCCACTTTGCGGTCGGGCTGACGTGGATCGCCACCGCCTTCACCTACCAGGCCAAGATGCCCGCCGCGCTCGGCTGGGTCGCCGTCATCGGGTTGGCGATGTTCCTGGCGCTCTACACCGGCTTCGCGGCATTGATTGCCTCGTTCGGACGCAGTCGGCTGGGCCGGGCGCTCCTGCTCGCGCCGGCGTGGATGCTCGGAGAGTGGTTGCGCGGCCACCTGCTGTCGGGCTTTGCGTGGAATCCGCTCGGGGTGGCGCTGATCGATACCGGTGTCGCGCAACTCGCGAGCGCCTTCGGTGGCCTCGGCCTGTCGGGGCTGGTGGTACTGGCGGGAGGTGCCGTCGCCATTGGCGCGACCTACAACCGCGTGACGGCGATGCTGACGTTCGGAGCGCTGTGCGGGTTCACGCTGCTCGCGGGCGTCCTTGTGCCGGACGCGCTGCCGCCCACCACGACGATCGTCCACCTTGTCCAACCCGACATCGGACAGTCGGAGAAATACGACCCGGCGCTCGAACAGGAGCATTTCCGCCGCTACCTTACCCTCACCCGCAACGCTCTCGCCGCACCCCATGCTCCCGCCATCGTCGCCTGGCCCGAGGCCGCAATCCCGTTCGAGGTCGAGGACGATCCGCAGGTTCGCGCCGTGCTGGCAAGCGTCCTCAAGCCCGGCGACCTGCTGATGTTCGGCGGCGAGGCGCTGGTCCGCGACACGCACGGCGAGATCACCGCTGCGACCAACAGCCTGTTCGTCCTCGACTCGGCCGGCATCCTCCACGGCCGCTACGACAAGGCGCACCTGGTGCCACTCGGCGAATATGTGCCCGCACGCGGCATCATGGAAGCGATCGGCCTGGCACGCCTGACGCCGGGCGACATCGACTTCCTGCCCGGGCCCGGTCCACGGACGCTGGCGCTGCCTGGCTTTCCCGCCGCCGGCATCCAGATCTGCTACGAGATGATCTTCCCGGCGCAGGTCGTCGACGAGGCGCACCGCCCGGCATGGATCCTGAACGTCTCCAACGATGCGTGGTTCGGCCCATCGGGACCGGTTCAGCACCTCGCCCAGGCCCGGCTGCGGGCGATCGAGGAGGGGCTGCCGGTCGCCCGCGCCACACCGACCGGGGTCAGCGCACTGATCGATCCGCGCGGGCGGCTCCTTCACACCGTCGCCCCGCACGTCATGGGGGTGATCTCGGCACCGCTGCCCGCGCCCCTGCCGCCCACACCGTTCGCGCACTTCGCCCACTGGACCAGCCTCGCGTTCGGGCTGCTCCTCGCCGCCGCTGCTGCATGGACAAGCCGCAGGCGGATATAAGGATAGCTTTATATCCTTGCGGGGGCCGCGCCGTTTGGCCTAGACGCGCCTTCGTTCACCAGTCCTACCTCCGGAGCTCCAGATGGCGCGCAGCAGCTTCCTCTTCACCAGCGAGTCGGTTTCCGAGGGGCATCCCGACAAGGTTGCCGACCAGATTTCTGACGCCGTCGTTGACCTGTTCCTCGCCGGCGATGCTCAGGCCCGCGTCGCCTGCGAAACCATGGTCACCACCCAGAAGATCATCGTCTCGGGTGAAGTCCGCTCATCTGACCGCACCCTGATCGACGAGCACGGCGTGCTGACCGAAGACGGCAAGAAGCGCATCGAGGCGGTGGCGCGCGCCACGGTCAAGCGCATCGGCTATGAGCAGGAGGGCTTCCACTGGGAGACCGCCGAGTTCGAGAACAACCTGCACGCCCAGTCGGCGGAGATCGCCCAGGGCGTCGACGCGTCCGGCAACAAGGACGAGGGCGCCGGTGACCAGGGCATCATGTTCGGTTACGCGACCGACGAAACGCCCGACTACATGCCGGCGACGCTGCACTACTCGCACCGCATCCTCGAGCGGCTCGCCGCCGACCGTCATTCGGGCGCAGCACCGTTCCTCGAGCCCGACGCGAAGAGCCAGGTCACGCTGATGTACGAAAACGAGGTGCCGGTCCGCGCCACCGCCCTCGTCGTCTCGACCCAGCACGCCGCCGACTATTACGACCATGACGGCAAGGGTAACCCCGCCAAGTACAAGGAACTCCGCGACTACGTCGTCGGCGTACTGAACGATGTGCTGCCCAAGGGCTTCGTCACCGACGAGACGGTGATCTACGTCAATCCGACCGGGCGCTTCGAGATCGGCGGCCCCGACGGCGACTGCGGGCTGACCGGGCGCAAGATCATCGTCGACACCTACGGCGGCGCCTCGCCGCACGGCGGTGGCGCATTCAGCGGCAAGGACCCGACCAAGGTCGACCGCTCGGCCGCCTACATCACGCGCTACATGGCGAAGAACATCGTCGCCGCCGGCCTCGCGCGCCGCGTCACCATCCAGCTCAGCTATGCCATCGGTATTGCCGAGCCCCTGTCGCTGTACGTCGACACCCACGGCACCGGCACTGTCCCCGAGGCGGCAATCGAGGCGGCCCTGCCGCAGCTCGTCAAGCTGACCCCGCGCGGCATCCGCGAGCACCTCGGCCTCAACAAGCCGATTTACGAGCGCAGCGCCGCCTACGGCCACTTCGGCCGCACCCCCGACACCGAAGGCGGCTTCTCGTGGGAGCGCCTCGACCTCGTCGACAAGCTCAAGGCCGCGGTCTGAGCGACGATAGCCTAGGCGACGGCGGGTCTGGCACGGGCCCGACCAACCACGATGTGACCGACCCGACCACGACCCGGCGGCTGTATGGCCGCCGTCAGGGCCATGCCCTCAGGCACGGCCAGGCGGCGCTGGTCGAGGCGCTGCTGCCGCAGGTCGTGGTGCCGCCCACCGGTCCGCTCGATGCGACGACGTTGTTCGGGGATGCCGCCGGCGCGAGGCGTCCCCTGTGGCTCGAAATCGGCTTCGGCGGCGGCGAGCATCTCGCGGCGTTGGCGGCGACAAACCCCGACGTCGGGGTGATCGGCTGCGAGCCGTTTCTCAACGGCGTCGTCAGCGCGCTCAACCACATTCGTGACGGCGAACTCGAGAACGTCCGGCTTTATATGGGCGACGCGCTCGACGTTCTCGACCGGATCGCCCCCGCCAGCCTGTCGCGCGCCTTCCTGCTCCACCCCGATCCGTGGCCCAAGCTGCGCCATGCCCGGCGTCGTTTCGTCAATCCGGGTCCGCTCGACCTGCTCGCCGACCGCATCCGCCCGGGCGGCGAACTGCGGATCAGCACGGATCATCCGATTTATTTGCGCTGGACCTTGATGCAGATGGCGGTTCGGGGCGATTTCAAGTGGGTCGCGGCTGGGCCGGCTGATTGGCAGCTGCGCCCGGACGATTGGCCCGCAACGCGCTACGAAGCCAAGGCACGCCGTCTTGAGCATGAGGTCTGGTATCTTCGTTACCAGCGCGCTTGAGTATAGAGTCCGTTCGGCGCTGTTACGATTTTATCGATGCGCAGAGTGCGGCAAATAAGCTCCCCTGGCACCCCGCAATAATTCCAGTAAATGCGGTGAGCAGTTTTGTACGATATAGAACTGAACAGGAATTCGTGGGTGCTTATTTACCACTCGTATGACGGAAATATTGAAACAGGTCCGTAAGCGTACCGACAACGTTCCGCTTCGGTTCCAGACATGCTCATGCTAGAGGGCAAAAATCGCCAGTCTGATTTCCGGGCACTGGCGGCCGAGAGAGTTTTTTCTCCCGCCCCGAATGACGGGGTGGGAATGTCCGGACCGGACCAGGAATCGCTAAGAAACATACTCCTGTCGCGGCTTTCAGCGGCGGATTACGAGCTTCTACGTCCGAACCTGATGGCGGTCGATTTGTCGATCGGCGAGACGCTGATCGAGCCCGATGCGCCGATCACCTACAGCTGGTTTCCCGAACACGGCATCTGCTCGCTGATCTCGTCGACGGCAACCGGCCGGCAGGTCGAGGTGGCGCTGGTCGGTCGCGACGGCCTGGTCGATACCGCCGTCGTCCACGGCACCGACCGCACGCCGTTGCTGTGCTTCGTTCAGATTTCCGGCCATGGCTGGCGCATCCGGGCGGACGCGTTACGCAAGGCCGTCGACAGCAGCCCGACGCTGGAGAAATTGCTGCTCGCTTACGCCCAAACAGTGTTCATCCAGGTTGCGCACACCGCGCTCGCCAATGCCTCGCACACGATCGGGCAGCGCCTCGCGCGCTGGCTGCTGATGTCGCAGGACCGCCTCGGCGAGCCCGATATCCACCTGACACACGAGCGCTTGTCGCTGATGCTCGGGGTGCGCCGCGCCGGCGTCACCGTCGCCATCCAGACGCTGGAGCGCGCCGGGCTGGTCGCGGCCCGGCGCGGGGTCGTCAGCGTCATCGACCGTGCCGGCCTCGAACATCATGCCGGCGACGGCTACGGCACCCCGGAAGGCGAATACGAGCGGCTGATCGGCGTCTCGATCGCATAACACGCCTTGCCACACATTGGCCCGTACTAGCCTGCGCGGTTTGTTGTGCACCGCGCTTGCGTGCGGGCCGGCGACCCCCGACAGTCGCCAGCGTGACGATCATCCTCGCGACCTGGGAGCTCGGCCGAGCCTTCGGCCATGTCGCGCACGTCGCGCCGCTTGCCCGTGGCCTGGCGCGGCGCGGGATCGCCACCGCCTTTGCGGCGCGTGACCTGCTTACCGCGTCGAGCCTTAGTGATCGGCCCTTCGCACGTATCCTCCAGGCCCCGATCCACCAGCGCAGCGTGCCTCGCACCCCGACGTTAACTTACGCGCGCGCCATCGCCGACGGCGGCATGGCCGACGTCGACACTGCCACCGTATTGGTTGCGGCGTGGCTCCAGCTCATCGACGGCGTTCGTCCGGACGCGTTGTCGGCAGAGTTCGCGCCCGCCTCGCTGCTCGCGGCGCACGTCGCGGGTCTCCCTGCCGTCCGCGTCGGCACCGCGTGGGCCTGCCCGCCCGCAAGCGAGCCCTTGCCCAGCCTGATGCCGTGGTTGCCCGACGACCCTGCGGCGCGGACCGCGGCGGGTGCGGGCGCGGATGACGTCGTCCGCACGATCTGCCGGCGCTTCGGCGCGCCGCTGCTCGACGGCCTGCCGGCGCTGCTCGCCAAGTCGCCGCGGTTCCTCGAAACCTGGCCGGAGATGGACCACTACGGCGCTGCATCGGGTGCCACTTACTATGGCGCAATGACCGGGCTGGCTGCGACCGCACGTCCGGCCTGGCCCGACGCGAGCGGGCCGCGGACCTTCGTCTACATCCCGGGCGACCATGCTGGAGCGGTGCCCCTCGCCACCGCGCTCGCGGCCCTGGGCTGGCCGACCCTGTGGCACGGCCCGACCCCACCGCCGGACTTGGCCTCCAACATCGCCTATACGGCAGCTCCGGTCGACACGGCGCATATCCTTGGCGAGGCTGCACTCTTCGCCGGTCGAGGCGGCCACGCCACCGGCTGCGAGGCGATCCGACAGGCATGTCCGCAACTCGTCATCCCCGACACCCTGGAGACGGCGCTTCTCGGCTGGCGGCTCGAACGACAGGACCTGGCAAAGCTGCTCGGCGAGCGGCCAGCCGCAGCGAACGTGCAAGCCGCGCTGGAAGCATTGGCTGCCGACACCCGTATTGCGGCCGCCGTCACCGCCGCGTCGGCACGCTATGTGAAATACGATCCGTTTGCCGCCGAGGACGAACTCGCGCGCGACATCGCCACCGCCGTCGGTCTGGCATGATCGAAGATTGCCCCGGCCCCGCCGTGCGCCCTGGCATTAGCCTTGTCCTTGCCGTCGCGGCAGCGCTCGTCGACGCTGACGGTCGGGTCCTCGTCGCCACCCGCCCGCCTGGCAAGTCGATGGCGGGGCGCTGGGAATTTCCAGGCGGCAAGATCGAGGCCGGTGAAGCCCCAGAGGCAGCGCTGGTCCGCGAACTCGCCGAGGAACTTGGCATCGACACCACTGCTTCGTGCCTCGCACCGGCGGGTTTCGCCAGCCACGATACCGGGGACAAGCACCTGATCCTGTTGCTGTTCGTCTGCCGGCGCTGGAAGGGCACGGCGGTGCCGCTCGAGGGTCAGGAACTGCGCTGGATGCGGGTGCCCGAGCTGTTCGGCCTCGACCTTCTGCCCGCCGATCGCCCGCTGGTCGGCTTGCTCGACGCCTTACTCTGAGCGCCGGCGGAGCACACTCGCCAAACTGACCTGCCCACTTCCGCGCGCCAGCGGCTTCGGCTGCGACGACGCCGGTGCCCATCCAGTCAGGGTTATGACATCGATCGCCACCTCGATCCGCCCGTCCGCCCCGGCGCGCTTAGAAAACCGCCGCGCCGCGTCCGCCAGCACGTCGCGGCGCAGCGGCACGCGACCCATCAGGATATTGCCCTCGCCGCTGCCGTGGAGGTCCCCCAACGCCGCGAACAGATTGTCGTAGCGCACCGCCAGCCGATCGATATCGACCACCGGCAGCGCGAACCCGGCGCGGTTGAGCAGTGCTCCCGCCTCGCGCGCGTCGACCATCGGCGCGACCCGCGCCGCCGCCCGGCCGGTCAGCGCGCTCTCGGCCGCCAGCAGGTCGGCGCGCAATTCGCCCAGCGTCGCGCCACCGAACAAGCTCGCCACGAACAAGCCGTCGGGAACCAGCACCCGCCGCGCCAGGAGCAATGCGCCGGGCAGGTCGCCGACGTTCTGAAGGGTGCCTGCCGAGACGACGAGGTCGAAGCTGGCATCGGCGAAAGGGAGACGGTCCTCGTCGCCAACGACGTCGAAGCCCATCCCGAGGCCGAGCCCGACGGTCTGCGCTCTGGACGGCAGCAGCTCAGCGACGTTTCCTCCCAGATCGAGCACGCGCGCAAATTCCCGCCGCACCGCGGTCAGCCGTTCGGCGACGTTCTCGGCCAGCGCGCGGTGCAGAAAGTCGTGCTTCGCCCGCGTCGCGCTGACCCGCAGCGCCTGTGCCCGGCGGGCCCGACGGTCGAAGATGCTGGCCGACATGTGCCGCCTATGCCCGAGGCCGAGCTGCGGTGAAAGCCGCGCTACTCGTCGGTCGCAGGCGGCATCCCGGCGATCTTGCGCGCCGCGTGGAGCAACTCGACTGGCAGCATCGCGATGATCGTCGAATTATGCTCGACCCCGATCTCGGTTAGCGTCTGCAGGCGACGCAGCTCGAGCGCGCCGGGCGACGCTGCGATCGTCGCGGCCGCCTCGGCGAGCTTGGCCGAGGCCTCGTTCTCGCCTTCTGCCTTGATGATCCGTGCCCGCTTCTCGCGGATCGCCTCCGCCTCGCGGGCGATGGCGCGCTGCATCTGCTCGGGGATGTCGATGTCCTTGACCTCAACCGCATCGACGTCGACGCCCCACTTCGCCGTCGTCACCGCCAGCAGTTCGAGCAGCCGCTTGTTGATGCCGAGGCGGTCCTTCAGCAGGTTGTCGAGGTCGCTCTGCCCGATCGCATCGCGTAGGCCCGTCTCCGCCCCCTGGATCACTGCCGCCTGCCAGTTCTCGACCGCGGTCACCACCATCGCCGGATTGGCGGCACGGTACCACAGCACGGCGTTGACCCGCACCGCGACGCCGTCCCGCGTGATCGTCTCCTGCGTGTCGAGCTGGACGGTGATGATCCGGATGTCGACCTTCTGGACCCGGTCGATCAGCGGGATCAGCCAGTACCAGCCCGGGCCCTTGGTGGTCCCCAGCCGCCCCAGCCGGAACAGTACCGCGCGCTGGTACTCCTGATTGATCCCGAAGGTCTGCGACCCGAGTACCAGCAGCACGAACAGCAAGATCAGCGGAATGATCGCGAAACCCATCGAATGCTCCCCGGCAATGCGGCGCTTGTAGCCCTTCGCCGCCTGGCCTCATAGACTGCGCCCCGATGACCGCGCTCACCCTCCCGACGCGCTGGCTCGCCGCTGCCGGCACCACGCTTCTCGACCTCGTGCTGCCGCCGCGCTGCCCGGCGTGCCGGGAAATCGTTGCCGACGACGGGCGGTTTTGCGCGCCGTGCTGGGGGCAATTGCGCTTCCTGACCGCGCCGTGGTGCGCGGTGTGCGGCGACCCGTTCGACCATGACCGGGGCGACGGCGCGCAGTGCGGGGCCTGCTTGCTCAAGCGACCGCGCTACCGGACGGCGCGGGCGGCGCTGGCCTACGAGGGCGCGGCGCGGACCGTGCTGCTCGGCTTCAAGCACGGTGACCGCCAGCATCTGGCGCGCGTGATGGCACCGCAGCTGGCCCGCGTCGGGGCGAATGTGCTCGGGGCCGAGGCTCTGCTGGTGCCGGTGCCGCTGCACCGCTCGCGGCTGTGGTCCCGGGGTTTCAACCAGGCGGCACTCCTGGCGCGGGCGGTCGGCAAGCGCACGCAGACACCGCTCGCGGTCGACGCGCTCGTCCGGGTAAAGTCGACGTTGCTCAGCCGGGGCCTCGGCCGCCAAGCGCGGGCACGCAACGTCCAGGGCGCGTTCCGGGTCGCCCGTCGCGAGCAAGTGCGAGGGCGAAGGATCGTTCTGGTCGATGACGTATTTACGACAGGCGCAACCGTTGAGGCGTGCGCCCGGGTGCTGCTTCGCGCCGGTGCCGCTTCGGTCGACGTCTTGACCTGGGCCCGGGTTGTGCGCGACGGTCCCAGCAGGAGTTGAAGCGATGCCGCGGGTCGAGGTCTATACCAAGTTCTTTTGCCCGTACTGCTGCCGGGCGACGGCGCTGCTGAAGAAGCGCGGCCTGTCGTTCGAGGAGTACGATATCAGCATGGGCGGCCCCAAGCGCGCCGAGATGCTGGAGCGCTCGAACGGCCGCACGACGGTGCCACAGATTTTTATCGGCGGCGTCCATGTCGGCGGCAGCGACGACCTCGCAGCGGCCGACCGCGACGGCCGGCTGGACGCGCTGCTCACCGCGTGACCCTTCGCATCGGGATTTTGC
Source organism: Sphingosinicellaceae bacterium (assembly GCA_019285715.1). Classification (NCBI taxonomy): domain Bacteria; kingdom Pseudomonadati; phylum Pseudomonadota; class Alphaproteobacteria; order Sphingomonadales; family Sphingosinicellaceae; species Sphingosinicellaceae bacterium. The sequence continues at coordinate 407,714 of CP079108.1, forward strand.
AGACCACGACCGGGATCGACGCGAGCGAGAACGCGCGGGATCTGGTCGCGGCGATCACCGGCTTGGCGGGGCAGGGTGCGCAACTGGTCTTCACCCCCGAGATGAGCGGCGTCCTCGACCGCGACCGCAAGCGGCTGGCGCTGTCCCTGACCACCGAGGCCGACGACCCGGTGCTGGCGGCGGTCCGCGCGGCGGCGCGGGAGCACAAGGTCTGGGTCGAACTCGGCTCGCTGGCGCTGCTGCCCGAAGCCGGGGCCGCTCTGCCGGTCAACCGCTCGCTGCTGGTCGACGACTGCGGCGAGGTCGTAGCGCGCTACGACAAGATCCACTTATTCGACGTCGACCTGGCCGGCGGCGAGCGCTACCGCGAATCGTCGGGCTACGCGCCCGGCGGGCAGGCGGCGGTGGCGTCGACCCCGTGGGGCAAGCTCGGGCTGAGCGTCTGCTACGACGTGCGTTTCCCGGCGCTGTACCGGGCGTTGGCGGGTGCGGACGCCGCCATCCTTAGCATTCCCGCCGCATTCACCGTTCCGACCGGAGTGGCGCATTGGCACATCCTGCTCCGCGCCCGCGCCATCGAGACCGGCTGCTTCGTCGTCGCTGCGGCGCAGTCTGGCCTCCATGCCGACGGCCGCTCGACCTATGGCCACTCGCTCGTCGTCGACCCGTGGGGCGAAGTCCTGCTCGACATGGGCGAGGGCGCGGGCGCTGCGGTCGTCGACCTCGATCTCAAGGCGGTGGCCTCGGCGCGAGGCCGCATACCGGCGCTCGCCAATGCTCGCGACTTCAGGTTGCCGGCATGATCGTCTTCGACCTGCGCTGCGGCGAGGCCCACGTCTTCGAGGCATGGTTCGGGTCGACCGCCGACTACGACAGCCAGTCCGCGCGTGGTCTCGTCGCCTGCCCGATCTGCGGCGACGGCGACATCGGCAAGGCAGCGATGGCACCCGCCGTGCCGTCGAAGTCGAACCGCGCCGCATCGCCGGCCGAGGTCAAGCAGGGCCTCGCCGCCCTCGCCCGCGTCCAGGCCGAGGTTTTGTCCAAGTGCGACTATGTCGGCGGCAACTTCGCCAATGAGGCCCGCGCCATCGACGCCGGTGAAGCGGTCAAGCGCGGCATATACGGCGAGGCGACCAGGGCCGAGGTCGCCGGCCTCGTCGCGGATGGCATCCAGGTTGGCCAGGTGCCGCTGCCGATCCGCGCCAAGGCCGACGCTTGAGCGACCGGGGAACCTGCATGAAAAAGCTCGCCGCACTGCTCCTCGGCCTCGTTGCGCTGACGCCGCTCTATGCCCAGGACGCCAGGCCCACGACACCCGACGCCAGCACCAAATCCGATGGCGCGATCCCGCCGCCGATGGTCTCCGTGACCCATCGCAAAGGCGTCTTCGGCGGCGTCGCGGTCACCTACACCGCGACCGCCAGCGAGACCTACCTCAAGGACAAGAACGACAAGCCCGCCGCCGCGATCTTCTCGACCACCTACATCAAGGACGGGCCCGTCGACCCGCGACGGCCGGTGACCTTCCTGTTTAACGGCGGTCCGGGCTCAGGCTCGGTGTGGCTCCACATGGGCGCGTTCGGTCCGAAGCGGGTGCGTATCCCCGACGCCAAGGACGACGGCGCGGCACCCTACCCGATTGTCGACAACCCGAATTCGCTGCTCGATGCCACCGACCTGGTGTTCATCGATCCCGTCGGCACCGGCTTCTCGCGCGCGCTCGGCAGCACCGATCCCAAGACCTATTGGGGCGTCACCTCGGATGCCAAGTCGGTCGCCGCGTTCATCAGGATCTGGCTCGACGAGCATGGTCGCTGGAACGCGCCCAAGTTCCTCGGCGGTGAAAGCTACGGCACGACGCGCTCGGCTGCCGTGACCCACGAACTTGAGGGCGGCTACAACGACGTTGCGCTGAACGGCGTCATCCTGATCTCGACGATCCTTGATTTCGGGGCCGAGTCCGAGACCGAAGGTAACGAGATGCAGTACGTCGTGACGCTACCGTCGATGGCCGCGACCGCCTGGTACCACAAGCACCTGCCCGAGCAGCCCGCCAACCTCGAGGCGTTCGTTCAATCGGCGCGGGACTTCGCGAGCGGCCCGTACCTGACCGCGCTCGCCAAGGGTAATTCACTGAGCCCGGCCGAGCACGACCAGATCCGCCGCCAGCTGGCAGGCTTCATCGGGTTGAGCGAAACCTACATCGAGAACGCCAACCTGCGCATCACGCCCGACCGGTTCTACAAGGAACTGCTCCGCGACCGCGGCCTGACCATTGGGCGGCTCGACACCCGCTACACGGGCGTCGACTATGACAAGGCCGGCGAGAGCCCCGACAACGACCCGAGTTTCTACGGCATCGACGGGGCCTACACCGCGGCGATCAACAGCTACGCGCGCGGCGACCTCGGTTTCAAACCCGAGCGCCAGTACGTCACCATCGGCGAGGTCGGCGACTGGGACTGGAAGCTCGGCGACGGGCGTGGCGACCGTGCTGCCTACCTTAACGTCGCGCCGTACCTGAGCCGGGCTCTGCGCGAGAACAGCCGTCTGAAGGTCTTCGTCGGACAGGGCTATTTCGACTTTGCGACACCGTTCTATGGGGCCGAGTACTCGCTCAACCGCACTGGCTTCCCAGCCGGCCGGGTCGAGTTCCATTACTATCAGGCCGGGCACATGATGTACGTCCACGACGCCGACCTAACCAAGCTCAGCGCCGACATCCGCGACTTCATTGCCCGCCAGCGCTAGCGCCGAAGCAGGCGACAGCCGCAACGGGCCGTTGACGCGCCCCGCGCAGCGCGGCTACCCAACCGCCGATGCACCCGTAGCTCAGCCGGATAGAGCGACGGTTTCCTAAACCGCAGGTCGTGGGTTCGATTCCCTCCGGGTGCACCACATAGTCGTCCGAGCCGAACTCACGCCACCAGTGGCAACCGGTCCATGAACTTGTCGAGGGTGATCGGATAGTCGCGCACGCGGACGCCGGTCGCGTTGTAGATCGCATTGGCGATCGCCGCGCCGACGCCGCAGATGCCGAGTTCGCCGACACCCTTGGCCTTCATCGGCGACGAGATCGGGTCCACCTCGTCGAGGAACACGACATCCTGGTGCGGGATGTCGGCGTGAACCGGCACCTCGTAGGTCGCGAGGTCGTGGTTGACGAAGAACCCCAAGCGCGTGTCGACCGCGAGCTCCTCCATCAGCGCCGCGCCGGTGCCCATCGTCATTGCGCCGATGACCTGGCTGCGCGCTGACTTGGGGTTCAGGATGCGGCCCGCCGCGCACACTGCGAGCATGCGGCGAATGCGGGTCTCGCCGGTGTAGGCATTGACCCCAACCTCGACAAAATGTGCGCCAAAGGTCGACTGCTGGTAGTGCTTGTCGAGGTCGCCGTACTCAATGTGATCCTCGGCGGTGAGCACGCCGTCGTGGGCCGCCTCGCCGAGCGGCCGACTGCGATTGCCCGAGCGCACGTGACCGTCGACGAACTCGACGTCGGTCACGTTGAACCCGAGCTTTTGCGCTACGGCCTCGCGCAGCTTGACGCACGCCGCATAGACACCCGAGGTCGAGTTGTTGGCACCCCATTGGCCACCCGAACCGGCGGATGCAGGGAAGTCGGAGTCGCCAAGCTTGACGACGATCTTGTCCAGCGGCAGCCCCATCATCTCGGCGGCGGTCTGGGCGATGATCGTGTAGGTGCCGGTGCCGATGTCTGTCATGTCAGTCTCGACCGTGACGACACCCTTGCGGTCGAGCCGGACGCGCGCCGCCGACTTCATCAGCATGCTGTTCCGGAACGCCGACGCGACGCCCATGCCGACCAGCCACTGGCCGTCGCGGACCTGACCAGGCTTGGCGCTGCGCTTGTCCCAGCCAAAGCGAGCGGCACCATCCTGGAGGCACTGGACCAGTTGGCGTTGCGAGAACTTGCGACCGGGCTTCTCCGGGTCTTCCTGAGTGTCGTTGATAACCCGGAACTCGACCGGGTCCAGCTTCAGCTTCTCGGCCATCTCGTCCATGGCGATCTCGAGCGCCATCAGGCCCGGTGCCTCGCCCGGCGCGCGCATAGCATTGCCCTCGGGCAGGTCCATCACCGCGAGCCGCATCAGGGTCATGCGGTTGGCGCCGGCGTACAGCAGCCTCGTCTGCGAGACCGCGGTCTCGGGCTTGCCGTCGGGCAGGTTGCCGGACGTGCTTTCGTGGGCGATCGCGGTGATTGTGCCGTCGTGGCCAGCACCGATGCGGATGCGCTGGATTGTCGCCGGCCGGTGGGTGGTGTTGTTGGCGATCATCGGCCGCTGCAGTGTTACCTTGACCGGGCGCTTCGCCGCCTTGGCGCCGAGCGCCGCCAGGACTGCGTCAGCGCGGACGAACAGCTTCCCGCCGAACCCGCCGCCGATATAAGGCGAGTCGATGCGTAGTTTGCCCGGGGAAATGCTCAGGGCTTTGGCGACATCGCCCTTCGACCAGGCGATCATCTGGTTCGAGGTCCAGACAGTGAGCTTATCACCGTCCCACGCCGCGATGCTGGCGTGCGGCTCCATCATCGCGTGGGTCTGGCCCGGCGTAGTGTAGGTCGCGTCGAGCTTGACCTGCGCAGCCTGGAACGCCGGCTCGAAGTGACCGACGCGGTCGATCGGCGACGAACTGTCCTCGTTATTCTCGTCAGCCTCGAGCGGCGCGGACGGCGCAAGCGCGGCTAGGTCGAACTGGCCCTTGCTGCGGGTGTAATCGACGCGGACAAGGTTGGCGGCGGCACGGGCCTGCTCGAAGGTTTCAGCGACGACCAGCGCAACGGCCTGATGATAATGCTCGACGTCAGCACCGCCGAACAGGTGGGCAATATTGTTTTTGCCGAGCGGTAGCTTCGGCATGTCGAGCGTCGAGATGACCGTGATTACGCCCGGAGCAACTTTCGCTGCCGAGAGGTCGATGGCATTGATGTGGCCCTTCGCGATCGCCGAAGGAACGATGTAGCCATAGGCCTGGTTCGGCACGACGTCGTGGCGTTCATAGGCGTAGGGTGCGGTGCCGGTAGTCTTGAATGGCCCGTCGATGCGGTCGTGCGGCTTGCCGACGACCTTGAGCTGGTCGATCGGGTTCTGGCCCGCAGGCGTGTCGAACTTCATGCTGTCCTCGCTTCGGCCATCACCGCTCCGAGTGTGCGCTCGACCAGCGGGACCTTGAATGCGTTGTCGTGAGTGGGTTTGGCGCCAGCGAGCAGTTGCGCTGCGACCGCCTTCGAGCCTTGCAGCATCGACGCCTCCGCCGTCTCGACCCGCCACGGCCTGGGCGCGATGCCGCCGATCGCGACGTGCCCGCTGCCGTCGTGCTGGATGATCGCCGCAACCGACACCAGGGCGTAGGCGTACGACGCGCGGTCACGGACCTTGTGGTAGAAATGCTGGCCGCCGACCGGCTTCGGCAGGGTTACCGCGGTGATCATCTCACCCGGAGCCAGCGCGTTTTCGATGTGGGGCGTCGTACCGGGCAGGCGATGGAAGCCGGCGATCGGGATCGTCCGCACTGCGCCGGCAGCATTGATCATCTCAACGCTGGCATCGAGCACGCGCATCGCGACCGCCATGTCGCCGGGATAGGTCGCGATGCAGGCGTCGCTGACCCCGATCACCGCCAGCTGCCGGCTGTAGCCACCGATCGCCGCGCAACCCGAGCCCGGTCGGCGCTTGTTGCAGGCCTGGTTGGTATCGTAGAAATACGGGCAGCGGGTGCGCTGTAGCAGATTGCCCGCAGTCGTCGCCTTGTTGCGCAACTGGCCCGAGGCCCCGGCGACAATAGCGCGCGACAGGACGCCGTAGTCGCGTCGAATGCGCTCGTCGCTGGCAAGGTCGGTGTTGCGGACCAGCGCGCCGATGCGCACTCCGCCCTCTGGGGTCGCATCGATCTTGTCGAGCCCGAGGTGGTTGACGTCGACGAGGTGCTGCGGCGCTTCGATCTCGAGCTTCATCAGGTCGAGTAGGTTGGTCCCGCCTGCGATAAACTTGGCGTTCGGCTGGCGCGCGACCGCGGCTGCGGCCTCGGCGGGCGAGCCTGCGCGCTCATAGGTGAACGGCTTCATGCGCGCTCTCCAGCGACTTCGGTCATCGCTTCGAGGATATTGGAGTAGGCTCCGCAGCGGCAGATATTGCCGCTCATGCGCTCGCGCATCTCGTCGTTCGTGATCGCGGGCGCGGCGGTCAGGTCGGCGGTGACATGGCTCGGGATGCCGGCCCTAATCTCGGCGAGTACGGATACTGCAGAGCAAATCTGCCCAGGCGTGCAATAGCCGCACTGGTAGCCGTCATGCGTGATGAATGCCGCCTGCATCGGGTGCAGGTCTCCCGGTGTGCCCAGGCCCTCGATTGTGGTGATCTTGTCGCCGTCGTGCATGACTGCGAGACTGAGGCAAGAGTTGATCCGCTTCCCGCCGGCAATCACCGTACACGCGCCACACTGGCCGTGGTCGCAGCCTTTCTTCGTGCCGGTCAGCCGGAGATTCTCGCGCAGCGCATCGAGGAGCGTCGTGCGGGTATCGACCTCGAGTTCGCGGTGCTTGCCATTGATCTCGATCGCCACCTTGACCAATGACTGCTCAGAAGCACCCTGCGGTCTCGGTGCGCCGGTTGCTGGCACCGCTGCCAGCGCCGCCGACGTCACACCAGCGACCATGACGCCCCGGCGCGAAACTTCGATATCGCCAATACCCTGCATGTTACGTCACTCCTGGATTCGCCGGCCCAGCCGATCGAACCCGTCAAAAATCCGATATGACTATTCCGGCACGGGCGACCACTCGCTCGAACCGGTACGCCGCAATGTGTAGAATTCATGCGACCTCAACGGTCGGACAACCGGTTGCGGTCCATCGAAAACGTCGCGGTGCGGCATTTTATGCTGCGTCGCCGCATCAGCGGCTGGTTGCCGGCCGCTGATTTATACTGAACGTCGCCGCGCTGCGGTCAGTCTGACTCCACCCGCATCTTGTCGGTCTTGTGGGAGTGGTGCTGGATCGTGTCCTCGGGGTCGTCGTGGATGACGCATTGCGGTACCTGGCTGAAGCTCCACGGACCACCCTCATCGGGCCGCTCGAGGATCCAGACGACATCGAAGCGGTCATCAGGCCAGTGGCCGGGGCAGGGCAGTTCGCCGCCGGCGATCTGCCGGGCAAGGGTCGCGATGTGATTGTGGTGCCAGGCGATCAGCACCGGGCTCGGCGCGGCGAGCGCGGCTGTGGCCAGGTAGCGTTCCTCGCCGTTGGCGTGATCCGCGTTGACCGGAATACCGAGCGCTGCGGCTAATGGTTCGACCGTGCGCTGCGCGCGCATGCTCGGGCTGAACTCGGTCACGGCCGAGGCAAAGATCGAGCGTGGCGTGGCGATTGGCTCGGCGGGCGGACGATCACCAAAGGGTACGAAAAAGCGGACCAGCGCCCCGGCCCGCTGCCAGCCGCGGACGGTCAGTTCATGCTTGTCGTGGACCCCGTCGAACGTGACGCCGCGGTGGGGGCTACCGTCGCCAGGCTTCTCGGCGTGGCGGATAATCATGATCTTTGGCATGGCGATGAAATCGTGCTCCAATGTCGTCGCGTGCGTTCTATCTGCCACTGATGGCGCATCTTTCCAGCCGGTGCCACTGGCTTGTGCCCCGGCTCGCACGTTGACATCGAACCGGGCGGCGTGTCCCATCGCTCGGGCTTGACCGGGGGCGCGTCATGTTCGGCCGACTGAGGACGCATCTGGGGATACTGCTGATGGCACTTGCCGCGTTACCGGCAGCTGCAGCGCATACCGCCACCCCGGTCCACCGCATCGTTGCGGTCGGCGATCTTCACGGCGACTTCAGTGCCTGGCGCGACATCGCGCACGCCGCCGGGCTGGTCGACGGCGCAGGCAAATGGAGCGGCGGCCAGACGGTGCTGGTCCAGGCCGGAGACGTCCCCGACCGCGGCCCGGACTCGCTCAAGATCATCGCCGACCTGATGCGGCTCCAGGGTGAAGCTGCGCACGCCGGCGGCAAGGTCATCGCGCTGGTCGGCAATCACGAAGCGATGAACATGACCGACGACCTCCGCTACGTTTCGTCGAGCGAATACGCAGCGTTCGTCGATAGTAACTCGGAGGCGCTGCGCCAACGTGTCTTCGAGGCCAACCGGGCGGCAATCGACGCCGACTACCACCGGCGTGACCCGGCCATGACCAGCGATGCTGTCAAGCAGGCATGGCTGGCAGCGACCCCGCCGGGGATGCTCGAGCATCAGGCGGCATGGCATCCCGACGGCAAGATCGGGCGCTGGGTCGCCGCCAACCCGGCGGTCGCGTTTATCGACGGCACATTGTTCGTCCACGGCGGACTGAGTGCTGCCTACGCCGCCATACCGATTGCCGAGATCAACCGTCGCGTCGCGGTCGCGCTGAAGGCTCGCGACATGGCGCCGGAATCGATCATCAACGACCAGGTCGGGCCGCTCTGGTATAGGGGCCTCGTCGCATCGGCGGGCGACAAGCTCGAGGCCGGGGAGCCGGCAGCGGCACCGCCCGGCACCACGCCAGCCCTGACCATCGAGCAGGAGCTCGATCTGGTGCTCCGGGGCTTCGGGGCGAAGCGCATCGTTATCGCCCACACGCCGATCTTGTCGGGCATCGCGGTGCTCTACGGCGGGCGTCTGGTGCGGATCGATACCGGCATCTCGGCGGTCTATCGTGGCACGCCGAGCTATCTGGAGATCGTCGACGGCAACCTCGTTCCGCACGCCGTGGAACGATCGGCGCCGCTGAAAACGGGGGCAAGATGATGCGACAGGCATGGCGTTGGGCGCTGGCGGTCTTGGCGATTACCGGAACGGCGAGCGCCGTGGCGGCCCCGCCCAAGCCGCTCTTCGCGAGCAGTGAGATGCTCCACCTAACGCTCATGGCGCCGGTCGGGATGCTGGCCGGACCTGCGGACGCGAAGCGGGTCATCGACGGCACGCTGAGCGTCGGCGGTCCGGCTCCCGAGACGCTGCCCGTGAACCTGTCGGCGCGGGGCATCACCCGCCGCGCCCACGATGTCTGCCAGTTTCCGCCGATCCGGGTCGAGTTCCCGCAGAAGCCCGGCCTAGGCTCGCTGTTCAAAGGCCAGAAGAAGCTCAAGCTGGTCACGCATTGCCGCGCCGCGCCCGGCTTCCAGCAGTATGTCCTGCTCGAGTACGCCGCCTACCGGCTGTACAACACGCTGACCCCGCAGAGCTTCGCAGCGCGGCTTGCAACGATCGACTATGTCGACGCTGGCGGCCGTCCGATCACGACGCGCCTCGGCTTTTTCATCGAGGACGCCGATGATATGGCGAAGCGCAACGACCTGCGGGAATACAAGACCAAGGCGCGAATTCCGGTTGCCACGCTGCCCCCACGCGAGGCGGCGCGCTTCGCAGTGTTCGAATACATGATCGGCAACCTCGACTGGGCGATGACGGCCGGCCCGGCCGGCACCGACTGCTGCCACAACTCGCGGCTGATCGCGCCCGAGGGCGCAACGGCCGGCTTCGTGCCTGTGCCCTACGACTTCGATTTTGCCGGGCTGGTCGACACGCCTTACGCGGTCTCGCCGAACGAGATCCCGCTCCCGAGTGTCCGCACGCGACGCTACCGGGGCTTCTGCCGCCACAACGACGAGGCGCGTGCCGTCATCGCGGAGCTGGTGGCGAAGCGGTCGGCGCTGCTCGCGGTGCTCGACGGCATTCCCCAGCTCGAGGACAAGACACGGCGCAAGGCGATGGGCTATCTCGGCAGCTTCTTCGACCAGGTCGGCAGCGACGCCGACATCAATTCGAAGTTGTTCAAGACCTGCGTCTAGCGGGACGGCAGATCAGGAATTACCGGGGCGGCGGGGCGAGTCTCGACCGTCTCGATAACCTCGGCGACCATCGCGGTCGTTGTCGTCACGGTGCTGCCCGGTTCGACGTGGTGCCCATGGCCGGGGTGCTCGAACTCGCCGAGGAAGCGCTTCATGTCGGCGCGCTCGCCGTAGTTGGTGAACCACAAGGCCACGAAGCAGAAATTGAATGCCGCCGAGCTGACGATTGCAAGCTCGACTGCGCCAATCCCCGCCGACAGTCCAATGCCGATGGCGAGCAGGATGAACAGCAGGTCGCCGGAGCTTTTCAGCGTGTTGCGGTAGCGCGCCGCGCCCGCGATCCCCGCCAGCGAGAACGACAGCGCCAGCGAGTTCTGAACAACGACGACGATGCTGGTGACGACCAGTGGCAGCACCACAATGGTATCGATCAGCGATTGGTCGTAGTCGCCCGGGTTACGGATCTTCATATAGACCCAGCTGACCGGCAGCGAGGCGATCAGCGACCCGGCAACCGCCGCGACCAGCCAGATCAGGCTGCCCCCGAACGATGCCATGTGGTTCAGCCTGGCACCGGCATAGGCCTGTGTCGCGGCGACGTGCGAGGTATCGGTAAGCGATGCCAGGGGCTGCGCACCGTCGGCCTGTGCGATCAGAGCCTGGACCCGGCCGATCGGCAGGTAGCTTTCGAGCTCCGGATTGAGCCACAGCGCAGCCCCGACGATCGCCGCAAGCGCCGCGTAATAGAGGACGAGCCTGACAAGCAGTCTGATCGCCGGCATCTGGTTCGTCCCCCCGGGCGCGGTGCCCGGATCAGGCTATGGCATTTGCCGGGCCAGCGCAAAATGAAGCGTTAGCGCTGTACCGCGCTACCCGCACCGCTGGCGCGCCAGACGAAGCTGCCGAGGAGCAGCGCAACGGCGGTCGCGGTCAGCAGCGCGTGGAAGCCGGCCCCGGCCAGCCCGAACCGCAGCATCAGGAGCGGCAGCAGCGGCAGCAGCCCGAGCGCGCAGATTGTGTTCGCCGCCACCGACAACCCGGGCCGCCCCAGCGCGACGAGCGCTGCGCTGGCGGGCGGCGCAACCAGCAGCACCGTGCGCGTCGCCACCAGCCACAGCATCAATGCACCGGCGGCCGCGAACGGCTCGCCGCCGATGAGGATCGCCAGGGGACGGCCGAAAATCGCGACGACGATGACAAACGGCACCGCGACCGCGAACGCGATCAACACCGCGCGGACGACGACATGCCGGACTTCGCGGCCGCTGCCGCCTGCCGCGACCAGCCGCGCCAGCTCGGCATAGGCGGCCTGCCCGAGGTTTCCGGCGGGCTGCGCGATGACCGTGGTGGCGCGCTGGGCGACGGCATAGACGCCCGCCGCCGCCGGCCCGAGGATCCAGCCCACAGCCAAGGGCGCGATGCGCTGCGCCAGCTCGCCGAAAGTGATGTCGGCGTTGGCGGCGAGCATGAAGCGGCGGATGCCGGGGTTCTCGGCAATCGCGCCGCGCGCCGACCCGATCAACCCGACGCCCCGCAGTTGCCGTCGCGCCACCATCCACCCGAGCAGCCACATCGCCGCCCACTCGGCCAGCGCCGCGACCAGCCACGCGATCAGGAAGCCGCGCAGCCCAGCGCCCAGGCCGAGCGCGATCAGCGCCCCGGCGAGGCGGATCAGCGGCGACACGAGATTGTGTATTCCGAGCAGGTCGAAGCGCCCCATCAGCTGCAGGTAACCCGCCGGCGCCGAACGGATCGTCGCGAGCACCGCAAAGCTGTACGGCACTGCGAACGCCAGCGCCTCCGGCGACCAGCCGAGGCGAGGGCCGAAGAACGGTGCCATCACCGCGGCCGCCAGGACCGCGACGGCACCGCACGCGAGTTCGACGACGCTGGCCAGCCGCAGCAGGCGGACAAGGCGCTCGGGATCGTCGGCGCGGATAGCCTGCGCACCGTAGCGCACGACGGCGTGCCAGCCCGGAAACTCGATGATGCCACCGACGGTGATCGTGTAGGTGTGGACCAGTATCAGTACACCGTAGTCGCGCACGCCGAGCGCTCGCAGCGCGATCACCATGTAGGCGAGGCTGACCAACCCGGCGACCGCCTTGCCGCCCATCAATTTTCCGAGGTTGCCGTAGATGCGGCCCACCATCCCGTCAGCCAACCCGCCGTCAGACAGGCTGGCGTCTTCGGTTCGCACCGGCGGGCGATCGGCGATCGGCATGGACAGCACGACTAGCGCGCTTCGAGCAGAGGACGAAGGGCCGCGATGTGCGCCTCGATCGACGCTTCGATGCCATAGGCCCGCGCGAGCTCGCGCAGGACGGTGGGCTTGTGGGTTCCGTTGAGGCTCGCATCGACGGCCCGGGCGAAGGCCTTGATGTCGCCGCGCGGCACGACGGCGCAGCGCTCCGCCCCGGCGAGCAGGGCATGGACCCCGTCGAAACAGTCGGTCGTCACCACCGGCACGTTGCAGGCGAGCGCTTCCAGGACTGCGGCGGGCAGCCCCTCGTAGTCGGAGGACAGCGCGAACAGGTCGGCGCGCTGTAGCCACGGCAGGACGTCCTCGACGAAGCCCGGCATGTCGACACGGTCGGCGATGCCGAGCGCGCTGGCCAGCGCCTCGAGCTTGGGACGCTCGGGTCCATCTCCCAGGATGACCAGACGCGCACCCGCGCACGTGACCCGCGCGAACACCTCGAGCAGCCGGTCGAGGCGCTTCTGCGGCATCATTCGTGCCAGTGTCAGGATGATCGGCGGGCCATCGAACGGGCGCTGGTAGTCCGCGAGCATGGCCGGGGAAATATAAGCGTTGGGGGTCGTCCGGAAGCGGCTCGCGATCCGGGGATAGAGACCCGACAAGGTGCCGCGCTCGGCATCGGTCAGGGTCAGGACGCTGTCGTAATTGCCGAACACGAAGCTGTACAAGCGCCGCCGGTAGGACTTGAGGACCGCGCCACGGTCGCGCGGGCGCAGGACCGGGTTGGTCACCTTCATCGCGTAGCGCGGGCCGCCCCGACGATCGCGCCGCGCCGACAGGCCGGTGACCAGCCCCATGTTGTTGCTGCTTGCCAGCACCACGGCGGGTCGCAACGCCTCGGTTTCGCGGCGGATGAAGGCTCGACCGCGCACCAGTTCAAGATGCCGCGATCCGGTCGGCGGCCCGGCGCTTACGAGGGTGACGCTGGGGTCGAGGAGGTCGAGCATCGCGGCTTCGCCCTCGCCACCGTCGCGGAGCACCGCCATGCCGGTCGGGATGCCGGCACGCGCGAAGCCGTTCGCCAGCAACACCCCGACCCGGTCGGCGCCGCCCTGGCTAAAGCGGTGCATGGTCATCAGAATGCCGCCGTCGAGCGGGCGGGTGGCCATCAGTCCGGCATTCCGGCGACCATCGCGGCGACGTGGCTGGCGACCCCGCTGGGAATCGAATAGCGCTCCGCTACCGCCCGCAGCCCGGTCGGGCGGCGCGCGCCGAGCCGGGCGTCGATCATGCCCGCAATGGTTGCAGGGTCGGTCGCCTCGATGATCGCGCAGCCCTGGGCGCCGTCGACGATCGCGCGGGCCGCCGGGAAACAGTCAGTACACACCACCGGGCAGTTCGCCGCCATCGCCTCGAGCACGACCGCAGGCAGCCCCTCGTAGTCGGACGGCAGCACCATCATCTCGGCCGCGTGGAATGCCTCCGCGACGTCGGTGACATGGCCCGGCAGGCTGACGCGGTCGCCAAGCCCAAGGCGCTCGACCAGCGCGGTCAATGCGGCACGATCCTTGCCCTCGCCGAGGATCTTGAGGTGGACGTTCTTGTCGCGGACCAACGCGAACGCCTCGATCAGCCGCTCGAAACGTTTTTGCGCGGTCAGGCGGCCGATGCCGAGAATGAATCGCGGTGCGTCCGGTCCCGCTTTGGGTACTGCGAGCATCGAGGGCGTGACATAGGGGTTGGCGACGTCGTGGAACAGGCCGGCGAACTCCGGGAAGGCGGCGCGCATCTCGGCGCTCTCGGGGCTGCTCAACGTCCACACGGCCGTGGCGGCGCGGAAAGCGCGACGATAGCTCCAGCGGCGGATCCGCTTGATCAGCCCACCGTGGCGCGAAGAAGCGACCGGGTTGGTGGTCTTGAGGAACATCCGGCTGTCGTCCAGCCCGGCGCGCGACCTTGCCTCCGCCGTGACGAGCGCGACGTTGTTGGCGGCAGCGATGACGATGTCGGGCGACCGCTCCCGCAGGTGGCGGACCAGCCGGGGTAGTCCGCGGAGCAGGTCCAGCGGGCGCGGACCGTTCCAGTCGCCGAGATAGCGTACCGTGATGTCGCTCCCCATCAACTTGACGATGATCCCCTCGACGTCGCCGCGGCTTGTGAAGACGACCAGTTCGACGTCGATCCCCAGGTCGGCGAAGCCGCGCGCCAGATAGGCCGCGACGCGCGGGCTGCCGCCCCGGTCGAACTTGTGCAGGATCAGGCTGACCTTCTTGCCGGCGAGCGGGTGTGGGAGCGCGTCGAGGCGGAACGCCGTGGCCACGGTCAGGCGGCCTTGGCGATGGCAGCGGCGCGCGAGGCGCCGATGCCCTGATCCTGCCACCACAGGCTGAACACCGAGATCGCGTAGAGCATACGGCTGTGGTCCGCTTCGCCGAGGCGGTGTTCGCGGAACAGCGTCTCGACGGCGGCGGGGTCGAGGTAGCCCGCGCTCGAGGCGCCGCTGCCGTTCCACGCGTCGCGCGCGAACGCCCCGAAGTCGCCGCGGAACCACTTGGCGAGCGGCATCTGAAAGCCCTGCTTGGGGCGCTTGAGGATGGCGGCTGGTAGCCACGGCGCGATCGCCTGGCGCAGCAGGTACTTGCCGACATTGCCACGCAGCTTGAACTCGGCCGGTACGGTCAGCGCCCAGTCGACGAAGACGTGAGACAGCATTGGCACCCGCGCCTCGACCGAGTGCGCCATGCTGGTGCGGTCGAGCCGGGTCAGCATCGCCGACGGCATGTTGACGGTCAGGTCGGCGCGCATGAAGCGCTCGAGTGCAGTCGCGCCATTATCGCTGTCCGGGAAATATTCCGCCTCGAGGGCTTCGTACGACCCACCCGCTTCGTGGCGGTTCCAGAACTCGCGGCTGTAGATGCGTTGGCGGATGCTGCGGCGGCTGATCTGCGTCGCGGCGAAGAACTGCGGGTAACCGTCCGGCAGCGCAACGAACTCGCCGAAGCGCTGGGCGTGCTGGCGGAGGTAGGCGAGGCTGGTCGAGCCGCCCGTCGGCATCCGGTCGACCAGAGCGAGCAGCGGCGTCAGCGCAGCGATCTTCGGACGGTGGCGCTCGATGTCGCGGGCATTGCGGTGGCGCTTGTAGCCGGCGAACAGCTCGTCGCCGCCCTCCCCGCACAGTACGACCTTGACGTGCTCCGCTGCCAGCTTCGAGGCGTACCACGTCGGCACCGCGGCCATGTCGGCGAAGGGCTCGTCGAAGCAGCGCTGGACCGCGGGCAGCACGTCGATCGCCGCCCCGACCTCGAGCGGCAGGACGATGTGCTCGGCACCGAGGTGATCGGCGATGGATTTCGCAGCGGCGGTCTCGTCGATCGCGGCACCCGGATAGCCGATGGTGAACGCCTTGACCCCGGTCTGCCCGGCCTGGGTCATCGCCGCAAGCACCGCGGCGGAGTCGATCCCGCCGGACAGGAACGCGCCGACGGGGACGTCGGACTGGAGATGACGCTGGACGGTCGAGACGAGCTGCTCGCGCATCCGCTCAGTCCATTCGGCTTCCGATGCCGGTGTGGCGGTCCCCGGCTTCGGCACCCAGAATGCCTTGGTCGCGGGCGGGCCGTTCCGCGGCACGATCATGAAATGACCGGGGTCGAGGGTGTAGACCTGCCGGAAAATCGAGCGCGGGCGGCGGACGTGGCCGAAGCTGAAATAATCGTGCACCGCGCGGTCGCAGACGTCGAAGCGCAGCCCCGGCACCACCCGCAATGCCTTAAGTTCCGAGGCAAAGGCGACGCCGCCATCCTGCTCCGTGACATACAGCGGCTTGATGCCCAGCGGGTCGCGCGCCAGCGTCAGTTGCCGCTCGACATTGTCCCAGATCGCCACGGCAAACATGCCCTCGAGCCGTGCCCACGCGTCGTTGCCCCAGCAGGCGAAGGCGGCGAGGACGGTCTCGGTGTCGCTGTGACTGGTAAAGCCGAAGCCGCGCGCCGTCAGTTCGCGGCGCACGTCGAGATGGTTGAAGATCTCGCCGTTGAAGACGATCGCATACCGCCCGCCGGTCGCCGTCATCGGCTGGTGGCCGCCGGCGACGTCGAGGATGCTCAGGCGGCGCATGCCGAAGCCGAAATCGCCGTCGACGAGCACGCCGTCGTCGTCGGGGCCGCGATGCCGGATCGTGTCGCACTGCGCGGTGATCGCAGCTGGCGTGACGCTACCTGCGCCGCGCCGATACCAGCCGGCAATTCCACACATGCGCCTGGCTCCTGTGCCACCCGCGCGGGTGGCTACCGGCTAGGACGCCGCGGTCCCGCCGGTTCCGCACCGGCCTGAGCCGGCGCGCACCTCAGTCGAGTGCGACGTGCGGGGTCTCGCCGACGATCTTGGGCGGGCGACGCATCAGCAGGAGCAGCGGCAGCGTCCCGAACGTCACCCACATCAGCAACCGGTAGACGTCGATATAGCCGATCATCGCCGCCTGCATCGTCACCACTGAATTGAGGTACGTCATCACCGTGTCGCCGGTCGCGCCCAGTTGCCCGACGATCGAGGGATCCACCGGGAGCGTGTACGGCGTCAGCGCGCTGCCGATGTCCGCGTGCGCGACCTGGGTCTGCTGCGCCAGCACCGCGACCACCAGGCTGACCCCGATCGACGCGCCGACGTTCCGTAGCAGCGCGTAGAAGCTTGCGGCATCGGTACGCAGCTCGGGAGCCAGCGTCGCGAACGACGCGGTGTTGAGCGGTACGAACAGGAAGCCCAGTCCGAAGCCCTGGAGCAGCCCCGACCACAGGATCGGTCCCATCCCCATCTGCGGCGAAAACCCGCTCATCATCCACAGCGACAGCGCAGTCAGCAGCAGCCCGACCGCCATCAGGTGGCGCGGGTCGAAACGCGTGATGACGCGCCCCATCAGCAACATCCCCGCCATCGTGCCGACGCCGCGCGGTGCCATCACGATGCCGGCGGTGACGACCGGGTAGCCGTACAGCGCCTCCAGCATCGGTGGCATCAATGCCGAGGTCGACACCATGATCGCGCCGACCAGCGTGATGAAGCCGAAGCCGGTCATGACGTTGCGGTCAGACACCAGGCGGCGGTCGAGGATCGTGTCATGCCCGGTGGCGACGTGTACGCAGAACATCCAGAGCGCGGCGATCGCGGTCGCGGCCTCGATCCGGACCTCCCACGACTGCAGCCAGTCGAGTTGCTGGCCGCGGTCGAGCATCAACTGCAGCGCCGCGACGCCGATCGACAAGGCCGCGAAGCCGAACATGTCGAAGCGCCGCTTGATGTCGCCGCCGCCGGGCAGCCACGCCACCGCGCCAAACAGCGCAAGCAGGCCGAACGGCACGTTGACGTAGAACACCCAGCGCCAGTCGAAGCTGTCGGTCAGCCATCCGCCGAGGACTGGCCCCATGACCGGGCCGATCATCACGCCGACGCCCCACAGCGCCAGTGCCTGGCCGTGCTTCTCACGCGGGTAGGCATCGAGCAGAAACGCCTGGCCGAGCGGCACCAGGAACGCCCCGAACGCCCCCTGCATCAACCGGAAGCCGACCATCTGCTCCAGCGACTGCGCCAGGCCACACAGCATCGACGCGCCGATGAAGCCGGCGATGGCGAGCACGAACAGCCGCTTGCGCCCGACCACGCCGGCCAGCCAGCCCGTCAGCGGCGTCGCGATCGCCGACGCGACGATATAGCTGGTCAGCACCCAGGTGACGGTGTCCGCCGCGGCGCCGAGGCTCGCCTGCATGTGCGGCAGCGCGACGTTTGCGATGGTTGAATCGAGCACCTGGAGGAACGTCGCCAGCATGACGACGCAGGTGACCAGCAGCGGGTGGACGGGGGCCCGCTCGGCCTCGAACGGGGCGGCAATCGACGCCATCGTGCCTATTTGCCGCTACGAATGTCGACCGTGACGTCCGCCGACAGTCCGGCGAGCAGCGGCACCTTCGGGGTACCGTCGATGGCGATGCGGACAGGTACGCGCTGGACGACCTTGACCCAGTTGCCGGTCGCGTTCTGCGCCGGCAGCACCGAGAACTCGCTGCCGGTACCGGCGCCGATGCTCTGGACATGGCCCTTCAGCGGTGTCCCCGGATAAGCGTCGAACTTGAGCGTCGCGGGCTGGCCGACGCGCATGTGCTCGAGGTCGGTCTCCTTGAAGTTGGCCTCGACCCAGCGCCGGTCGGACAGCACCAGGCTGAACGTCGGCAGCCCGCTGACGACGATCTGCCCGACCTGGACCTTGTCGGTCTGGCTGGCGATACCGTCGGCGGGCGCGTGAATGACGGTGCGGCGGAGGTCGAGTGCGGCCCGATCGCGGGCGGCCTGCGCCGCCATCACCAGCGGCTGCGCCGCCGCCGAGCCACGGCTCACCATGGCGCGCGCATTGGCGAGATCGGCCTGTGCCGAGTCGAGTGCCGACCGCGCCTGGGCCAGCGCGAGATCGGCCTGCTGGAAGCGCGCGCGGGTGGTGAAGCCCTCCTTCAGCAGTTGCTCCTGCCGGGCGAAATCGAGCTCGGCGTATTTTACCGCATCGCGGCGGCCGGCGAGGTCGGCACCCTTGCCGGTGACGGTGGTCCCGAGTTGCGCTGCCTGCTGGCGGGCCTGGGCCAGCGCTGCCTCGCGCTCCGCGAGCACGATCCGGAACGGCTCCGGGTCGAGGGTGAACAGTACGTCGCCGCGCTTGACGTGCTGGCTTTCGTGGACGTTGACGGTCGCGACCCGGCCGGTGACATCGGCCGAGATCGAGACCTTGTCCTGCTGGACATACGAGTTGTCGGTCGACACCGACCGGCCGCTGGTCAGCCACAGATAGCCGCCGCCGAGCACCAGCAGCAGCGGCACGACGACCATTAGCAACGGGCGGCGCAGGCGCTGCCACAGCGGGGCGCGGGGCGGTGCGACAATCAGATCGGCGGTGGGGGTACGCGCGTGCATCAGGCGGCTCCGGTGGCGGTGCGGGCCTCGGGCGGGCGGGCCGAAAGATTGCCGCGGACTTGTGAAAGGCCCTCGCGCATCACGGCGCGCTGCGCCTCAGGGATGCCGGCGAGCGCGCCCTCGACGACATCCTCGCCGACCTGCCGGAGCTGGTCGAGCAGCGGGTGCGCGGCATCGGTGAGGAACAGCCGCCAGGCGCGGCGATCGGCGGGATCGGCGCGGCGCTCGACCAGCCCAGCATCCGCGAGCCGATCGACCATGCGGCACAGGGTAATCGTCTCGACCTCCAGATAGTCGGCAAGGCTGGTCTGGTTCGACCCCTCCTGCCGCGACAGAGCGAACAGCACCTGCCACTGGGCCCGGCTGACGCCGAGCGCACGCGCGCGACCATCGAAGCGCCGCCGCAGCAGGCGCGCCGCATCGCTCAACAGGAACGCAAGCGAGTCTTTAGTCATGCCTGAATAATAATGTGCATGCTTGTTATATGCAACCTCGTGAGGCGGGCTTGGCGCGGGTGCGACACTTCTGATATGCGGCCCGCCCTGATCGAGGAGCGGCAATGTTCGAAGCGCAGGTGCTGGGCGGCCACGACAAGGTCGAGGATTATGCCGAGCTGGCGCGGCAAGCGGGCGGGCTGTTCGCCAGCGAGCGCGACGCCATCGCCAACGCCGCCAACCTCGCTTCGCTGCTGTTCTGGAGCTTGCCCGACCTCAACTGGGCTGGCTTCTACCTGCTGCGCGACGGCGAGCTGGTCCTCGGGCCATTCCAGGGCAAGCCCGCCTGCATCCGCATCGCGCTCGGACGCGGCGTCTGCGGTGCCGCGGCGGCGTCGCAGCACAGCGTCGTCGTCGAGGATGTCGAAGCCTTTCCGGGACACATCCCGTGCGATGCAGCGTCACGCTCGGAACTCGTCGTGCCGCTGGTCTCGGCCGGGCAACTGGTCGGGGTTATCGACCTCGACAGCCCGAGCCTCGCGCGCTTCGATGCCGAGGACCAAGCCGGCATCGAGCGGCTCGCGGCGCTGTGGCTGGCCGCGAGCGACTGGGCGGCGCTGAGCTAACCCCCTGCCGCCCTCTCCGCGACGATCTTCGATACCTCAGGCACCATGCGGGCGTTGAAACGCGCCAGCACCGGATGGTCGCCGCCCGCTCCGAACTGGGTGACGAGGTCGCGCCCGTTCCAGTAGTGCAGCGCGAACCCGGGATCCTCGGCGACGATCATGTCGCGGCCGTCGGGCTTGGCGGTGTCGAGGTCGCGGAAGTCGAGTGCGACCTGAGGTGCGGTCGCCGGGCAGACGCTCAGCGTGCTCCCGCCGAAGCCCATCAGCATGCCACGATGGAGGTGACCGCTGAGCAGGCGAATGACCTGCGGGTGCTT
The DNA here is from genome assembly GCA_019285715.1 of Sphingosinicellaceae bacterium. Classification (NCBI taxonomy): domain Bacteria; kingdom Pseudomonadati; phylum Pseudomonadota; class Alphaproteobacteria; order Sphingomonadales; family Sphingosinicellaceae; species Sphingosinicellaceae bacterium. Next base: position 428,076 of record CP079108.1, read on the forward strand.
CGCGATGACGGCGCGCAACCGCTCGACCCAGAGCGCATCGCCGTCCTCGCTCATCCACGCATTACCGCTGTCGAGCGGCGGATGGTGGAGGGCGACCAGCGTCGGCCGACCGGTTTCGCGGGCCAGCGTTTCGTCAAGCCATGCGGCGCGCTCGTCGCCGAAGCTGCCGCCGTGACGGCCCTCCTCGAGGGTGTCGATCATGACGATCCGTAGCGGCCCGTCCTCGACGACGTAACGAATGTCACCCCCAGGCTGGCCCATCGGCAGGTCGTTGAAGACCTCCAGGAAATGCGCACGGATGTCGTGGTTGCCCGGGATCGGCCAGACCGGGAAGGGCAGGGCGTCGAAGATGTCTTTCATCGTCTGGTACGACGCGACGGTCCCGTGCTCCGACAGGTCGCCGGTCGCCAGCATGACGTCAGGCACGCGACCATCCTCGAGCAAGGCCGCGATCACGCTGTCGAGGCGCCTGCGGTTCAACTCGTTCGGATCACCGGGCTGAAAGCCCAGGTGCATGTCCGTTATCTGCGCGATTAGCATCGCTGATCCATGGCGCGCGGCCCCCTCACCGCTACCATCTTTCGATACGATACGATGCACCAGAGCGATGCGCCGCAAACCTGTAAGCAACTCATAAACACGACGTCACTTTTCCATCGCCTGGTAGACGCCGTCCCAGTCCGCCCCCGGTGGTGCCTCGCGATAGGCACTAATCCGGTCGGCGTAAATGCCCGCGAGCTTGGTCAGGCCGTGCCGTGCGAGGTTCGGGCCGAGTGTATCCAGAATGCGGGCCGCTCCGTTCCAGTCCTGCCGGCGGTAGCTGGCGATCAGCGCATCCTGTTCTGCCGCCAGCGCGGCATGATCCGCGGTGGCGCGCTCCGGCGTCGCGAGCAGTGCGAAGAGATGCTCCGGCGCGTCGCGTCCGACGACCCGCACCGCATCCAGATCGAGCATCGCGAAACCGTCGAGGCGCACCGCCAGTTCGCTGCCGACCGCGACCTGGACCCCGTAGTATTTGGTCAGCCCCTCGATCCGGCTGGCGAGGTTAACCGTGTCGCCGAGCAGCGAATAGGACAGGCGCTGCGCCGATCCCATGTTGCCGACGCAGCAAATGCCGCAATTGAGGCCGATGCCGATCTTCACCTCGCCCGGCCAGTGGCTGCCGGGCGGGCGGGGGCTGAGGGCGTTCAGCTCATGGAGCTTGTCGACCATCAGCAGAGCGCCGCGCGCCGCATTGACCGGATGATCGGGGTCGTCGAGCGGGGCGTTCCAGAACGCCAGGATCGCGTCGCCGATGTACTTGTCGATCGTCGCCTTCCGGGTCAGCAGGATGTCGGTCATCGGAGTCAGGAACTCGATCAGGAACTTGATCAGCTCCTGCGGCCCGAGCGATTCCGAGATCCGGCTGAAGCTTCGGATGTCGCAGAACATCACCGTCATGTCGCGCTCCTCGCCGCCGAGTTCGAGCTGCCCCGGATCGTCGGTGATGCGCTTGACCATCTCCGGCGACAGATAGCGGTCGAAGGCCTGGCGGATGTAGGCCCGAGCCCGCTCCTCGCGGTAGAAGGTGAAGCTGGTGACCAGCAGATAGGCCGTAACGATCGCCAGCGCCGGGATGGTCGGGTCGACGAGGAGTTGCTGGTCGCGGTAGGCGAACCACGAGCCGGCGAAGCACCCCCCGAGCGCGACCAGCGCAACGATGCCGCCCCAGGTGGCGCCGAGCCGCGGCAGCGACAGCGACAGCAGCAGCCCGAACAGCACGATGCCCGCACGCTCGACCCCGGGCGCCCAGTCGGGCCGCACCACGAACGCGCCGAGGATCATCTGTTCGACAGCCTGCGCATGGACGACCACCCCCAGCTCGCGGTCGGCGATCGGCGTCGCCACCAGGTCGCGCAGGCCCGCCGCGCCAGTGCCGACGAACACGATGTGGCCCGCGAACAGCGTCTGCAGCGCGGCCGGCGACAGCGCCCCGGTCAGGATCTTCCACGCCGGCACGATGCGGTCGGGGCGAGGCAGGGTGTAGTTCATCCACAGCTCGCCAGCGGGCGTCGTCGGTACCTCGAACTGCCCGACCTTGAGCTTGACCACGCCGGGCGCGCCGCCGCCCATCTCGCCGCTGCCGTCGGTGCCGCGGATGACGATGGTCCCCGCGCCCTGCGCCACCCGCAGCGCCTCGAGGCTGAGAGACGGGACGACCTGGTCCCCGACGCGGGCGAGCAGCGGGGCCCGCCGGATGATGCCGTCGCTGTCGCCTACGATCGAGACGAAGCCCGCCCCGGCGGCGGCCTTGGACAGGATCGTCAGCGGCACGATCGCGCCTTGGAACGTCGGCAGCGCGGCGTCGACCGGCGAGCCGAGGACCGCCATTCCGGCCTTTTGCTCGGGCCGCGTGAAGTTAGGGTCACGGGTCAGGAAGAAGCCCGGGATCGACGGTGTCTTGGCCAGCGTCCGCCCCAATAGCACGTCGTGGTCGGTCATGCGCGCCACCGCGTCGAAATTGCCCGTCGCGTCGGGGCTGGCCGCCAGCATCTTGGCGATCCGCGCCGGCGAGGTCCGGTCGCTCTCCGAGAACACCATGTCGAAGGCGATCGCCGACGCCCCCGCATCCGCGAGCAGCTGGGTCAGGCGGGCGACGTCGGTGCGCGGCCACGGCCATTGCCCGAGCCGGCGCAGTGTCTCGTCGTCGATGTCGACGACCCGGACCGGAGCGGCTTTATATTCACGCGGGTTGGCGCGCTGGTAGGTGTCGAACAGCAGATTGCCGAGCTGGCGCACTGCCGGCACTTCGGCGACATGCAGCGACAGCAGGATCAGCGTCGCGACGACGCCGGGTAGCGCGAGCAGCAGCCGGCCCGTCGCCAGCCCCCGCAGCCGGCCATTCAGCCGTCCGCGAATCGTGGCGAGTCTTTCCCGCAGCGTCGATGATGAAAGCGCCGCCATACCCCGCCGCCAACATAGCGCGCGCTACGTCCGGCGCCAGCGACTTCGTTGCAGGTCCGTAAAAAGTTGACCACGGCGCCGATACTCGCCTAGGCTTTCCTCAATACCCTTCGGTCGCGCGTTTGGGTAAGGGGTTCGGGGTTAAATGACAGGACGTTTCGCCGTTTCGCGCGGAGCAGTCGCGTGTTTCACGCCCTACGGGTCGTGTTTCATGCTGCTGGCGTCGTCATGTGCACTGCTGACATCGGCCGCAGCGCACGCGGACGTGCCGATCTATCTGTCAAGCGATGGCCGCGCCAGCGTCAATCCCGATTTTGCCGACAGCCCGCCGGTTGCCAGCGATCCGGACTACGGCAATGTCCTCAGGGCGCCCGACGATGTCGAGTTTACCCTCGCTTATGCCCAGAAGCGCGCCAACGCCGGCGACCTGCTCGGCTCGGCGGCGGCACTCGAGCGGCTGCTCCTCAACAAGCCCAACTGGCATTCGGCGCGGCTGTTCTATGCCGCCGTGCTGATCCGCCTCGACGACCTGCAGGCGGCCAAGCGGGAACTCGCATTGCTCAAGGACGTCGACCTTAGCGCCGACCAACGCGCCGACGTTGCCAAGTACGACCGCCTCGCCAACCGCCAGACCGCCAAGACGCGCTTCTCGGGGCAGGTCGCGGTCGGCTTCGCCTACGTCAGCAATGCCGTCGCGGCTCTGGCCAACGCGGTCGACCTGGGTGCCGGAATTCCGATCGAGGACGATGGCCTGTCGGTGGTGACATCGGGCAGCTTGTCCGCCGCAACCCAGCTCGGCAGCAATGCCGAATTGTTCGCAACGCTGTCGGGCCTGTCGAAGAACGACATCTCGGGCCCGGACCAGCGCTATTTGCGCGGCGACGCGACGCTTGGCATCGGCTTTGCAGTCGGCGGCTTCGGTTTCCGCGCGGCGGGCCTGGTCCGCGATGTCTCGATCTTCGGGAACCATTACGAATTCGACGCCGGTGGCCGCCTCGAGGTCACCCGCCGCCTGTCGCCGCGCACCGGATAGAACGCCAGCATCGAGGTCGTCGACCAGAATTACGACGAGCCCGGCTTCGCGATCGACCCGCTCGGCGGCAACGGCCGCGACGGCACCCGCGTCGATGGCTCGATCGGCTTCTCGCACCGGCTGACGGCGCGCCAGACCATCGCCTTCGACGTCGGCTATGAGAACAAGGACGCCGACTACAGGCCTTTCGCCTACCAGGGTGCGCACTTTAGCGCGGCGTACTCGGCGTTGCTCGGCCGCGGCTCGTACTTCAGCCTCGTCGGCTCGGTCCGCGACTACCGCTACAAGGCCCCCGACCTGCTGTTCACCACGGTCAAGCGTCACGACGTCCGCAGCTTCGCGAGGCTTGCCCTCGGCGCACCGCTGTCGGCGTTCACGACCGCGGGCTCGACCGCCGACTTCCGCGAGCGCCTGCTGCTCGAGGGCGCGCTGAGCTACACCCGCCGCGATGCCCGCGAGCCCTACCTCGACTACGACAGCGTAGGTGCCGAGACGCGGCTGATCTACCGGTTCGGGAGTTAGCCGATGCGCCGCACCCTCGCTCTCGCCCTGTTGGCCCTGTCGGCAGTCGCCTTGCTCGCCACCGCTCCGGCCCTGGCGCAGGCCAACGTCGCCGCCGCGATCGGGGTCAACGCCGCGATCCGCAATCAGGTCTCGATGAAGACGGCCGCCGATGCCGCCCCGCGCCCCGCCGTATTGCGCGAATCGGTCCACCTCGCCGACCAGATCTCGAGCGGCCCGGCCAGTCAGCTTCAGGTCCTGCTCCGCGACCGCTCGATCTTCACCATCGGCGCGAATGCGCGGATGGCCATCGACACCTTCGTCTACGACCCCGCGCGAGGCACTGGCGACCTCGCGGCTTCGGTCGCCAAGGGGGCCTTCCGCTTCATGTCGGGGCGGACGCTCAGCAAGACCGGCGGCACCACCGCGGTGCGCACGCCCGTCGCCTCGATCGGCGTCCGCGGCACCATCGTCGAGGGCGTCGTCGGCGACGATGCGATCCTCACCGCCGAGGGCGAGCCGGGCGTGCCCAAGTCGGGCAGCGACCCCCAGACCGCAACGCTCATCGTGCTGCGCGGTCCCGGCCCGCGCACCGACGGCCTCGACAAGCCGGGGTCGATCGAAGTTACCTCGGGCGGCAAGACGGTGCTGATCGACAAGCCCGGCTACGCGGTCTTTATCCCCGGCCCCGGTCAGCCGCCAATCGGCCCGTTCCTGATGTCGGCGGAAGCGTTCGCACGGCTGGCGGATCTGCTGCGCCCGCCCCCCACCGGCAAGGGCGGCGACGAGGGGCCGTTCGACATCGCCAGTGCATCCGTCGCCAGCGGCGAAATCCTCCAGCAGGCAGAATTCTCGGCGCACGTCGTTTACGACCCGGTGTTCACCGAGCTGCCGGTCGTACGCTCCGACGATCTCGGGGTGCCCTGCGCCGGCGGCAGCGGCGGCGGCAAGGTCTGCCCGCAATAGGCTAAGATCAGACAAGCTGGAGCAGAACGTTCTTGACCTTGGCTGCCATCGGTCGAGGCGCGAAGCCTGCGGCACCCGCGCCGCTCTACCAAAACCCGCCCGAGCGGCTAATATGGCCGCGAACCGTGGAGGGTACGCCGCCTTGACCGCCGAAATAGGCCAGTTCGCGATCATTCTCGCGCTGATCATAGCCTGCCTGCAATCGGTCGTACCGATGGTCGGCGCGTCGCGCGGCGATCCCGCGCTGATGGCGTTCGGCCGTACGGCCGCGCAGGTCCAGGGCCTGCTTGTGCTCATCGCTTTCGCCGCACTGGCGCGGGCCTTCGTGTCCCAGGACTTCTCGGTCGCTCTGGTCGCCGAGCACTCGAACATCACCCAGCCGATGATCTATCGTTTCGCCGCGAGCTGGGGCAATCACGAGGGCTCGATGCTGCTGTGGATCCTGATCCTCGGCATTTTCGGTGCCGGCCTCGCGACCTTCGGCGAGGGCATCCGCGAGGGCCTGCTGGCGCGCGCGCTGGCCGTGCAGGGCATGATCGGCGCGGCGTTCCTGGCGTTCCTGATCTTTACCTCGAACCCGTTCGCGCGGCTCGATCCGTCACCCCTCGATGGGCAGGAACTGAACCCGCTGCTGCAGGACCCCGGCCTCGTCCTCCACCCGCCGTTGCTCTACCTCGGCTACGTCGGTTTCTCGGTCGCCTTCTCCTTCGCCGCTGCCGCGCTGATCGAGGGGCGCGTCGATGCCGCCTGGGCGCGCTGGGTGCGGCCGTGGATCCTCGCCGCGTGGACCTGCCTGACCGCCGGCATCGCACTCGGCAGCTTCTGGGCCTATTACGAGCTTGGCTGGGGCGGCTGGTGGTTCTGGGATCCGGTTGAGAACGCCAGCCTGATGCCGTGGCTGATGGGCACCGCGCTCCTCCATTCGGCGCTCGTCCTCGAACGCCGCGGCGCGCTGATCAGCTGGACCGTCCTGCTCGCGGTGTTGACCTTCTCGCTCAGCCTGATCGGCACCTTCCTGGTCCGCTCCGGCATCCTCACCTCGGTCCACAGCTTTGCCGTTGACCCGCGCCGGGGCGTCTTCATCCTGGCGCTGATCATCGGCGCAACCGGCACCGCGCTGGCGCTGTTCGCGTGGCGCGCGCCGGCGATGAAGTCCGGGGCGCTGTTCTCCAGCATCAGCCGCGAGACCGGCCTGACGCTCAACAATTTGTTCCTGATGGCGGCGACCGCGGTGGTCTTCCTCGGCACCTTCTACCCGGTGATCATGGAGGCGGTGAACGGCGACAAGATCTCGGTCGGGCCGCCGTATTACAACATCACCTTCGCGCCGCTGATGGCGATCCTGCTGGTGCTGGTCACCTTCGGGCCGCTGCTGCAGTGGAAGCGCGACGGCCTCAAGCCGCTGCTGGCGCGGGTGAAATGGCCTGCCGTTGCGGCGCTGGGCGTCGGCGTCGCGGCGCTACTCGTGCTCGGCTTCAAGGCGGTCGCGACGGGTGCGGGCTTTGCGCTTGCGGCGTGGCTGATTATCGGCGCGGGGCTGGTCCTGCAGCGCCGCTGGCATGTCATCCGCACCACCCCGATGAGCGTTATCGGCATGGTCCTGGCGCACGCCGGGCTCGGCGTTACCTGCGCCGGGGTCACCGCGATGAGCAGCTTCGCCGAGTCGAAGGTACTGGTGATGCGCCCCGGCGACACCGTCGCCATCGGACCGCACAAGGTGACATTGGTCGCCATGCGCGACGTCCAGGGCGTCAACTACACGGCGTCACAGGCCGATTTCTCGGCGCGCACCGGCTCGACGATCCGCGACCTCGTCTCGGAGCGGCGCTTCTACCCGAACAGCCGTAGCCAAACGACGGAGGCCGGCATCGGCGGTAGCATCGCGGGCAACATCTACGTCGCGATCGGCGCGCCCGATCCGGCAGGCGGGCTGACCGTGCGGGTCTACAACCACCCATTGGTCGGCTGGATCTGGGGCGGCGCGATGCTGATGGCGCTCGGCGGCGTCGCCTCGCTCAGCGACCGGCGCTTCCGCATTGGCGCGGCTACCCCGGCGCGGTTGCCGCTGCCGACACCGTCGCCCGGACTGGTCCCCGCCGAATGAAGCGCGCGCTGTTCATCCTGCCGGTCGCGCTGTTCGCGCTGCTCATCGTCGCGTTCGGGATCGGGCTGACCAAGGACCCGTCGGTGATCCCGTCGCAACTCATCGACCGCCCGCTGCCGGCGTTCGCGCTGCCGGGCCTTGCCGCTGCTGACCCGGGCTTCGCCAGCACAGAGCTAAAGGGCCAGCCGCGCCTGCTCAACGTCTTCGCGTCGTGGTGCGCGGCCTGCCCGCAGGAGCATCCGATGCTGACCAGCATCGCAGCGTCCGGCGTCCAGGTCTATGGCATCGACTGGAAGGACACGCCCGCGGAGGCGCAGGACTGGCTCGGCCGGCTCGGCAATCCCTACCACAAGATCGGCAGCGACCCGACCGCGCGTACCGGCATCGACCTTGGGGTTACCGGCGTGCCGGAGACCTTTGTCGTCGATAAGCGTGGCCGCGTCCGCTACAAGCAGATCGGCCCAATCGACCAGACCGCGTGGGAAACCATCCTGAAGCCGATGCTCGACAAGCTCGCGGCGGAGGCATGAGGGGCTGGCGCGCGGGCCTCGTCACGGCACTGCTGCTCACCACCCCTGCACTCGGTGTCCTCCCCTCCGAGCAACTCGCCGACCCCGTTCTGGAGGCCCGCGCGCGCAGCATCAGCCAGGAAATCCGCTGCGTCGTCTGCCAGAACCAGTCGATCGACGACAGCGACGCGCCGCTCGCCGCCGACCTCCGCGTCATCGTCCGCGAGCAACTTCGGCTCGGCAAGACCGACGAGCAGGCCAAGCAATATCTGGTCAGCCGCTACGGGAGCTACGTCTTGCTGCGGCCGCCGTTGCGCCCCGATACCTGGCTGTTGTGGCTCGGGCCGTTCGCCATCCTCGGGCTGGGCGGGCTCGGCGTGTTCGCGTATTTGCGCAGCCGGCGCGGGCTCGAACCTGTGGCGCTGACCGCCGACGAACAGACCCGCCTTGACGAGCTCATCCAGCAGGACGAGCACTAGGTTACATGAAAAGGCACGTGAATTGATGTGGTTGTGGGCGGTGCTGACGGTCATCGTCGGCGTGGTCGCGGCGGCGATGACGGTGCCGCTGGTGCGGCGTCACGAGGCGCGCGGCGGTAACCGCAGCGCGGCGGCGATCGCGCTCGCCGAGCAGCTGGCGGACATCGACGTACAGGCGGCGAACAATGCCGTCGACCCGAAGGAAGCCGAGGCGCTGCGGATCGAGGCGCGCCGCCGCATGCTTGGCGCGGCGCGGGTCGCCGACCGCCCGGCGCGGCCACTCGGCAATGCGGTGCTCGGCCGGCTGGCGATGGTGCTGGCGGCGGTGGTCGCGGTCTCGGCGACGGCGCTTTACTCGACGCTCGGCCGCCCCGATCTATCCGGTCCGGCCGCGGTGCCGCCGCCGCCCTCAAGTTCGCAGGCCCAGCCCGGCGCCGGCGAGATCGCCTCGATGATCGGGCAGCTCGAGGCCAAGATGGCCGCCAACCCCGGCGACCCGGAGGGCTGGCGCATGCTCGGCTGGTCGTACTTCCAGACCCAGCGCTTCGCCGACGCCGCGACCGCTTACGGCAAGGCGGTCAAGCTTGCCCCGACCGGCCCCGGCTTCGCCAGCGCCTACGGTGAGGCTCTGGTGCAAGCGGCGCAAGGTGTCGTCGGCCCCGAGGCGAAGCGCCAGTTCGAGGCGGCGTACAAGCTCGACCCCGCCGACGCCCGAGCCCGCTATTTCCTCGGCATGGCGAAGGAGCAGAGCGGCAACCACAAGGGCGCCATCGACGACTGGCTGGCGCTCCTCGCGACCGCGCCCGCCGATGCCCCGTGGGCGGCGGAACTGCGCCGCGTCATCGGCACGACCGCCAAGACTGCTGGCATCGACGTCGCCCCGCGCCTTGCCGCGATCGTGCCGCCCCCTCCCGCAGCTCCCGTAACCACCGCCCCCAACCCGAGCTCCGACCAGGTCGCCGCGGTCAAGTCGATGGCGCCGCAGGCGCAGCAGGCGATGATCCGCGGCATGGTCGACAACCTTGCTGCCAAGCTCAAGGCCAACCCGAAGGACGCCGCCGGCTGGGTGCGCCTGATGCGGGCGCGAATGGTACTCGGCGATACCTCAGCGGCGGGGCAGGCGAAGGCCGACGCTCTGACCGCGCTCAAGGGCGATGCGGCGGGTACGGCGGAGGTGACGCAGGGCGCGGCGGCAGTGGGCGTGCCGGGCAGCTAGCTCGCCTTCGCCAGCATCTCCCCCATCAGCCGGTGCAGCAGGTTCACTGCCTTCAACGGCCGCACCATCACCTTGAAATGGGTGATCAGCCCGGCCTCGTCCCACCAGATCATGTCGACGCCGTTGATCTGGATGCCCTCGATCTGGCTGGCGAATTCGAGCACCGCGCTTCGTTCCGCCGCCCATTCGCCGGTGTACTCGAAGCCGGGGCCCCCCAGCACCTGCTCGGCGCTGGCGAGGTATTTGAAGACGATCTCGCGGCCACGCTGCGGGGTGTGGACGACCGGGCTTTCAAACATCGCGTCCGGATGGAGCATCGTGTGCAGATCGGCGTGGTCGTGGCTGCGGATATAGTCGTGCCAACGCTGCAGGACCGGATCGCGCATCGCTCGTCTCCTCTCCGCTCGCCGGGGCGGAGGCATCGAGTAGCACGCAGGCGTAGTTGGACAAAATAACCAAAACGGCACACGTATGGCCGACGCCGGTCGTTGATCCTCGTGCCTATAATTGCCCGGGCGCTCGTCTCCATCGCGGCAGTGGGTCAGGCTGCTTGATCCGGCCGATCCGCCGCGAGACCGAGCCCCCCCAACACACCCGTTGTGCCCGGCCGCGACGCTGCGGGTCCCGGCGCCTCCGCGTCGGCAGGGGGCGGGGACGGAGCGAGGGTCGAAGCACACTGCGACACTTAACCAAGGTCCGCTAGTGGGCGCCATCGATCGTTGGGCGGCCCATCTACCCCCCTGCGCCGTCATCGACCCTGCGGCACGCTTTCGCGCTTTGCGACAAGGAGGGCATTGTCCGCCTCCGATATCAGGCCGGCCAATGAGATAGTGGCGGACCCGGCGACGGCCGAGCCTATGCTGACACCGACCGCGATGACATGCCCCTTAGCAAGATATGGGGCCGAGATGGCTCGGTTCAGGGCGTCGGCGTACACCTCGACCTCCTTGTGACTTCGGACACGGTGCTGGACGACGACGAACTCGTCGCCGCCGGTGCGGGCAGCGACATCACCGGGATCGATCGAACCGCGTATCCGCTCTGCGATCTGCCGCAGCAGTTCGTCGCCTGCCGGATGACCGTAACGGTCGTTCACGGGTTTGAAGCGGTTGAGGTCGAGACAATGGACGGCGAGCCGGATGTCCTCGTCGTTCGTGCGCTGCAGCCGGTCGAACCCCTCCCGCAGCCCCAGGCGATTGGCGAGCCCGGTCAGGGCATCGTGCCTGGCAACGCTCGCCAGGTCGTTACGCTCGTCGATCTGGCGTCTCAAGTTGTTGTAGCCGCTCCAGACGCTCTCGAGCCCGCCCAGTAGAAACAGGATGCAGGTCACAGCCAGCAGGTAGTGCCCGAGGTCGCCACGCATTGCGGCCGCGGCGACGACTGGAGTCACCACCAGAATCAGAGCCACCGTACAGGTTCGCGGCCGCGCCAATCCTCGAACGACGATGCCGGAGCTGTGTCCAAACAAGAGGGCCGTCGCGAGCAGTTGCGGCATGGGTGATGGGCTGCCGAAGTTCAGCGCCGTCAAACTGCCGACCGCCGCAGAAAATACCCAGCCGCTATAAGCGTGCCGGCGCTCCCACCACTGAGCCCGGGCGACGGTCAGGGGTATAGGCGGTCGATATCTGAAACGCAGGGTCAGGAGAAGTTTATAGAAAGTTGCGGCGGTTCCAGACACGGCGATGGCCGCCACCCAGGTCTTGCCTTGTGCACCGGCTTCCCAATACGAGAACGCCGCCACGGTTAGGAAGACGAACGCTATGATGATCGTGGGCCATAACACCAAGTAGATCGCCGAGATCAGTTCGATACGAACGGCATCGGGCTCGGACCTGGGGCTGGAACGAGCTGGCATGAACCGTGCTCGCACAGCAGGTCATTAGAAAGAATGAAGACGAAAGAGCGAGGCAGGTTTGCTGAAGATGGCAGGCGACCTGCGGGGGCTGTCGGAGCGCGATGAAAGTCCGCCAACGGGCGTGCGTCGCCGTCCGCCGATCCGCCTTGAACTACCCGGTCGCCACGAGCAACGCGACCGGGTGCACCCCTCAAACGTCCAGATTCGCCACCGACAGCGCATTGTCCTGGATGAACGCCCGCCGCGGTTCGACAATGTCGCCCATCAGCTTGGTGAAGATCTCGTCGGCGACGTCAGCCTCGTCGACCGTGACGCGGAGCAGCGAGCGGGCGGTCGGGTCGAGGGTGGTTTCCCACAATTGCTCGGCGTTCATCTCGCCGAGGCCCTTGTAGCGGGCGATTGACAGGCCCTTGCGGCCGGCCTCCAGCACCGCGCCGAGCAGTTCGGAAGGGCGGCGGATGGCGATGCTGCCGAGCTTTGATGGTTTCGCGTAAGAGCCCGCATCCTCGGCGGCGAGGGCGTGGAGCTTGCGTGCCTCGGCGCTAACCAGCAGGGCGCGGTCGACGATAAAGTGGTCGGTGACACCGCGGTCGGCGCGGCTGAAGTGGTAGCCGCCATCCGCCGCCGGCTCGACCAGCCAGCCCTTGATGTCGGAGCCGTGCTCCAGCCACGCCGCGGTCCGTGCGGCGGCTGCCTCGAGCTTGGCCCGGTCGTCGCCGATCGCGGGATCGAGCGAGCCGGTCAGCGCCAGTGCCTCGACCAGCAGCGCGTCGTAGCGGCGCGGCACGTGGGCGCTGAGCGTCTTCATGCGCCGGGCATGCTCGACCAGCGCACGCAGGTCGTTACCGGTGCGCAGGCCGTCAGCGGACTGGAGTTCGAGCCCATTGAGCCCGGTGTCGACCAGATATTCGTCGAGCTCCGGCTCGCCCTTGAGGTAGACCTCGGAGCGGCCGCGCGTGACTTTATACAGCGGCGGCTGGGCGATGTAGAGGTAACCGCCTTTGATCAGCTCGGGCATCTGACGGTAGAAGAAGGTCAGCAGCAGCGTCCGGATGTGCGCGCCGTCGACATCGGCGTCGGTCATGATGACGATCTTGTGATAGCGCAGCTTCTCGATCTTGAACTCGTCGCGGCCGATGCCGGCACCGAGCGCCTGGATCATCGTGCCGATCTCCTTGGAGCCCAGCATCCGGTCGAAGCGCGCGCGCTCGACGTTGAGGATCTTGCCCCTTAGCGGCAAGATCGCCTGGAAGGCGCGGTTGCGGCCCTGCTTGGCCGAGCCGCCGGCGGAGTCGCCCTCGACCAGGAACAGCTCCGACAACGCCGGGTCGCGCTCCTGGCAGTCGGCCAGCTTGCCGGGCAGCGAGGCGATGTCGAGGCCGCCCTTGCGCCGGGTCAGGTCACGCGCCTTCTTGGCGGCTTCGCGCGCGGCAGCGGCGTCGATGATCTTCGACATGATCGTGCGGCCGTGCGCCGGGTTTTCCTCGAGCCATTCCGCCAACTTGTCGGCGATCAGGCTTTCAAGCGGCTGGCGGACCTCGGATGAAACCAGCTTGTCCTTGGTCTGGCTGCTGAACTTGGGGTCGGGCAGCTTGACCGAGATGATCGCGGTCAGGCCCTCGCGCATGTCGTCGCCGGTCAGCGTGACCTTCTCCTTCTTCAGCACGCCGGACTTGTCGGCGTAGTTGTTGAGAGTCCGGGTCAGCGCTGCGCGGAAGGCAGCCAGGTGCGTGCCGCCGTCACGCTGCGGGATGTTGTTGGTGAAGCACAGGACCTGCTCGTAGTACGAATCGTTCCATTCGAGCGCGACCTCGATGCCAATGTCGTCGCGCTGGCCGTGGATGGACACCGGCTCGGCGATAAGCGCGGTCTTCGACTGGTCGAGGTACTTCACGAACGCTGCGATGCCGCCCTCGTAGTACAGCTCGACGAGCTTTTCCTCGGCGTGGCGGGCGTCGGTCAGGAACAGGCGGACGCCCGAATTGAGGAACGCCAGTTCGCGGAAACGGTGCTCGAGCTTGGCGAAGTCGAAGTCGATGATCTTGAAGGTGCTTGGCGCCGGCAGGAAGGTGATCTCGGTGCCGCGACGGTCGCCTTGCGGTCCGACGATGGCGAGCGGCGCCTCGGGAACGCCGGTGCGGAACTTCATGTAATGCTCGGAGCCCTCGCGCCAGATGCGCAGTTCGAGCCAGTCCGACAGCGCGTTGACCACCGACACGCCGACGCCGTGGAGTCCGCCGGAAACCTTGTAGGCGTTGTCGTCGGAATTGTTGAACTTGCCGCCCGCATGGAGCTGCGTCATCACCAGCTCGGCGGCGCTGACGCCTTCTTCGCTGTGAATGCCGGTCGGAATGCCGCGGCCGTTGTCGGCGACGGTGACGCTGCCGTCGGCGTTCAGGCGGATGTCTATCCGATCGCAATAGCCGGCCAGCGCCTCGTCGATGGCGTTGTCCGAAACCTCGAACACCATGTGGTGCAGGCCCGAGCCATCATCGGTGTCGCCGATGTACATGCCCGGGCGCTTGCGCACGGCATCGAGGCCGCGCAGCACCTGGATCGCATCGGCGCCGTAGTCGGCGCGTTCGGAGTCGCCGCTGGGATCGGGCGTTACGGGCGTGTCTTTCAAGCGTATTCCTTCCGGGGCGCGGCCGCGCCGTCATTCCCGTAACATATAGGGATTTGCGCGCGCGTACGCGAGGGGAATGCGAGTCTCCGAGGCGATCGGCCGACCCGGTTCCACGAGGCGGCGATTATTCCGACTCCGATACGAAATCGTCACACGACTTCCGTAGTCACTGACTTGGGGCAAATCCGGGTGAACGAGCATGTCAGTAAAATTTATCGTCGCTACAATCGGGCTGGTACTGGCGGGGTCGTCGGCGAATGCGGCCGAACTCATCGCCAACGGCGGGTTCGAGACCGGTGATTTCACCGGCTGGACGCGCTCCGGCACACTCGGGAACACGTCGGTGGATGCCGCCGCCGCGGACACCGGAGGCTTCGGCGCATCGTTCTCGCCGAATCAGGTCGGCAGCATCCTCCAGAATCTCGCGACCGTCGCGGGCCGAACCTACACGCTCCGCTTCGACCTCGCCCACGACATCGGCCCGGCGACGGCGACCAACAGTTTCAGTCTCGATTTCGGCGGCGTGCCGTTGCAGAGCTTCGGCAACTTCGGTGCGTTGTCCTACACACCGCTGACCTTCACGGTCATAGCGACAACCGCGGTGACCCAGCTGAAATTCAACTTCCGTGACGCGCGCATCACGTCGTTCTCGCTCGACAATGTTTCCATGACCGACAATGTCCCCGAGCCGGCAACCTGGGCACTGCTGGTCGGTGGCTTCGGACTGGTCGGTGCCACGATGCGTCGTCGCCGCGCCGTCCTGGACGCCTGAGGGGCACAAGTCTGCCAGTCGCGTCGCTCGACCAGATATGTTACGATGGCGTTTCGTCTGGGGAGACTGACATGCGCTATCGTGCACCGATCGGCATACTGAGCCTGCTGCTGGCCACACTCGCTGCCGCTGGACCCGCCGCCGCCGGCCCTCGCGATGTTTCGAGCGGGCAGGGGTCCGGCAAGGTCAACGTCCAGGACCTGCACTTCTCGAGCCGCGCCGAGGCTGCCACCAGATGCCCGGGCGGGGTCGCCGACCAGCCTGACGGCAGCTTCGCGTGCAGCGCCTCGTCGTCCGCCGAGCCGGCCGGCATGGCGATCAACGAGAAGGGCACCGCGGGCACCAAGCCCAAGCCGACCACGCCCAAGTAAACCCCGCCGCTAGCGACTCACCCGTCCATCGCTGACGTTCAGCCGCTGCGCTGCAATGCCGTCGAACAGCGCCGCCTCGGTGCCGGTCATCCAGACCTGCGCGCCGGTGCCCTCCAGGCGCTCGAACAGAGCTGCGCGCCGCCCCGGGTCGAGGTGCGCGGCGATTTCGTCGAGCAGCAGCAGCGGAGTCCGCCCGAGCTTGTCCGCGACTAGCCCAGCGTGCGCCAGGACGATGCCGATCAGCAGCGCCTTCTGCTCGCCGGTCGAGCCACGTGACGCCGGCTGGCCCTTCGCCGCATGGATCACCGCGAGGTCGGCGCGGTGCGGACCGACCGTGGCGCGGCCCGCCGCCGTATCGGCAGCGCGCGACTGGCGCAGCGCGCTCGCGAGGTCGGCGGGCGACATGTCGTCGAGACTGACGCGCGCCGCAGGAAAGGGGCCAGGGAGTGCTGCCGCCAACGCTGCGTCGAGCGCTGCGACGGTCTCGACGCGCGCCGCCGTCACCGCTTCGCCATGCTCTGCCATCTGCCGTTCGAGCGCGTCGAGCCATTGCGGGTCGGGAGTCGTATCGCCCGTCAGTAACCGCGTCCGCGCCCGCATTGCAGCGTCGTAGCGCGCCGCCTGGCTGGCATGGCCGGGCACCAGCGCCAGCACGAGCCGGTCGAGGAAGCGCCGCCGTCCGCTGGCAGGCTCGCTGAACAGCCGGTCCATCACCGGGGTCAGCCACAGCACCGACAGCCATTCGCCGAGTGCTCCCGCCGGTGCTGCCGCGCCGTTGATGCGGAGTAACCGTCGGTCGGGCGCAGCGGCTGCGACGCCGGTGCCGATGGCGACGTTACCCCCTGGCGCCGCGATCTCGACCGCGATGCCGAAGCCACCCGGACCGCCGCTGCGCGTCATCTCCGACAGCGGCAGGCCGCGGAGGCCGCGTCCGGGCGCAAGCAGCGAGATCGCCTCCAGAAGATTGGTCTTGCCCGCCCCGTTGTCACCGGTGACCGCGATCAAGCCAGGCACCGCGACCACGTCGGCGGTCGCGTACGAGCGGAAGTCGGTGAGTGTCAGGCGTGTGAGGTAGGGCACGTGCCCGCTTTAGGCGCTTGCCGACAACCGCGGCAAACGACAGCATCCAGACTCGCGACCCGGGCCGGCTCGCAGCGCGGGTAACGGACACGGGCGATGGTCGTAGCGACCGGGCGGCGACTCGGGGCAAGATGGTTGCGCCGTGCAGTGGTCGGCGTGGCGTGGTCGGAGCTCCGACGCCCGGACGGCAGCCTAGCGCTTGATGCCTGCCCGCACGGCATAGGCCTTGGCTTGCTCGGCCTTCAGCGCCTCGACCTTGTCGATCCAGACACCGACTCGCGCCAGCGCGGCCGATACGTCGGTTCCTGCCGCAGCCTGCCGGGCAAGATCGCCGGCGAGTTCGTCGAACCGGTCGCGCAAGTCGCCCGCCTGGCCGCCCAGCCGGTCGAGCCGCGTCTGCTCAAGCTCCACGTCGGCCTCTGCTTCGGTGCCCGTCTTGCCGTTCGCTGCGGCGGTGTCGGCGAGCTGCGCCCGCAGCCGCTTTTCAAAGGCTGCGACGTCGCGCTCGAGGCTCGCCTGGCGCGTCGCCGCGTCACGGACGGTATCGTTGGGCATTGCTGCTGCTGGAGCACTGCTGGCGCCTCCCACAGCCCCTGCGGCGGCCGGACGCGCCACCAGCGGCTGCACTTCGCCCGGACGCAGGGCGAGGCTGGGCCAATCGCCCCGCGGGCCCGCGGCGCAGGCAGCGAGCATCAGCAACGAGAGCAGAGCGGAGCGGAACATTGCAGCCGCGTTTAGGGCGGAAGCCACAAACCGGCAAGCACCCGCGGTATCCGCTTGCCATGCTCGCACCGACCGCGTATCGGCTCGCTCCCCAAGCGCCCGTAGCTCAGCTGGATAGAGCATCAGACTACGAATCTGAGGGTCGGACGTTCGAATCGTTCCGGGCGCACCATAAATTCAATAACTTAGCCGTTTTTACCGTTTGAGCCGCATGTGCTCAAACGGTTTTTCAAACGGTAATCGCTGGCCGACACGGTTCATGCCGCTTGCATCGCTCAATCCGTAACCGTGCGCGATGAGCGAATCGACGACGCGGAACGGCCTCAAGTTTGGAGGGACCGCGCATTGGCGTCCCCCCCCTCGCCCGAGCGACGCCCCTCAAATTAGAGTGAGAGAGCGGCTGCGCTTTCCGTGACGGGTTCGAGGTCGAGAGAAAGTCTCGCGGCCGCTCGTCGCGAAAGGCTTTGCCATGATCAAGAACGATGTGCGGCACGACGTAGGTGTCAATGCCGCGCCGGTGACGAGCGGCTTCAAGGTGGATATCTCGCGAGGGCAACGGATCGGCCGCGTTTCCTCGGAATGGTTCTCGCGCCCCGACGACGAGCGTTACCTGTCGCTCAGCACGCTACACGCCGCCGTCCGCACGCGCGCTGAGCGAGCCACGGCACGCACGGTCGAGACCAAGGCGCTGCGCGTCGAAGCGCGCACCAACGACGTTAGCCGCCTGGCGCTCGCCATCCCCGGCTGTTCCGAGCCGGTCGCCCCGACCCACTGGTCGTTCGGCCAGCTGTGTGGACTCGTCGGCACACCCGCCGGATACCTCCGCCAGCTGCCCGCACTGCTCGCCGGCATCAACCTCCAGCACGGACTAACCTCGCACCGAGCCGAGCTGGTAAAGACGCTCGAAGCCGACGATGGCCGCATCGAACTTCGCGCGGTGACCGGACCTGACTATGGCCGTATCTGGGATCACGAACTCGTCGAGGCGGTGATGCGCATCGCCGGCGACGGGGTTGGCGACACCCGCTGGAAGGTACCGGGGACGCTCGACTGGTCGACGATGACACACAACCCGTTCGTGGAGGTGACCAAGGATACGACGACGCTGTATGCCAGCGACCGCGACGTCTTTCTGTTCCTCGTCGATGACACCCATCCGATCGAGGCCGGGCGGCTGCCGAACGGCGATCCCGACCTCTACTTCCGGGGCTTCTATTGCTGGAACTCGAAGGTTGGCTCGAAGACGCTCGGCATGGCGTCGTTCTTCCTCCGCGCCGTCTGCATGAACCGCAACATCTTGGGTGCCGAGGGCTTCGAGGAAGTGTCGATCCGTCATAGCAAATTCGCCGCGCATCGCTTCGCCCACCAGGCGGCACCCGCGCTTGAACGCTTCGCCGACAGCTCGGCGGGCGCGTTCGTCAGCGGCATCCGTGCGGCGCGCGAGCGGATCGTCGCGCGCACCGACGAGGACCGCGAGGCCTTCCTGCGCAAGCGCGGCTTCTCCAAAGCCGAGACGACAACGATCATCGCCACCGTGCTCGGCGAAGAAGGCCGTCCGCCCGAGAGCATTTACGACTTCGTTCAGGGCATCACCGCCGTCGCGCGTGATCGTCCGCACCAAGACGCCCGCCTCGAGCTCGAGACCCGCGCCGCAAAGCTGATGGCTAGCGCACGATAGCGTCGATCCGCAAAACCGCTTCGGCGGTTTTGCGGTTATCCGGTTCTACGCCTCTCCGACGCTCGGTTCTCCGGCTCGCCGCTTCCTAGAGGAAGAGGTGGGCTGGAGTTTCGTGACGGGTCGAGGGTCGAGAGAGAGGCTTTCGACCGGCCCGTCATGGAGAAGCCCCGTGACCAAGTCCGTCCAGAAGATCGCGCTCAGCACCTCGCGCGACATTCCTTTCGACAAACTGGTGCTCGCCCAGTCGAACGTCCGCCACGTCAAGGCCGGCGTCGGCATCGAGCAGCTCGCCGAGGACATCGCCCGGCGCACCCTGCTGCAGAGCCTGACCGTCCGTGCCGTCGTCGGCGACGACGGTGTCGAGACCGGCATCTATGAGGTGCCCGCCGGCGGTCGCCGGTTCCGCGCGCTCGAACTGCTCGTCAAGCAGAAGCGACTGCCCAAGACCGCGCCGATCCCGTGCGTCATTCGCGAGACCGGCCTCGCCGAGGAGGACAGCCTCGCCGAGAACGTCCAGCGCGCTCCGCTACACCCACTCGACCAGTTCCGTGCGTTCCTGGCGATGCGCGAGCGCGGCATGGGCGAGGAGGAGATCGCAGCCGCGTTCTTCGTCACCCCTGCCGTGGTCAAGCAGCGGCTGCGGCTCGCCAGCGTGTCGCCGGCGTTGCTCAACGTCTATGCCGAAGACGACATGACACTCGAACAGCTGATGGCATTTACCGTCAGCTCCGATCACGAGCGGCAGGATGCGGTATGGGAGGCAATCCAGCGCTCCTACTCGCGCGAGCCGTATGCGATCCGCCGCATGCTCACCGAGGGCGCGGTTCGCGCCAGCGACAAGCGCGCGGTGTTCGTCGGGCTCGAGGCGTACGAGGAGGCAGGCGGCACGATCCTGCGCGACCTGTTCCAGGCCGACGACGGCGGCTGGCTGCAAGACCCTGGCCTCCTCGACATGCTCGTTTCCGAGCGGCTGCGCGAGGAAGCGGAGACGGTTCGTGCGGAATGCTGGCGCTGGGTCGATACAGCGCCCGACTTCGCCTACGGCCACACCTACGGCCTGCGCGGCATCGTCGGCGAACGCCATGAACTCACCGCCGATGATGAAGTGGCACGCGAAGTTCTCGTCACCGAATACGCCGAGATCGAAGCGGCGCACGCCGGCGGTGCAGATCTGCCCGACGAGGTCGATGCCCGGCTCGGCGAGATCGAGACCGCGCTCGAAGTCTATGACAACCGCTCCGCTGTCTACCGACCCGAAGACCTCGCCATCGCCGGTGCGTTCGTCAGCATCGACGGTAGCGGCAAGCTGCGGGTCGAGCGAGGCTATGTCCGGCCCGAAGACGAACTGCATGTTGTGTCGCTGCTCGACGACGGTACCGGCAGCGGTGACGGCGACAAGAGTGCAATCGCGCCGAATGGCGACGGTGACCACAACGGCGTCGATCCGGCCAGCAGCGGCGGCATCGGCACCGGCGCGACCGAGCCGGAGGAAGACGAAGGTCTCGAGCCGCTTCCCGACCGGTTGCTGACCGAGCTGACCGCTTGTCGCACCGTGGCACTGCGCGAGGCGATCGGGCGGTCGCCGAAGGTCGCGTTCACCGCCGCGCTCCACGCGCTCTGCCTCAAGTTGTTCTACCACTACGCCCAGGACAGCTGCGTCGAGCTCGATATCAAGAGCGTGTCGTTTGGATCGGGTGTTCCCGGTCTCAACGACTCGGTCGCGGCGACGACGATCGATGCCCGGCACCGCGAGTATGCCGAGCGGCTGCCGCGTGAACCCGGCGAGCTTTGGGATGCGCTTGTCGGCTTCGGCGACGACGACCGTGCGAGTCTGTTCGCGCACTGCATCGGCCACGGCGTCAATGCGGTGCACGAGGCCTACAACCGGCGGCCCCGCGCGCTCGCGCATGCCGATCGGCTGGCGGCAGCGGTCGATCTCGACATGGCGCAGGCGTGGACGCCGACGGCCGAGAACTTCATCGGCCGGGTGACCAAGGCCCGGATCGTCGAGGCGGTTCGCGAGGCTAACGGAGACGCGGCTGCCGGCCGGCTGACGGGGATGAAGAAGCCCGACATGGTCGCGGCAGCCGAGGTGCAGCTCGACGGCACCGGCTGGCTGCCCGAGCCGCTGCGCACGCCGGGCCGGTTCATCGAGAAGGCAGATGGCGAGCCGGTCGTCGACGAGTCGGCTGCGATCGAGGCAGGCGACACTGTCTCGACCGACACCGTCGAGGAAACGGCGGCAATCGACGGCGAACAGGCCATCGACGACATCGACGCCCACGACGAGACTGACGACGTGCACCTCCCCGCGCACGCCCTCGCCGCCGAATAGCTCAGCGCCAACTGGGGTCCGCTGGCAACAGCGGGCCCCTTTTCATGGAAGCGCCCCATGTCGAGCCCCGCCGCCGATCTTGCCGAACGCCTTGCCTGCGACGCGGAAGCCGTCTGCCGACATTATCTGCCGAACGGTCGCCGCGCCGGACGATATTGGCTGGTTGGGGATGTCGCCGGAACGCCCGGACGCAGCCTTTACGTTCGCCTGTCTGGCCCAGCCAATGTTGCTGGCGCCGGGAGCGCCGGCAAGTGGACCGATGCCCACACCGGCGAGCACGGCGACCTGCTCGACCTGATCGCCGCCAACCGGCGCCTGACCTGCCTGCGCGACACGCTCGACGAAGCCCGCGATTTTCTGCGAATGCCTCGACCAGAGGTGAAGACCGATCGCCAACCCGTGCCGGTCGGATCGCCCGCTGCGGCCCGCCGACTTTGGGCGATGGGCAAACCACTGCCAGGCACAATCGCGGAAACGTACATACGGCAACGCGGTATTACGGCTCCCCTGGTCGATGTGCCGCTGCGCTTCCATTCGCGCTGTTACTATCGCGACGACGACGGAGATAACTCCCAGACTTGGCCGGCATTGCTAGCAGCCGTGACCGATGCCGAGGGTGCGATCACCGGCGTCCACCGCACCTGGCTTAATCCGACCGGTGGAAAGGCGCCGGTAGCGAGCGCGCGGAGGGCGATGGGATCGCTGCTCGGCAACGGCGTGCGCTTCGGTCGCGCCGATGTTATAATCGCCATCGGCGAGGGACTCGAAACGATGCTGTCACTCCGCAGCGTGTTCCCGACGCTGCCGATGGTCGCCGCATTGTCGACCGCGCACCTCGGGGCTTTCGATCCGCCTGCTGGACTGCGCCGCATCTATCTTGCCGCCGATCGTGACAACGCTGGCGACCATGCGGCGGGACGGTTGGGCGCCCGAGCTGAAGCGATGGGCATCGAGGCGATCCGGCTGCTTCCGACGCGGGGCGATTTCAACGACGATATCCGCGCGTTCGGGGCGGATGCGATGCGGACAGCACTTAGGCCCCAACTCGCTCCGGAAGACGTCGACCGGCTGATTGTCCTGTAGCAACGAGCGGACGATAGCTGGCTGACCGAAGGATCGGCGGCAGCAACATCTCCACACCGGAGCCGACACGCGCGCTGGCAGCCCTTCGAGAGGGTCGTGTTCTTGCCGGAAGCGCCGGGCGGCAAGCGCCGCCCTGAGCCGGACCGCAACGGCGGCGGACGACTTCTTTCCCCGGGCGGTGCCCGCCCTCCTCGCGGAAGCAAACAAGCCGCCCGCCGCCGTCCTCCGCTCCGCTCCGGCCGTGCCGGTGCAACCCGTCTCCACTCCCGGCCGCGGCACGACCACGGAAGGGCCGCGAGAGGCGCGGGACCCGCCGGTTGAGGAGATGTACCATGACCGACGATAGCGACGAACCCCAGACCGCTTCCGCTGCGCTGCTGCAGGAACTTCAAACCTTCGGCTGGCGACCGTTCCAAGACGAGCCCGACCCGCGGCCATTGCCCGAACCCCGCCGCGCCGGCGGTGCCGTCGCAGACATCTTCGACGCGCTCGTCTCAACGCTGGCCGAAACCCGCCTCGAACCCGACCTCGACGATCTGCTCTGGGGCCAAGTCAACGTCTTCCAGCGCAAGATCGAGCGCGTCCAACGCGAGCTCGACGACAACGAGGCGGCGCAGCAGCGCAGCCAGCGCGACCAGGACGGTTCCGAGGTGCGCTCGGTCGAACTCGAGCGACTGCTCGCGCAAGGCCTGTCGCTGATCGAGCGGCGCAACGCGTTCGAAGCGTTCCGCGATATCGCCGCCGACCTCTATGAAACCCATCTCGGCCAGCCGTGGCGCTCGCGCAGTGGCAGCCGGGTCAACCACGCAACGATGACCGCCACGATGATCGACAGCCGCGACTTCATCGCCGCCAAGCGCCGCAGCGAGACCGAGGTGCTGCTGCCGCCCGGACCGCGCATCGCCTTTACCGGCGGCATCGACTGCAACGACCATACCCGCATCTGGGCGGCGCTCGACAAGGTCCGTGTGCGCCATCCCGACATGGTGCTGATGCACGGCGGCACACCGAAGGGGGCCGAGCGCATCGCCTCGCGCTGGGCCGACCACCGCAAGGTCGCGCAGATCGCGTTCAAGCCCGATTGGACCCGCCATGCCAAGGCCGCGCCGTTCAGGCGCAACGACGCGATGCTCGAGGCGATGCCGATCGGGGTGGTCGTGTTCCCGGGTTCGGGCGTGTCGGCCAACCTCGCCGACAAGGCCCGCGCCAAGGGCATCCGGGTCTGGCGGTTCAGCGACGGGTGAGGGCCACGGCCTCTAACAACACGTAAATGCACGCAGTCGCGGAGTCGCATCGCCGACTTCGCGGTTCTCCGCACGCCCGGAATCGAGTATGTTGTGATGAGCGTCATGGTGGTTGGTGGCGGCGCTCGCATCGACTTTTGTCGTGGGAGAACCGCCATGTTGCTTGGACTTTTTGCAGTTGCCGCCGTCGCCTTCCTCGCGTGGCTGCTGTTCACCTTCGCCGTCTACGCCATGCCGCTGATGATCGGCGTCACCGTCGGCATCGCTGCGTATCACACCGGCGCGGGAATACTCGGCGCCCTCGTCGTCGCTCTCGTCGTTGCCGCGCTGGTTGTCGCGTTCGGCGAGCTGGCGTTTGCCAAATTGCGGTCGCCGATCGCCCGGACCCTGCTCGCACTGGCCTATGCCGGCCCGGCGGCGGTCGCCGGCTATCACGCGGTCCATGGCATCGCGAAGCTGTCGGTGCCGTCGCCCACGTGGCTATTCGCATTCTCGGTCGCCGGGGGCATCGCCACCGGCGCGGTCGCACTGGCCCGATTGGCGAGCACCCCGCCCGTCGCCGCGCGGGGCATCGACCCGTCACATCACGTCGGCAGCGGCAGCGAAATCAGACTGGGCTGAGCTTCCCGCACGGCCTCAAGCAGGTTGGCTTTCGATCGGGCGGTCATGGTCGTCGAGCATGGCCCCGATCATCGCCGTTGATCCGCCAAAGCCTCTGGCGGTCCACCTCGACTCGGGTGGTCAACGGGAACGCTAGGTCGCAGAGCCGGGTAGTTGCCGCAGTGTCTCCGGCGACGGGGTGGTTCCGACCGCACGCTGGCACCTGTTTCTGTACGCTGACCGCAGCCGACGCTTGAACTTCGGGTCCGCCACGGGCGGTCTCTCCCTGGGCTGAGCGAGACCGCGTCATCACGGCCTCTCGATTGGCCTGATCTGGCCGAAGGACGGCTGCGCCTCGACCGCCTTGCCGCAATGGCTAGGCGAGGACTTTCTTCCCCTGCCGCGCGCGGCATTCCTCGCGAGGCAAGAAAGTCCGTACCTCAGCCATCCTCCGCTGCGCTGCGGCCCGTGTCCGCGGGCTTAGCCCGGGCCGGGTGCGTCGTCGTTCGCCTCCGGCCGACGACAAGCCATCGAGGCCGCGATGGTCGCGGGCTCGATCACAAGGAGAACCACCATGGCGAACATCGGCAACTTCAAGAAGGTCGGCAGCGAGTATCAGGGCGACATCGTCACGATGCAGGTGCAGGCACGCAACGTCCGCATCGTCCCCGAGGACAACCGCACCAACGACAAGGCTCCCAGTCACCGCGTTTTCGTCGGCCGCGCCGAAATCGGTGCCGCCTGGAGCGAGACCTCGAAGGCGGGCCGCGACTATCTCTCGGTCAAGCTCGACGATCCCAGCCTGCTCGCACCGATCTACGCCAACCTGTTCGAGGCCGAGGGCGAGGAAGGTTTCAGCCTCGTCTGGACCCGCGGTCGCAAGCCGAACGGCGACTGACGGCAGCGCGACGCCCCGCCCGGCAACGGGCGGGGCGCTTCGCTACGGCTTCCGCTTAAGCCGCTTGATCGGAGGTTGCTGAGCAACTTCTAGCGGCAGCTCGGCGAACAGGTCGACCACGGCGATGCCGAGCGCCGTCGCCAGCTCGGCCATCGTCTTCAGCGTCGGATTGCGCCGACCCTTCTCGAGACCGCTGAGATATTGCTGGCTGAACCCGCATTGATCGGCGAACACCTCCTGCGACCAGCCGCGAGCACGTCGCCGTTCGGCGACGTTCCTCCCGACCAGGTGCCAGATATCCATCCCGCTCGGGATGGCGACCCACACACTTTAATGTTATCAACTCTAGTATGTATCGATGCGGCATCGCGCCATGCGCGCGGTAAAGCTTTGCACTTGCAACACCCGCGCGTGCGAGGTTAACGATCAAGCCATCGATCCAGCGCGCGAGGGCAGGCGATGGACTATCCCCTTCTTGACGAGCCGCCGGCTGACGCAGTCGTCACCGACTACGATATGGCACATGCCGGCTGTTATCTCCGTCTATTGGATGCTGACGCCGAGAAAGCGGACTGGCGTGAGGCGGCAACGCTTGTGCTCGGCCTGGATTGCATTGCCGCTGCGGATCGTGCGCACCGAGTGTACTCAGCGCATCTCGAACGCGCGCGTTGGATGACGCGCGAAGGGTATAAGCATCTGCTTACGGGCAGAAAAGATTAGTTCCACGTAAAACGTTGCTGCGCAGATGCTGCAAGAATGTCGCAGCGGCAACCTGCAGCAAATTTGGTAGTTTACTACTCCCGGGAGTCGAAGCAGGGCTCGCGGCCAACGCGGAGCAGGTCGCATGCCGTCGCCTGACTGGCGGTCCGGACGCGGGTATGAAGATGTCGCAGCCAGCGGCAGGCGCGGTCTTGCTTGGGAATTTCTGCGGCGCAATCCAGATTATGTCGCCGAGTTCGGCGATGGCAGCGATAGCGCTTCGTCCGATAAGGACGAACGCGTCGAGCCTTGGGGGTTGCGATTTCGCGGCAGACCCTTCGCTCGGCTGGCGATCTGCCAATGCCTTCTGGCGGCCGGAGGTCGCAGCCGATGTGGTGTCGTTCGCTTCGTCGCCCGCGAACTTCAGCGGCGGGCCGACAGTCGCTGATCTGCAGCGTTTTGCTGTCGTCACACGACTTGCCACCGATGGACTGCACCTGCTTTGGGATGACCGAACCCAGCTATGGGTTACGGGCGACGCTCGAGGCGAGCAGCCACTCGTCGCGTTGCTTCCACTCGACGAAAACTCAGCGCGAAGACTGATCGCGACCACGTTTGCGAGTAATACCAGATCCCTTGGTCTCTGACTCAACGCGGGGGATTCCCAAGCAGGTCGTGATCTGATTCAACATCGCATGCTGTGGGAGGTTTGCGGTGGCATCAGCGGTTGGGCTTCGGGACGACTTTGACGGGGCTGGTCTTCGGCGGCAGGCGCGACTGAGCGGGCACGCGAACCAGGTTCGGCGGTTGCTGGCGCTGGCGGTGATTTACGATGGCGGTGCGCGGCACGAAGCGGCGCGGGTCGGTGGTGTTGGTCTGCAGACGGTTCGGGATTGGGTTTTGCGGTTCAATGCCCAAGGCCCTGATGGCTTGCTGGATGGCAAGGCACCTGGTCCGCGCCCGGTACTTGGTCCCGAGCATAAGCGGGCGCTGGCTGCGATCATCGAGCAAGGCCCGATCCCGGCCTCGCATGGGGTGGTGCGCTGGCGGATCGTTGACCTGATCCAGTGGCTGTTCGACGACTATGGCGTGTCGGTGAGCAAGCAGACCCTGAGCCGTGACCTGCGCGCCATGGGCTACCGCAAGCTGACGGCCCGGCCCCGGCATCATGCGCAAGGGGCCGATGCCATCGACGTTTTTAAAAAGACTTCCCCGCTCAGCTGGCAGCGATCGAAGCGACGCTCCCAGTTGGCACGCCTATAGAACTCTGGTGGCAAGACGAGGCCCGGGTCGGCCAGAAGAACGGCATCACGCGGCGATGGGCCAAGCGCGGGACCCGGCCATCGGCGCCCAAGGACCAGCGCACCACGTCGGCGTATATCTACGGCGCGATCTGCCCGGCCGAGGGCAAAGGCGCCGGTCTGGTCCTGCCACGCTGCAACACCGAGGGGATGACGCTGCATCTCGCGGAGATATCCGCCGCCGTGGCATGCGGCGCCCATGCCGTGCTCCTCCTCGATCAGGCGGGGTGGCACGGCTCAAGGGCGCTGGTCGTTCCGGCCAATATCACCCTCTTGCCGCTGCCACCCAAGTGCCCCGAACTCAACCCCGTCGAAAACGTCTGGCAGTTCATGCGCGACAACTGGCTGTCGAACCGCATCTTCAAATCCTACGATGACATCCTCGATCATTGCTGCTTCGCCTGGAACCGTCTCACCGATCAGCCGTGGCGGATCATGTCGCTCGGACTGCGGACATGGGCGCATGGGTTCTGATCAGAGAGTCTTGGTATAACAGGCTTGCCGGCGTACGGGGGCCGTCGCCGGTCAGGATGACGGCGCAGGCACGCAATCGCTTTGCGCTTCGGCTTCGCGCACTGGATGGATTACGTGACGGGGCGACCCGCCGTGCAATCGCGATCGGCCTCTTTGGCGCTGCCAGAGTTCCTGACGGCGTTGCTTGGAAGTCCAGCGAGCTGCGGAGCTTGATCTACCGGCTTGTCGCCGATGCGCTTGCCCTGTCACGCGGCGGCTACCTCCAGCTCCTGGGACAACGGATTGGGGTCGTCAGCGGCTTAGCGACTTTCGAGTGATAATTCAGAAAAACTGCCATCTGTTGGGCAGTTGAGTATTCGGAAAGATCTCAAAATCAGACATTTACAGCTGACTCGCCGTTTCCCTGATTCTGCAACCATGTGCCCGCCTCTACGCCAAGAATGGAGTCAACCGGCGGGAGGCGGTGACCCTCTGGGCGCGGGAGCGAGAATCCACTGAAACGTGCTGCACTTGGCGGATCAAACTCGATCAATCTCCAGCACTGGTGCGAACCCGCCGCCGGGAGTTCGCATGTTGGTTGTTTGACCTTGGTAGAGCCTGGCGGCTGCTAAGATAGGTAGAGCCCCATAAGTGAATATTCGGATATCGACCTTTAGTGACGGATGCGTTTCGCCGTCGCTGGTAGTGCGAATGCCGGGGCGCGCAAAAGTCTGAGCGACATAGTCGCCACGGGTAATCTCACCCCAGACTTTGGTGGTGAGCTTTTCCCCGCGGTAGGTGGCCTTGCTGCCATAGCCCTTCGCCGGCTTGAAGAACAGATTACGACGGTCGTGCCAGAGTGCGTCAGCATTATTCTCCGAAACAATACTCGTCTTTGGAACGCATTCGCGAAGCACTGCGATCAGATCAGAAGCCAGTCCCCAGTCTTCGAGCTGGGCACCGTTCGACATCAGGGCAAGATTGCGCTTGTCGGCCAGCAAGGCGTGCACGTGCGGGTTCGGTGTGAGGACGACCCGCCCTTTCTCATAGGCCGCCCGCAATGCCGAATGACGCGTCTCCTCCAAGCCAAAATCGACCAGACGATTGTAGACAAGGTAGATCTTTTGACCGTCAAGCGCGAGCGTTTCACCATCGAATTCGAGGGTTGCCGCATCAGCGATTATCGTTTCGAAACCTGAGGCGTCGAGCAGGGCCTCAGCCAAGCGGAATTCGGGATAGAGAAACTGTCCAATCGGGTCATCATCGACGATAGCGATACGCACAGGCTCACCGATCCGGCCTTGCAACTGCCATTCGGCAACGAACATCTTCTTTACCGCGTGGGCGAAGCTATCCTCTGTTGTGCTGGCAAACGGGACCCTGCCGCCAGCACAGCACGCTCGCTGCGCCCGTGCCAAAAGCGCGTTTAGAAAAGCGCCGCCAGCATTCGAATTGACCTCGATCAGTTGCGGGCCTTTCGGGGTAATGTGGAAATCATATCCCATGAAGACACCGAGCGGTCCGAAATCCCTGACGGCGATTGCCGGACCATAGGCGAGCGCGGCGGCTTGGTAGCCTGCCAAGCGCGACACCGTCTCGATCGCGGTGATCACATGTACAATTTGGTCGAGCGTGTCGGTTGGAACGAAAATTGGGACATTGGAAAACAAATTTGGATGGGTGGCCGCGAGATCAGCAGCGAAGCCGGCCTCGCCAACCTCGTGATCAAGTGCGGCTGCCAGATCAGGCTGATCGAGTGTAATGCAAAAGCAGCCGCGGTTGAGGCGCTCCGCCCGGTTATCGGGCCCGTCAGTGGTCGTTGGATCGATGTCAGCCTCCTGTGCGATTGATGTCGGACGCTGGACCGTTGTCCGCCGGTACGATCTGTCCGCGTCGCGCCGATGCGATCGCCTGTTTAATCTGATCTGCACCGAGCCTCCCGACAAATAGCCGGTTGCCCATAACAAGTGCAGGCGTTCCGCCGATATTGAGCAGTCGTGCCTCGCGATCGGTTCGTTCCAGGCTGGCGTCGATGTCGCCACGATGGGCGTCGAGATCGACCAGCAAGCGTTGCCAGTCGGTGCCTGACCGCGCGGCTTGCGCGGCCAAGGACGTATCATCGAACCCTGTCGTGCCGCGCATCAACACATCATTCATGGCCGCGTGACGACCTTGCCATTGAGCGGCGATGGCAAGGCGGGCGGCGCGGCGCGAGCGATCCCCAAAGATTACCCAGTCCTTGTAGACAAGGCGCACCCTGCCATCATCCGAAACTGCCTTCTCAAGGTCCTTATGCAGCAGGCGGCATGACGGACATTGGTAGTCCGAGAACACGTAGATCGTCAGATCGTAGCGGGGCGGCGCGCGTGACGGCGCTACCGGATCCGCTAATTGCTCGGGTGACGTCAGAAGTACCGGATCGGGCAATCCGGGTGGCATGAGACGGCTACGCGCCAACAGGAGCAGTTGCGCTCCAACCACCAATGCGAGCATCGCCGCCAGGAGCTTGATGCTGCGCCATCGACCGCGGATAAGCTCAGGCTTGGCAGTCTCTGTGGTCATCCTAGAGCGTCACCGTGCGCAGCCGCAGGGCGTTGACGATGACCGAGACCGACGACAGTGCCATCGCGCCGGCAGCGATGACGGGGCTGAGCAGGATGCCGAACACCGGATAGAGGACGCCCGCCGCGATCGGAATGCCCGCGGCATTGTAGACGAACGCCAGCCACAGGTTCTGGCGGATGTTGGCCATCGCCGCATGGCTCAGCTTGCGGGCGCGGACGATGCCGGTCAGGTCGCCCTTGATAAGCGTCACGCCTGCCGCCTCGATCGCAACATCGGCGCCGGCTCCCATGGCGATGCCAACATCGGCGGCGGCGAGCGCGGGCGCGTCGTTGACGCCGTCACCTGCCATCGCGACCTTGCGGCCCTCTGCCTTGAGCCGCTGGATGACGGCGCTCTTCATCTCGGGCGACACTTCGGCCTCGATCTCGGTGATGCCGACCCTTTTCGCTATCGCTTCGGCCGTTGCCCGGTTGTCACCGGTCAGCATGACGACGCGCAGGCCGAGCGCCTTAAGCTGCGCGACCGCGTCGGCCGTTGTCGGCTTGATCGGGTCGGCAATTCCAAGAACTGCTGCCAGCTTACCGTCGATGCCGAGAAAGACGGCGGTTCGGCCCTCTGCACGCCAGGAATCCGCGGTGGCGGCCGCTTCGCCGGTATCGATGCCGTTTTCGGTCAACCATGCTTTGGTGCCGGCGATGACGGAACGGCTCTCGATGCGGCCACTGACGCCCTTGCCGATCGTAGAAGCGAACGCGTCCGCAGCTGGCAGCGTCAACTTGCGTTCGTGCGCGGCGGCGACGATCGCTGCTGCCAGCGGATGCGCGCTGCCCTGCTCGAGCGCCGCCTCGAGCCGCAGCGCGTCGTCCTCGCGGACGCCGTTGAAGGTGACGATGGCCTCGACCTTGGGTTTGCCCTCGGTCAACGTGCCGGTCTTGTCGACGACCAGCGTGTCGATGGTCTCGAGCTTCTGCAGCGCCTCCGCCGAGCGGATCAGCACGCCGATGCCGGCGCCGCGCCCGACTGCGACCATGATCGACATCGGCGTTGCTAGACCGAGCGCACAGGGGCAGGCGATGATCAGCACCGCGACCGCGGCGACAAAGCCATTGGCGACCGTGGGGGCGGGGCCGAACGCCACCCACGCGGCAAACGCCAGCACCGACGCAAGCAGCACCGCAGGCACGAACCAGCCCGCCACCGCATCCGCAAGGTTCTGAATCGGCGCGCGGCTGCGCTGGGCATCGGCAACCAGCGCAACGATGCGCGCCAGCATCGTATCGCGGCCGACAGCATCGGCGCGCATGACGAAGCTGCCGGTCTGGTTGAGCGTGCCACCGATGACCTTGTCGCCGGCAGCCTTGGTCGCCGGGATCGACTCGCCCGTGACCATCGCCTCGTCGACCGCGCTGCTGCCCGAGACGATGACGCCATCGACCGGCACCTTGTCGCCGGGACGGACGCGTAAGGCGTCACCCTTTGCCACCTGGTCCAGGGGAACCTCCTCGTCGGCACCGCCGTCGCGGAGGCGCAAAGCGGTCTTCGGAGCGAGATCGAGCAGCGCGCGGATCGCGCCACCGGTTTGATCGCGGGCGCGCAGTTCGAGAACCTGCCCGAGCAGGACCAGGACCGTGACGACGGCGGCTGCCTCGAAATAGAGCCCGATCATGCCGTGGGCATCGCGGAATGCTGGGGGAAACAGCTGCGGTGCCGCAACCCCGACCAGACTGTAGAGATAGGCCGCGCCAGTACCGATCGCAATGAGCGTGAACATGTTGAGCTTGCGGGTGACAAGCGAGCGCCAGCCTCGCACGAAGAACGGCGCACCGGCCCACGCGACGACCGGGGTTGCCAGCGCAAGTTGCAACCACGCGTTGACCGTATTCGAGATCGGTAGGCGCAGTCCGAAGACATGGCCGCCCATCTCGATAATGAACAGCGGTAGCGCGAATACCAACCCGATCCAGAAGCGCCGCGTCATGTCGGCGAGCTCGACGTTTGGCGGGGCGTCGGCGGTGATCTCGACGGGCTCAAGTGCCATGCCGCAGATCGGACATGCGCCCGGCCCGACCTGTCGGATTTGCGGGTGCATGGGGCAGGTGTAGATTGCGCCGGTTTCCGCTGGCGCGTCGGTCAAGGGTTTCGGCGTCAGGTAATGGTCCGGGCTGGCGACAAACTTGGTCTGGCAGCCGGCCGAGCAGAAATGATATTGCATCCCTGCATGTTCGGCGCTTAATTTGGTTGTCGCCGGATCGACAATCATCCCGCAAACCGGATCTTTCTCCGATGCCGTCGACCGTGCGTCATGATCGTTGCGGATTGTCGATTGAAGCATGGAGTTGTCGGTCATGGCAGTTCTTTCACGGCGGGCTGACGCAGCTGTCGTTCGACCGACGAGGGGAAGAGAAGCGGTATGAACACCCAGTATCTCCTTACCCAAGGCATCTAGGGTCTGACACCGTGCCATGGTCAAATGTCGATCATGCGCGGCTAGGGAGCCTGCCCCTGTGACTAATACGCGACCGGGAAGGTTTGCCCTTATAAAGCTGAGCCAGGCTGGACATCACGGCAAGCCCCTGTCGATCAGGGTCAGCGTGCTCGTGCGACTGGGGATGAGGGCAAATAGCAAGCACCGCGTAAGCGATGTTAGAGGGCGGGAGTGAATAGCATGGACGATATCGACAAAGTGCTGGCGAGACTCGCAGCTGCTCCCATCCCGGCCGGGTTAGATGGACTGGAGGCGCGGGTGTTCGCACGGATCGGGAAACAGCCGACCACGCGGTCTGCCGGGCTCGGCCTGGGTGCCATTATGGTTACAGCGCTGGCGATGGGCATGGCGAGTACCGGCATTCCCGCAGCAGCGAGCGCGGATGCCAGTGCCAGTCTCATGCCGCTTGGCGGCATTTTCCCCCTCGCACCCTCGACCTTGCTTGCAGGCACGCCATGACCTCGACCCCGAAGCTAGCCTTGTGCATCGTCCTGGCCTTCATTGCGGCGATCGGCGGCGTGTTCATCGGGCGCGCGCTGTTGCCCGCTCCGAGGCAGCCGAGCCAGGAACTGCACGATGTGCTGCACGAGAAGCTTGCCCTCGACAGTGGTCAGCAGGCTCGCCTGATGGTCCTCGAACAGCGGTACGCAGTGCAACGGCGTGCGCTCGAGCTTGAATTACGCGCCGATAACGCGCGGCTCGCCGAGGCGATCGAGGCAGAGCACGGCAACGGTCCGCGCGTCGCGGCCGCGGTCGATCAGAGCCATGGGGCGATGGGCGAGCTGCAGAAGGCGACGCTGGCGCACATCTTTGCCATGCGGCAGCTGTTGCGGCCCGACCAGACATCGCAGTTCGACCGGGCGGTGGTGAAGGTGCTCACCGACGATGCACGGTGAGCCTCGATTTAACGGCACTTTCCGATGGAGAGCTTGCCGCGCTTAGCCTCGCTGGCAGGCAAACCGCCTACGCCGAAATCATGCGCCGCCACGGCTCTGCTGTGTTCCGGCTGATACGAAACCATATCGGCGACCCGGACGAAGCGCTGGATTTGTCCCAGGACACGTTCATCGCGGCGTATCAGGCGCTACGTCGTTACGATCAAGCTCGTCCCATGCGGACATGGCTTTCGGCCATCGCGCTCAATAAATGCCGTGATTGGGGGCGGAAGCGCGCGGTGCGCCGCTTGTTGTCGTTTGCCGT
Organism: Sphingosinicellaceae bacterium; assembly: GCA_019285715.1. NCBI lineage: Bacteria > Pseudomonadati > Pseudomonadota > Alphaproteobacteria > Sphingomonadales > Sphingosinicellaceae > Sphingosinicellaceae bacterium. The sequence continues at coordinate 461,795 of CP079108.1, forward strand.
TCCGATTGGCGCTCAAGCCGAGAACATCGCCGATGAGACGCCGTGCATCGATGACGCTGCCGCCGATCGGCAGGCCCTGGAGCGGGTGTCGCGCGCCATTGCCGAGTTACCCGTCAATTTGAAGGAACCACTGATCTTGCGAACGATCGAGGGGTTCAGCCAAGCCGAAACGGCGGCGATCCTGTCGATCAGCGAGAAGGCTGTCGAAACCCGGCTCGCCCGCGCCCGCGCCAAACTCGTGGAGAAACAGAGTAGCTGTTGAGGGCAGATATACGGGGCCGCGTATCACAGTTGAACGGACCAATGCGTCCAGCAGCGATCCAGGAGTCCCATGACCCGTATTCTCGACCGTCGCCAGCTGTTGCGCGGTGCTGCCGTCGCCGGCGGTGGACTCGCGCTCGTGTCCTGGATGCCCGCTTGGGCACAGACGGTATCGCGTGGCATTGCCGCGCCGCTACCAACCGTGTCCGGTCAGGACATCGCGCTCACCATCGCCCGCCAGACGATGATGATCGATGGCCATGAAAGCCACGCGATCGGCTTGAACGGCACGGTGCCGGGGCCGTTGATCCGGCTTCGTGAGGGCCAGAATGTTCGCTTGATCGTCAACAACGACCTCGACGAGGACAGCTCGATTCACTGGCACGGTCTGCTCGTTCCGATGCAGTTCGACGGTGTGCCCGGGATCTCCTTTCCCGGCATCAAGCCGCGCTCCCGGTTCGTGTACGAATTCCCGATCCGGCAGGCGGGCACCTATTGGTATCACAGCCATTCAGGGCTTCAGGAGCAGCTTGGCCATTACGGTCCGATCGTGATCGATCCGGCAGGCGCCGATCCGGTCCAGTTCGATCGAGAGCACGTCATCGTGCTCTCCGACCACAGCCAAGAGAGCCCCGACGTCATTTTCCGTCACATGAAGGTGATGTCGGGCTATTATAACCGCCAGAAGCAGACGCTTTCAGGTGTTCTCGCCGGAGACGATCAGCCGCTCGACGAACGTGTCCGCTGGGGCGGGATGCGAATGGACCCGGCCGACATCGCCGATGGCACTGGGGCTACCTATACCTATCTGGTAAATGGTCACGGACCGCGCGACAACTGGACCGCGCTGTTCAAACCGGGCGAGCGCGTGCGGCTGCGCATCATCAACGCGTCCTCAATGACGACATTCAACGTTCGCATTCCCGGACTTCCGCTGACGATCGTTCAGGCCGACGGTAACGACGTCAGGCCGGTCGAAGTCGACGAGTTCCAGATCGGCGTTGCGGAAACCTATGACGCCATCGTCACGCCGACCGACGACCGCGCTTATACGCTGGTCGGCGAAAGCGTCGACCGGTCCGGGATGGCGCGGGCCACCCTCGCCCCGCGCGTTGGCATGGTGGCGCCTGTTCCCGAGCTTCGCAAGCGCCCGCTGGCGACGATGAAAGACATGGGCATGGATATGCCAGGCATGGGCGGCATGAAGATGTCGGGTGCCGACACGATGGCGAAGCGCGGGCTCGATCCCAGCGCCGAGCAGAACGTGTCGGCCGCGCTTGCTACGGCGTCTGCCGCGGTATCAATGCCGACGGATCGTGGCGCGATGGCCGGCATGGATCACAGCAAGATGACTGGAATGCAGGGCGGTGCAAGCGGGATGGATCATGCCGCGATGGGTGGCATGCCAGGCCAGATGGACATGGGGTCGATGTCGATGCGCGACTTCTCCAAGGCACCCGACGTGAAGAAATCTGCGGGCGTATCGACAATCGCCGCCATGCCGATGGACCGAACTGACTATCCCGGACAGGGCCTGGAGAACGTCGGGCACCGCGTGCTGACCTATCGCGACCTGATGGCGACAACCCGCAATCCCGACGTGCGCGCGCCGTCGCGCAGCCTCGACATCCATCTGACCGGCAACATGGAGCGCTTCATGTGGTCGTTCGACGGGGTCAAGATGTCGGATACGATGGAGCCGTTCGCCTTTACCCAAGGCGAGCGCGTGCGGGTGACCTTGATCAACGACACGATGATGGCGCACCCCATCCACCTTCATGGTCACTTTTTCGAATTGGTGACCGGTCACGGCGACCATGCGCCGCGCAAGCACACGGTAATCGTCCAGCCGGGTGGCAAAGTAAGCTGGGATCTTACCGCCGATGCGGTCGGCGACTGGGCCTTCCACTGCCATCTGCTTTACCACATGCATGCCGGCATGATGCGCACTGTTAGCGTGCGTCCCAAGGGGGACGCAGCATGAAGTCGCTGCTGGTTGTGACGGTCGCTGCGACAATGCTCGGTCTGTCGTCGGCCGCGATGGCGCAGGACCATTCGATGGACGGGATGCAAATGCCGGGCATGAACATGCCGATGGCTAAAACGGCCACGCCCAAGAAAGCCGGCTCTCGCAAGCCGACACTCGTGCAACCGCCTCAGGGCGCAAACTCGATGGGCCAGACGAAGCCGACTCCGGCTGCTGCCCCCTCGGTGCAAATGCGAGGAATGGCCAGCGAAACGGGCGCGACACCGTCGCCGCAGTCTGACCAGGTAATGCCCGGAATGCAGATGCAGGGCGAAACAGATCAGAAGCAGATGGGCGCGATGCCCGACATGCAGATGTCCGGGACGGCGCTTTCCGCCGGCACTGCACCGCCGCCGCCGCTCCCGAGCGATCACTATGCCGATCGGTTCTTCCCCAGCACGGTAATGACCGATGCCCGTGACGGGATGATGCATGAGCAAGGCGGCCAGAAATTTTATCAGGTGATGTTCAATCTCGCGGAACTCCAGATCCGCCACGGCAAGGATGGATACCGTTGGGACGGCGAGGCGTGGTTCGGTGGCGACATCAATCGCGTCACGCTTAAATCCGAAGGCTCGGGCGCATTTCGCGAGGGCGTCGATAGTGCAGAAGTCCAGGCGCTCTTCAGCCGGGCGGTGGGACCCTATTTCAACCTTCAGGCCGGCGTTCGCCACGACTTCCAGCCATCACCGACGCGTACCTATGCCACCGCCGGATTCGAAGGGCTTGCGCCCTACATGTTCCAGTTAAGCGGCGCCGCATTTCTCTCGGAAAAGGGGGATTTGCTCGGTAGGCTCGAAGGCTATTACGACCAACGCATCACGCAGCGACTGATCCTGCAACCCCGCGCCGAGCTTAATTTCGCGGCGCAAGACGTTCCGGAAAATCGTTACGGCGCGGGCCTCGTCAACGCCGAGCTCGGGCTAAGGCTGCGCTACGAGATTGCCCGCGAGTTCGCCCCTTATATCGGCGTCTCCTATGAAGCGAAGACCGGACGCAGCGCTGACTTTGCGCGCGCCGACGGACAGAGCTCGACGACGACGAGCTTCGTCGCCGGGATCCATTTCTGGTTCTGACCGCAGCGAGGGACGGGACTTCACGATGAACAAAGACACTCTCCGACGCCACCTTCCCAGCATGACATTTCTTATGGTCACCATCGCAATCTCTTTAAGCGTGGCCGCGGCAGTCATTTTCTCGGGTGCATATAACGTCGCCGCTGATGAACCACACACGGCAGCGGGTTTCCAGCTTCTCGACAGTGTGCGCGAACGCTCGATCGCGGTTCGCGCGCGCGACATCAGTCCCCCTGCCGACCTGTCGTCGCCAAAACGGATAGCGATTGGGGCAGGCTTGTACGCGGAGATGTGCTCGGGTTGCCATCTTGGGCCGGGCGTCGAGCGCAGTGAGCTAAGCCAGGGCCTCTACCCCCGGGCGCCCGAACTTGCGCGACCGCAGAACATGACAGCGGCCGAGCAGTTCTGGATCATCAAGCACGGCGTCAAGATGAGCGCGATGCCTGCTTGGGGAAAGACGCATCCCGATCAGCTGATGTGGGATATGGTTGCGTTCGTCCGCGAAATGCCAAGCATGTCATCGGCACAGTACCGCACGCTCGTCGCGAGCGCCCCTGCCGACCACGATAAGATGATGGGCAAGGGCAGCGAAGATCACGACGGCCACATGCATTAATGCTGCCAGCGCATCTCTAGCCGAGCCGCAAAATTACGACGAAGGGAGGCTGACAATGCAACAGGGTGAAAAAATGAAGATGGGGTACGGCCGCTTCGCAGCGATGATCGCGACGTCGACCGTCGTAATGTTCGGCCTTATGTACCTGAACACCTATGCGTTGAGTCACGTCTTCTACAGCCAGACGCGAACCTGGATGGCTATCTACATGGGCGCAGTGATGGCGATCATCATGCTCGGTTTCATGTGGTCGATGTATTCGAGCAGCCGCGTTAATCTGGCGATCGTTGCGGGCAGTGCCATCGTGTTCGCCGGCGCACTCTGGCTGGTGCGCAGTCAGCAAACGGTCGATGACGTTTCCTACATGAAGGCGATGATCCCGCATCACTCGATCGCGATTATGACCAGCGAGCGCGCGCACATCAAGGATCCAGCGGTCCGCAAGCTCGCAGACGGCATCATCAATGCACAGGTTCGGGAGATCGCCGAAATGAAGAAGATGATCGCTAGGCTCGAGGCCACGCCGGTCCCGGAGGGTGCACCAGATCTGCCATCGTATCGCGACAGAGGCGCCGCCCAACCAACGCCGCAGACCAACGAAAGCGCCGGCATCAATACGCTTCAGCCGATCCATTGAAAGAGTCCGCTATGTCTGACGCCGTTCCTGAACTGCTTTCCGACGCGCAACGACGGCAACGCGCTCTAGCAAGCTGGGAAAATGAAGGCGGAGCCGGCCCGAACGGGCCTTTGGAGGCGGTTCATTTGCTCGCCGGAAAGGGGCCACTTCCCAAAATGGGCGAAGCCGAGATGGTGGCGCTGCACGTCAGGATAATCGCGCTTGAAAATCTTGTAGTCGCACTTCTTGCAACGGCATCGCCCCATCAGCGTCAAATCGCACGAGACATGGCCGCCTACATATCGCCACGCCCCGGTGCGACGGCGCATCCGCTGACGACACTTGCTGCGGGCCACATGAACGATCTTGTCGAGCGGGCGCTTCGCTTCGAGGCAATCGCGACGGACATCTCCAGCTCCTGATTGCGCTGGTGCCGCCGTCTGCCAATTAGCTTTCAGCTGTGCCGCCTTTACGCTGGGCCGGGACTACTCATCGACAGCGAGCTTTCAAGGGACATAGGCAACCGTGCCGGCGCGACCGGCGGATCCTTTGCCTAGTCGGGGTTAGGAGCGCTCCGCCCCTTCTCCCCCAGCAACTACAATCAACCAGGCTTGGCTCACTGCGCTGCGCCTTCACCAACACTTGGTCGGATTGCCATTTCTCCCTCTCTCGCGGCTGTTCGCCACGAGGCAAGGCCGATGGCGCGGTGCCATCGCCCTAACGGCAGATTGGAGAGAAGAGAGTGAACACTCAGCCCATTCTTTCGAACGACCTTGTTGCTAGCCCCCGCAAGGTGCGCAAGGTGAGCCCGACAGGCGAGGTGGGCTGAGAAGTCGCGATCAACGATCGACCCGTTTCGGCACCGGAAGTAACTCACTGAACGACCAGAGTCGGGCAATAGTTGCCGACCGCACATAGTGAACGTGCGGTCGCTTACCTCATCTCGCCGCCGCAAAGCGGTCGGGCCGGTTTCCTCCGTGATCACCTTCCGCGAAGGGGTGCCGTTTCCGACAACGCAATCTTCGGACTCCCTCCTTTCTCGAGCCCTTCGCCATGGTGCTCGTCACGACCCGCCGCCTTTCCGCAGCGCGCCATGACGTTTGAGGAGCCGTCCCATGTCCGCCAACGTCGCCGGACTTCCGTCCCGCTATCTGCGAACCCCAGAAGCTGCGCGCTTCCTAAGCCTGTCGCATCGGACGCTAGAGAAGCATCGATGCTACGGTACCGGTCCGCGCTATTCGAAGGTCGGCGGCCGCGTCATCTACCGGGTCGATGACCTTCAGGCTTGGGTCGATCGGGGCGTCAAATCCTCGACCAGCGATCCCGGCATAGACACCGTTCTTCCCGCGAAGCGTCACGCCGCGATCGCGCCGGCATACGCCACTAGCAATCGCTGAGCCTGCCGCGCCGTGCCGCACCGCAAGCGATCTTCAGAGCGCGACCAGCTCGAACTCTTCCGCCCGACCGCGCGCAACATCGCCCCACGGGATGCGCAGGATCTGATGGCCTATCCGTTCTTCAGCCTGGCCAAGTCGCGGCGAACGAAGCCGATCGATTTTCGCGCCGGTGACATCAGCGTTCGTGTCGACGCCGACAATGCCTACGGCATGGCGACAATCTGGGACGCCGATATACTGATCTGGGCGGCAAGCCAGATCGTCGACGCCCGCGACGCCGGCTTCCCCACTTCGCGCCTCATGGCGGCGACGCCGTACGAGATCCTGACTTTCATCGGGCGCGGCACCTCAGTTCGGGATTACCTGCGGTTGAAGGCCGCGCTTGACCGCCTCCAGGCTACAACCATCGCGACCTCAATCCGTCAGCCAACCGCGCGGCGGATGCACCGCTTTTCTTGGATCAACGAGTGGAAGGAGCGCGCAGACGGCCAAGGCCGCGTCACCGGTGTCGAGTTGATCCTTCCCGACTGGTTCTATTCAGCGGTGGTCGACGACGCGCTCGTACTGACGATCGACCCGGCTTACTTTAATCTGCTCGGCGGGTTGGAGCGCTGGCTATACCGCGTCGTCCGCAAGCATGGCGGCCACCAGCGCGGCGGCTGGCATTTCGATCTCCGCTATTTGCACCTGAAGTCGGGCAGCCTGTCGCCACTTCGCCGCTTCGCGTTCGAACTGCGGGACCTCGTCCGCCGCCAGGCACTGCCCGGCTATCGTCTAGGACTTGTCATCGAGCGCAAACGGACACTGCTGACTTTCGCGCCCGCCTGTGGACAGGCTGTGGAACCGCTCGTGCTATCGGGAACACCGGGGCTCGTGCTATCGGGAACACCCCGCTCGTGCTATCGGGAACGAAAATCCGGCTTAAGCCTTGGATATTATGCGGCAATTCCGCTTCGTAACTTAGAGTCTAACCAAGAATCTAACTTGGTTGTAGAGCGCGGCCGATCTGGGGATGGTTCTCCGACGGTCGCCTCGAACCGCCGAACGGCGCGATGATCGTCGCCTTGCTCAATCAGAAGGGCGGTGTCGGCAAGACCACGTTAGCGCTTCACCTCGCCGGTCGTTGGGCCAGAAAGGGAAGGCGCGTTCTCGTCGTCGATGCCGATCCGCAGGGGTCGGCGCTCGACTGGTCAGAGCAGCGCGCCTCGCTCGGCCATCCGCGCTTGTTCGGAGTTCTGGGGCTGCCGCGCGAGACGCTGCATCGCGAGCTTCCGGCAATCGCCGCCGATGTCGATCACGTCATCGTCGACGGTGCGCCGCGCATTGCCGGCGTCGCGCGCTCTGCGCTTCTCGCCGCCGATATAGTGCTCGTGCCGGCAACGCCGTCGCCGCTCGACGGCTGGGCGTCGGCCGAGATGCTGCGGCTGCTCGACGAGGCGCGCGTGTTCCGCCCGGACCTCGTCGCGCGCATGGTGCTCAACCGCTGCGCCACACGTACTGTAATCGCACGCCAGACCGCCGAGGCTATGGCCGACCAGGAACCGCCGGTTCTGATAGCACGGGTCGGCCAGCGAGTAATCTTTGCGGAAGCCGCATGCACGGGGCAGTTGGCGCAAGAGCTCGATCCCGGCGGCCTCGCTGCCGCCGAGATCGCCGCCCTGGCAACCGAGATCGACGGACTGAGCCGATGAGCGCTCCGCGGCAGTCCGCTCGCTTTGCAGCGCGACCCGGCACTCCGGATGCTTGGGTTAAAGCCAGCGCGTCGGATGGGCTATCCGTGAAGCCCGATCCGTACGATGCCCGGCTGACCATCGATATCACGACGACGCTGCGCGGGCGGATCAAGGTTGCCGCGTTCAGCCGCGGGCTGACGGTTGCGGACATGCTCCGGACCCTGCTTGAGCGTGAGTTCGGCGAAGGCGGCGGGCCATTGCTATGACCAATATCACCGAGGTCGAATTGACCCACATTCCCGGTTACATCGAGCGCTGGCTCCGGTTCGGCAATCCGGTGCGAGACCGCATCGTCGACCGCCGCCGGCGCATTATCGAATTCGCGCCAAGGCAGGTCTTCGCCTTCGTGCGCTGGGCGGCGAACGACCATGGGACCGTGCTCAGCAGGATCGATATTGCCCGTACGGTCGAAGCGGGAGAGCCGTCGACCACGATCCCCAGTGTCCGACCGGGTGGGGAAACCCTTCTGCGCCTGTCGGGTTGGCCGAAAGTCCAAGCTGTGCTCGCCGCGATCGACGCCGCCGAGAAAGTCGCTGCGGCGACTGACGTGTGCCCGGACCACTGGCGACACGTCCATCAACGGCTGACGGTCGGAGAACCGGCTCGAGCCTATTCGCGAGGTCAGCATCGCGCGTGGGTTCTCAGGCGGAGGGTCGGGCTGTGAACCGCTCCTCGCCATTGGCTGCAATCGCCGCGACGATGTCGATAGCAGCCGCGGTGCTGGCGACGGTAGCGTGGAAGATGCCACCACGGCTCATCTGGAATGTGTCCGCTAGCATTCCTCTAGGCCTGTACCTGGTCCGCCCGTCGCCTGATCCCCAACTGGGCGAACTGGTCGCCGCAATGCCACCGGGAGCACTGGCATCGTTCATGGCGACGCGGCGCTATCTCGGGGTCGGTGTTCCGATGCTGAAACATGTCGCCGCGCTTACCGGCCAGACGGTTTGCCGATCAGGGCGGCGGGTTCGCATCGATGGAGTCTTCATTGCGAGCGCGCGGCGCGTGGACAGCCTCTCGCGCGCCTTGCCGATTTGGAGCGGCTGTCATCGGGTGACGAGGAATGATGTGTTCCTGCTCAATTCAAACGTCAGCGACAGTTTCGACGGGCGCTATTTTGGGGTGCTGGCACGATCAACGGTGATCGGTCGCGTAGTACCGGTGTGGACCTGGAAACGCGAAGCATGACGCGAATGGGCCGCCGCTTCCGAATCAGCGGGGTTGCCATCACAGTTATCCTGCATGCGGCCGCGGCGACCGGCGAGACATTCCCGATCCGTCCCACATGCCGCGCCTTCATTGCTGACGCGGCACGAACAGCGGGGCTTCCTGATCCGTGGATAGCTGCCGTGATGCGCGCGGAAAGTGGCGGCGACCCAAATGCAGTTTCATTTGCAGGCGCTCAAGGCTGCATGCAGATTATGCCGTCGACCTGGCGCGATCTGCAGGGCCGCGGCATTGCTGGGCCCGATCCGTTCGACGCTCGGGCCAACATGCTTGCTGGCGCGATCTACCTGCGCACCATGCACGATCGCTTCGGTTGGCCCGACGCACTTGCCGCCTATCACGCCGGTGCCGGTCGCTTTGAAAACTATCTTGCCACTGGACGGCGGCTGCCATCCGCGACCTTGGTTTATGTCGATCGGATCTCGTCCTGGCTTGGTGGGGTGCGACCGGCGACGATCGTATCACCGGCCGTTGGTCATTTACGGCCATGGACTGAAGCACCGATTTTCATCGTCAGCAACACTCCTCGACAAAGTGCTGACAGAAATCAGCTCGGGCCGAGCGCACCTGTCCCGTTTGCCGGTGATGTCGACGAATTCCCCTTCGAGGAGACCGGGAAAAGCGCTCGAAGCCCGATCTTTGTAGTCAGTCGCCCATGATCTGCCCCCACGAGATCGATCGTAGGATATCGCACACTGGAGGGCCTGTGTGTGAGATGCAGCTCATTGGAAAGGCAAGGATAGGCGAGGGCAGGATAAAAGCCGCAAGGTGCGAGGCGGTCGGGGAGGCAAATAGCGCAGCGATATCAAGCATCGCTAGCACCTTGCGATCGAGCATGCCAATGTTTGCCGACGCGGAAAACGGCGGCTTTCCGCCATTTAACGCACCTTGCGTCGAAAATCGCGATGTCGACTGACGACGACCTTCGCATTCGCCCTGGACGCGTCAGAGCCGGCGGCCCTCGCGTCGAGACATTTCTCAACAGGGCCATCCGCGCCGCGCAAAAGGCGGGTGGCCTCCGGGTCCGGTCAGGCAAAGCCAGTCGGTTCGGTCGCGGTCGATCGGCGACACTGGCCGCATCCCACCGACTAGCCGACCGGTCGCGCGGTGCGATTATAAAGGCGCGGGTCGTGCGTCGGATGCGGACGCCGGGCGCGCTGGCGGCGCATCTGCGCTATCTCGGCCGCGACGGCACGACCCGTGACGGCGAAGCCGGCCGCTTATTCGACGCGCAGATAGATACGCCGGACCCGCATGCCTTCGCGGATCGATGCGACGGCGACCGCCACCACTTTCGCTTCATCGTCTCGCCCGACGACGCCGCCGATCTCGCCGACCTGAAAACTTTCACCCGCGAGTTGATGATCCAAGCCGAGCGCGATCTCGGCACGAAGCTCGACTGGGTCGCGGTCGATCACTGGAACACCGAGCACCCGCACATCCACGTTCTCGTCCGCGGTCGAGCCGACACCGGCGACGACCTCGTCATCAGCCGCGACTATATCAGCCGCGGCTTGCGCGCGCGGGCTGCGGGCCTGGTCACCCTCGAGCTCGGTCCGCGCACGGAGATCGAACTGCGCCGTAATCTCGACGCGCAGGTAGACGCCGACCGGTGGACAAAGCTCGATCGCGCGCTAGCGACGGAGACCAGTGACCGGATCGTCGATCTGCGGCCCGACCCCTTTGCCGTTCCCGATCCACTGCGCGAGACCAAGATTGGGCGGATCCGCAAGCTCGAACGCCTCAGGCTCGCCGAACCCGCAGGCGTAGGTCGTTGGCAGCTCGATGTTGACGTCGAGCTGCGACTTCGCGCGCTCGGCGAGCGCGACGACATTATCAGGCGGCTACATCGCAGCCTCGGCAATGATCGCAGTGCGAGCCTTGTGCTCGACGGCGAGCGCCAGCCGACCGGCGTCGTCGGCCGTCTCGTCGCTCGCGGCCTCGACGACGAGCTTCGCGGCAGTGCCTTCGCTATCGTCGAAGGCATCGACGGCAAGGCGCATCATCTCCGCCTCGGCAGCTTAGAAGCGACCGGCGACGGCCCGGTTGGCTCGATCGTCGAGCTGCGGCGGTTTGCCGACGCCAAGGGACAGCATAGAGCCGCGCTCGCGGTGCGCTCGGACCTCAGCCTCAAACAGCAGATCAGCGCAGACGGCGCGACCTGGCTCGACCGGCAGCTGGTCACGCGCGCACCGCTGCCGCTAAGCGATGGCGGTTTCGGCAGCGACGTCAGGCAAGCGCTGGGCGACCGGGCCGAATATTTGGCGGAGCAGGGCCTCGGGACGCGCGACGGCAACGGGCATTTCTCGCCGATACGAAATCTGCTCCACCGGCTGCGCGACAGAGAGGTCGCGGCGACAGGGCAGCGTCTCGCCGCCGAAACCGGTCTGACGCCGCACCCCCACGTGCCCGGCGAGCTCGCCGCCGGCCTGCCGGTCTCGGGCACCTACCGCAAGCGGCTGACGCTGGCGTCAGGAAGGTTCGCGATGATCGACGACGGCCTGGGTTTCCAGCTCGTTCCGTGGTCGCCCGGGCTTGAGCGACATCTCGGGCAGGCAGTATCGGGCGTCACGATGCCCGGCGGCGGGATCGACTGGACGATGGGGCGCAAGCGCGATCTCGGCATCTGACAATCGTCCGTTCTGCGCGCTGCGCTGCGACTGAGCGCGATCATTGATGCTGCACCCTTGAGCAACGCCGCCGATGGTGGCGAACGTGCGAATATGTCAGCAACGCGGATCCTTTGGGGCCAGCTGCTCCTAGTTTCGGTGATCGCTTTCGGATCTGTTTGGGCGGCTACGGAGTGGACGGCATGGCGGCTAGGCTTTCAGGCCGAGCTGGGCGCGCCGTGGTTCATGCTGGGGCATTGGCCGGTCTATGCGCCGCTGAAGCTGTTCTTCTGGTGGTACTGGTTCGACGTCTACGCCCCCCATGTGTTCGAGCGGGGCGCCGCTATCGCGGTGTCGGGCACGATCCTCGCCATCGCCGCGGTGCTGACGCTGTCGGTCCGCCGCGCGCGCGAAGCAAGCGAGGTGACAACCTATGGTTCGGCGCGCTGGGCGACGCGCAACGAGGTGGGCGCGGCCGGCATGACCGGCGACGCCGGCGTCATCCTCGGTCGATACGACGCGCACTACCTCCGCCACGATGGACCCGAGCATGTGCTGTGCTTCGCGCCAACGCGGTCGGGCAAGGGCGTCGGGTTGGTCGTGCCGACGTTGCTGACGTGGCCGGCGTCGTGCATCGTTCACGACATTAAGGGCGAGAACTGGACCCTCACCGCCGGCTGGCGCGCCAGGTTCGGCCGCGTCCTGCTGTTCGATCCAACCAACGCGGCGAGCGCCGCCTACAATCCGCTCCTCGAGATTCGCCGCGGTGCCAACGAGGTCCGCGACGCCCAGAACATCGCGGACATCTTGGTCGATCCCGAAGGCGCGCTCGAACGCCGGTCGCACTGGGAAAAGACCAGCCACGCGCTCCTTGTCGGGGCCATCCTGCATGTGCTCTACGCGGAGGCCGACAAGACGCTCGCCGGCGTCGCCAACTTCCTGTCCGATCCGCAGCGGACGATCGATGTCACGCTAAAGGCGATGCTGGCGACTCCCCACCTCGGCGACCGGCCCCACCCGGTTGTCGCCTCGGCGGCGCGCGAGCTGCTCAACAAGTCCGACAATGAGCGCTCAGGCGTGTTGTCGACTGCGATGTCGTTCCTCGGCCTCTATCGCGACCCCGTCGTGGCAAAGGTCACAGCGCAGTGCGACTGGCGGATCGACGATCTGGTTTCAGGGGACCGGCCGACGACACTCTACCTCGTCGTGCCGCCGTCCGACATCGCGCGGACCAAGCCGCTGATACGGCTCGTGCTCAACCAGATCGGTCGCAGGCTGACCGAACGGCTCGATCATGCCGGTCATCGCCACCGCCTGTTGTTGATGCTCGACGAATTTCCCGCGCTCGGCCGGCTTGACTTCTTCGAGAGCCAGTTGGCGTTTATGGCGGGCTACGGCATCCGCGGCTTCCTGATTGCCCAGAGCCTCAACCAGCTTGAGCGGGCCTACGGCCCCAATCACGCCATCCTCGACAACTGCCATGTCCGCGTCGCTTTCTCGACCAACGACGAGCGAACCGCCAAGCGGGTGTCGGACGCGCTCGGCACTGCCACTGAGATTCGCGATGCGCGCAACTATGCCGGGCACCGCATGGCACCGTGGCTCGGACATCTGATGGTCAGCCGCCAAGAGACGGCTCGACCGCTGTTGACGCCCGGCGAAGTGATGCAACTGCCGGCGACTGAAGCTGTCGTGCTGGTCTCCGGCCTGCCGCCGGTGCGGGCGACGAAGGCGCGGTACTTCGCGGATCGGCAATTGGCACGGCGAGTGTTGCCGCCCCCGGCAGCGACAGTCTGGCGCACCGCGCGAGATCACGATTGGGACGCAGACGCTCCACTTGTCGCTGCAGTGGCAATGGCGACCGAGCAGGTCGGCAAACAGACGGCCGATGGCGGGCTACGCCGCGAGCCGGAGCTTCCTGAACACGAGGAGGTGACTCCGCAACAGCCGACCATGGACGAGCCGGCGCCCGCGCCGGAAAACGAATTTGAGGCCGAAGTGGTGCGCACGCGATCGCTTAACGGCCAGCAGCGCGTGGCGGCGCGTCAGGCGTCGCTCGATCCCGGCGATGGGCTGGAATTCTACTGATGCGCAAGCAGCAGCTGACGGTGTATCTCGAACCGGCGACATTCGCCGATCTTTCGGCCTACGCGAGCCGACGCGCCCATCCAAAATCGCTGGTTGCGGAGGCCGCGATCGCATCGTTCCTTTCGCCAGACGCCGCCGGACGCCAGGAGGCAGCAATCGCCAAGCGCCTCGATCGGATCGTGCGCGTCTTAGAACGGCTAGAGCGGAACGACACGATCGCGGTCGAGACGCTGGCATTGTTCATTCGCTCCTGGTTGACAGCGAACCCAGCGACGACGGATCAGAGTTCGCCCGCAGCGCGGGCAAAGGGCGCCGAACGCTATGATCGCTTTGTCGAAGCTCTTGGTCGGCGGCTGTCGTCCGGCACTTCACTGGGTCGCGAAGTCGCGCAGGACATTCCGGCGGGGCTTACCAATTTAGGCGACTGATAAACTGACTCTCGCCCATTGATCAGGATAGCCCTGTAAATTTGCGGGCGGACTTTGAACCGAGCCGACGTCTTGAGAACGCGCCCGTGATCTGCTAGTGGTATTTCACTAACTAATGAATATTATTCAACATAATCCATATTATCGGACTTGAGATGAATGGGTAGGCCAACGGGAGATTGTAGCGTCGGCAGTAAAGCCAACCTGCATAGCCCGCCCGGCCGGCGACGGCGTCCCACAGCCGTAGCCTCAGTCGTCCTTGAACTCCTTGAACCACGCATTCCTCTTCGAAGGTCGTATCGCCCACAGGCACTTGCCGGACCGATTGTCGAACGGTCGCTTCCAGGGGCCCGAAAATCGATGCACGATGTGCCCTTCGCGCCCGTGGATTTTGTTAACGAGCGGCTTCTCGCCAAACTTTTCCGAAAAGGTTTTGAGCATCAAATGCTCGAAGTCCTTGAACGCGTTCGGCGACCGGCCATCGCCAACGGTCTCCATAAAGAACTTGAACGGCACGTCCCGTAAAGAGAGCGACATGTCGAAGATCCAATTGACCAGGTGCGAGCGGAGCCGGTTTGCTATTCTGCCGCGGCCAATATACATGACTTCCGACGGCCCGCACTCGTAGTTTACCGCGAAGCCGCCGCCAATTGCGATGACGTAGACGCCGTTGGCGATCCGGTTGAAGTCCTGCGACGCCAAGTAGTCGTTATCGTAGGATGCTCGCCACGTCTCCCGCATCTGCTGAATGATGAAGTCAACGGTCAGCTTGCGGATCGAGAGTTTAACCTCCGGGGGCTGCAAGGTATACCTATTAAGGTCGAACCCAAGCTGTCGCGCCACGTCGAAGATACTGATCGGACCCGTCTCCGCCCACCCGATCTCGATGCTAGCCATGCCTTATTCCATAACTCACGCGTCGCACAGCGCGCGCAACCGGTCTCGCATCCCCGTATGCTTGGCTATGTCGATTGTTGCTACCTCTACCCGATCATCGCATCCTAAAAGATTGATGCGGTATGCGTCTGCCAACGGCGCCTCTCCGAGCGCCTGGTTATGCGGATATAGCAACGTCACTCGGGGACAACTGTAGAGCCGACCATAGGTCATCATTTGGTAGACGTCAGCTTCGCTGACCCCTTGCTTCGGATCATCGACCCGCTCCGCCACGCGCTTCCATTTAATATCGATCACTTGCTCCACAAGATCACCACGCATCACGAGAATATCGGGGCGCGTCTGGAATAATCCGCGATCGTTCGCGTCGCGTAGGCAATGAAGCCGGCCGCCCTGCGCCACCACGCGCCGTCCGCTGCCTGCCAGCGCTCTTGCGAGCATCCGTGCGACGTAATCTTCGAAGAGGATGTTCATCTCGAACAGCAGCGAGAAGCCCGGCGACGCCCCCCTCGAAGTCGTTTGGAAACGATCGCCGAGCAGAAGCCGAGCGAAGTTCATCAGCGAACGCCAGCGCTCGTTCGTGCGATCGATTACCACCTGATCCCATCGCAGCTTGCTCAAAGCCACGTCGGCGATCTCGGCGTAGGCAAACGCGAGCTCGGCCAGGCGCCGCCTGTTGTCATCCGCCCGCGCGATCCGCGTCAGCCGAGTCACCACCGCCTTCATAATGTGATTAAGCGCTATGTCGCGCGACAAAGCGTCATAGCGACAGGCGAGCCGGTGCGGTGTTGCCGCGAGCCGCGTGAATTGCCGCATCACGTCCAGACGCCCGCGCAGTGTCGGCAGATCCTCTTCCTCCGCGATGTAGCGGCGCGGCATCCCCCGCCGGACCGCCTCCACCAGCCGGGTCGAGAACAGGCGGATCAGGATCTCAAGTAGCGTCTCGTCCTGGTCACCATGCACGGCAATCTCGCCTGCCGCCACCTCGAGGTCCAGCGCAACAGCGAGCATGTGGATCAGTCGACGTCGAATACCTCCGTCTCCGCCGGCGCCGTCTATTTTGGGAAGGATCTCCAGTACGGCCCCCTCCGCGACGATCATGCCGACCACACCGCGTGCCCGGAGCCCCTTGCGGCGATGCTCCAACACTCCGTCACCGCCACGGCCGGCGAGCGGCGACGCAGCTGCGACCGCAGCCAGGCGGTCTCCGAGATGCTCTGGGATGGTTGCAGGATCGTTCGGGTCTAGCCCGAACGGCAGATGCTCCCATTCCAGCAGCGTGCGCGGCCTCATGCCGTGGGCACAGCGAGCTTGTCGTAGGCGAAGTCCTCAGGGGCCCGTACAAGCCAGCGATAGCGCGTACGTCCCCCCTCCTCATCCTTTCCGAACGGCGACGCCAACGGCTCACGAATGAGAAAGCCACCCTCGTGCCGCTTGCCATCATCGGGGAAGACGTCGCCAAGTACCGCGGCGACCTTCGTCCAATCTTCGTAGAAATATTCCTGCAGCAGCGGGATTATTTTGTGCATCATGACTTCGTCGACGTCGCTGCGGCTTCTGCATGGCATGAGATAGGCGTGTCCAATCTGATGCTCGCGATCGAACAGGAATTCGATGCGATCGTTGATAGTGCTGAGCACTGCCGGCAGATCGATGCCGTCCACGTCCCCAAGTAGCGCAGGATTGGGCATCAACTCCTCGAACGTGAAGCGCCGACGGAGCGCGGTGTCGAGCAGCGCGATCGAACGGTCCGCGGTGTTCATCGTGCCGACGATGTGGAGGTTGGCGGGAACGCCGAAGTCGGTGACTTTGGAGTAGGGTAGCGCCACACGCAGCTCATTGTCCGCACCGATGCGCTTGTCTGCCTCCAGCAAAGTGATGAGTTCGCCAAACACCTTCGAGATGTTCGCTCGATTGATCTCGTCGCAGATCAGCACGAACTGCTTAGGCGTCGTCGGCGCCCCCCCGGTACCGGGCAGCAGCAGCGCTAGCGCCGCGCGATTCAGATGCTCCTCGCGCAGCAGATAGCAAGAGCGCATCGTGAACGGCTTGTCGTAGAAGGTGATGGGCTGCGGCTCATCCGGTAAGTAGAGCCAGCGCACGGCTCGGCGATGATTGTAGTCGCGCTCGCCGGTCGGCGCGTATTCATAGTCGCCCGTGATCTCTCCGATCGCCCGGTAACGCGAGTTGCCGTAGGAGACGACGACCAAATCACCCGTCTGCATCGAGCAGCGGAAGCGCCATAGTTGACTGATATTGCCGTCGTTGCCGCTGGTGCCGGGATGATCCTCGTTCCAACGCCCGTGGATGGCCTCGTAGCTGTCGAATGGCGTCCAGTCGACCTCGCCACCCCAGCCGAGAACAATATACTTTCCCTCGACCGCCGCGTCGAAGATGTGGTCCTCCTCCCCCGCGCGGCCCAGTGACATCTTGAACACTTGGCGCGCGCCGACATCGAACGGAACTCCGCCCGCAGCTGCGCGAGTAGCCTGCTCGGCCAGCGCCGAGATCTCGCGGAATACCCCAGGTTGCGCCTCGAGCCGAAATCCCGCCCCACCTTGCTCACCCTCCGCGCCGGTCGTTGGACGCAGGCCTTCTACGAAGTCCTCGTAGGAATAGCTCTGGTGGAAGGTGACAAAGCGAATGCGCCCGGCATCGGCGAGTTCGTCATAAAGCGCCTTTAGCGACTGGGGATCGCGATTTGCTTCCTCCCCGCAAAGCGCCACCGCGCGCCGCCGCGTCGTATAGGTCTTGCCGGTGCCAGGCGGGCCGTAGAGGATCAGGTTGGTTGGTGCGGGCATGGTCGGAATCTCGTTGTCGGAGGCGGGAGGCGATTGGGAGGCGTCGCTGAGCACAGACTGGCAGGTGCACCAGAGGAATCCCTGCACGTCCCAAAGGTCGCGTGGTCTCCAGTCCCATTCGTCTCGCATCACGTCCAGAATCGCCTCGGACATTGTCAGCGTGGCAGCGTATTCCTCGGCGGTCAGCGGGTTCCATCCATAGAGCTTCTTACCAAGCAACACCGTGCCGGCATTGTTGAACGGCGTCGTTCGCACGAACACGGCATCCGCAGGGCGGGTCAGCGCCAAGAGCAAGGTCGCGATGATCCTGCTATCGCCGTAAGGCTTGCTCGCCTGTCCCTCGACCATAATCGGCCAGACGACATCAACGAACGCCTTCACCGACACCGGGCGATCGTCGTCGGACCGCACCAGCGCGCCCGCCGCCGCGTCAAAAGCGCCGCCGCTACGCTGCCGCCACTCCTTGAGCAGCTCGTAGGTTTTGAAGTAGCCCAGCAAGTTGTGCTGCCTGCTGGCGGCGAGATCGAGCAGCGCGCTGCCCAGCACATCATCGGCATCGGCGGCATGCATTGACATCAGCCGCCGCGCCTCAGCTATGATCGGTCGCTTGTAATCGTCTTCCTCTAAGCCATAGCCCCCTAGGTCCACGAACGTGCGGAAGTCGGCGAACTTGGCGAGGAAGATCGTGCGCAGCCGTTCAAGTGCAGCACGATTTAGCTGCATGGTGCCTCCATCATACCAGTCGAGAACTCTTGCCAGTTCGGTAGGTGCGCCGATCGTCACGAGTGCCACGGCGCGGGCCGTGCCACCACCTGCCGGCGAATGCTTGAGGCGAGCGGGCAGGTTCGAATGGCGCGGCTGTGTCGCGAGATAGTGGCGCACCGTCAGCGCCGGCGGAGCCCGTTGTGCAGGCTCATCCTCAACCCACAGCTGAATACCAGAAACGTCGCGCTGCAAGGCGACCGCACGGCCATCCTTCAGCTCAAACCCCGCCATTTTTGCTGTGTCCGTTGAAGGCTGGCCGTACCGCCGCCGCAACTCGGTCTCGGCCCAGCCTACCGGCTCCCGCGCCTTGAGGTCGTAGGTGTAGCGGACGGTCGAGCTGTTCGCGGGGCCCTGCCGATCGACGATGCGAAGGTCAGCCATTCGCTCGAACGTGTTGCCCCCAATGGCCGAGCACACTGCCGGCATCGCATTGTCGAGCTCCATGGCGCGGTGCACGTCGCCGGTGACGACCGTCACCTCCTGCTCGCCGCGCGCCCTCGCCGGCTCAATGATGGTCGTTAATGTGTGCTGCCTGATCCGATCCGCCTGTCGCATGAGCGTGGGTTCGCCCCCGCCGCGGAAGCGCTGGTAGGCGGCCACTGCAGCACGGTACGACGCGAGGCTGTCGTAGAGATCCCCGTCGATCTTCAGCCGTGACGGGTTAGCTCGTCCTGCTCGTTGATCCTCCATGGAGTAAGCGAGCGATGCCATGATCGCCGCCAGACCGTCGCCATCGAACGCCGCGTCGAGATCACCGTAGTTCGCTTCGACACGACGCGCATCGGAACGACGCGTCGCGACGCTCGAGGACATTTGTCCCTCCGCCGCCAGCCAAACGCTAAAAGCATCGTCCTGCACTAGCCGATTCGCCTGGCGAACGTCGCCTCGAACTTTTGCATTACGGTCGATGCCCAGTGATGCTGCGCTTCCCAGTCCGCATCCTCATAGCCCTTGTCCAACGTTGCACGGATCACCGTCTTTTTGCGGCCTTCTTTCTGGTCCCACAGCAATCCTTCGCCAATCTCGGCATGGATCGCCGAGCGGTCCGCCGACAACCGCCCGAACTTGTGGCGTTCAGCGTCGTCGTCATTGTTGAGGTTCACCTGGATCTGATTTGCTGCCACGCTGAGACTGACATGCGAGCCCCGCACGAGGGGCGTAAGCGGCACCCAGTTCTGCCCGGGCTTTCTTACCGGCAGCCCCGCCGCCTGTGCCTCTGCGAAAAACATATCCAGATACCGCGTCAATCGTTCACTCATCACGTCCCCCCATTTGTGCGCTGACCCAGCGCATTGGTCACCGGCCGGTGTTCCTACGATTACCGCGTCCAGCTTAGGCTGGTTGAGATTTTGCAGCCCGAATAGCGCGCCGCCGAAAAAGAGCGTCGGTCGGGACCCACACTCGGCGGAGATGCCATATGCGATGATCGGGAGTAAGTGCCGTGCTGGGATACTCCCGGAAAAGGATGTCCGTGGGGGTATCGTTTAAATTCAGCAGATGCCGACGAAGCGTCATTGCGCTGATCGCAGGTGAAACACTGGTCCGTGCCAGCAATAGCGCCAGCTATACCGCCCTGCGCGTCCGACCCTAAAAGTCGTGGCGACGCGGACCCTAACACTCGGCTGCAGCTTCCGTCATTTCTAGGTCGCCGACCACCAACTCGAGCAGTGGCGGCGCTTCCGGTGACTCCAGCGTCTCGACGTCGCGAAGGCTCCTGGTGACCGCCCGGGTGCGCCGGCCAGCCTCATCGACAGTGCGCTTGGCCGTGTCTAGCTGCTTACCGAGCCTTTCCCAGACGTCACCGTACTTGACGAACTCTGCCTTCGCGAGGCCAAGGACCTGCCACACTTCACTCGACCGCTTCTCGATAGCCAGCGTCCGAAAGCCCATTTGAAGGCTGGTGAGGAGGGCGGCAAGCGTGGTCGGGCCCTGGATCATAACCCGGTGCTTATTCTGCAACTCCCTGGCGAGGCCGGGACGGCGGATCACTTCGGCGAACAAGCCCTCGGTGGGCAAGTACATGATACCGAAGTCGGTGGAGTGCGGCGGGTGGACGTATTTCTCGCAGATCAGCTTGGCTTGGACCCGGATGGCGCGCTCGAGCGCCGCGCCGGCCTTCTCGATTTCGTCGGCAGCGCCGCTGTCCTGCGCCACCAGCAGCCGGTCGTAGTCCTCATGTGGGAATTTGGCGTCGATCGGCAGCCAGAGCGGCGCCTCTCCGTGTCCCGGCAGACGCACAGCGAACTCGACGCTCTCACCCGAGTCCGGTCTGATGCGGACGTTGCTGGCGAACTGGTCGGCGGTTAGCATGTCACTCAAAAGCATGCCGAGCTGCATCTCGCCCCAACCGCCGCGCGATTTGACGTTGCTGAGCACGCGCTTGAGATCGCCGACGCCGGTCGCGAGGATCTGCATCTCGCCCAGCCCCTTATGCACCTGCTCTAGCCGGTCGCTGACCAACTGAAAGGATTCGCCGAGGCGCTTGTCCAGCGTGCCCTGTAGCTTCTCTTCGACTGTGGCGCGCATTTGCTCGAGCTTGTCGGCATTGTCGGCGCGCAGCTTCTCTAAGCCCTCCGCTACGGTGCCGCGCAGCGCCTCCTGCTTCGTCTCGTTGCTCTCGATGAGCTGACCGACCTTAGCGGTCACGCCCTCGAGGGCAATGCGCTGCTCGTCGCGACCGTCCCGCTGCGCGGCGAGCAGTCGGTCCGATAGGCTGGTAACGGCGTCGTTGGTCTCCTTCAGCCGTTCGGCCTGCGCGGCCGTGAAGCCGTCCGCGTTGCGCTGCACTGACTGCTCGAGCCTGTCCCGTCCATCGACGGCCTCGGCGCGCATGGCGTCAAGCCGGTCGGCTTGACCCTTCTCCAGCTTGTCGCGGCCGTCGGCCGCTTCGCGCCGCATCTCTGCGAGCTGGTCGGTCTGCGCCTTGCCGGCCTCCCCAACCCTCGTCTCTAGGCCGGCAAGGCGCTGGCCGATCGTCTCACCCTGCCCCGATACCGCGGATCGCACGTCCTCGCGCGAAATGTGCGCCTCGTCGCGGAACGCCGCCTGCAGATCGGCAGCCACCTGTTCCAGCACGGCAATTCGGGTTGCGAGCTCGGGCGGCATGGCAGCGGGCCTACCAGCCCTTATCAGCACGACCGCCGTCATGATCGCGATGGCGACCAGAATGACGAGACATGCGTAGACTGCGAACACCACCGGTGGGCTCCTTCTTTACCTGGCGGGCCGCCGCGAGGGACGGCCCGCCGGTCTCACTTCTCGAACACGGTCGTTTCAGGACTTGCCTTGCCGTGCTTTGTCGTTACGTAGCGCCCGCTGCCGGCGCTGCGGTAGTGCCCGCCTGAGTTGCCACTCTTGCCGGCCGCTTCTCTTACTGTCTTCCCGGGGTTTGAGCGACCGCTCGCGGCGCTGACGTAGCGGCCGGTGCCCGCGCTGCGATATCCACCACCTTTGGCCATCATCCGTTCCTTTCCGTTGAGCGGGTCGAGTCGCCGCCCGCATGCGCATCCTGTTCCTCGACGATGACAAAAGCTGTCACTATGGTTCGCTCACGCCACCAACAACTGCGGCTCGGTCCAGCGGCGTGCGTCCGCCGAAGCGGTCTCGAAGAACAGCACGGCGTCCTCGGAAAGCCGGATCGCCTGGCGCGCTCCGATCTTGATCCGCTCCCCGGCGCGCATGAGCCACAGTTCGCTTCCGGCCGGGCGTTTGGCTCTGGCCAGCAGGGTCGCGGGATCCACCACTTCGGCGTCGATGCCGAACAGCTGGCCGTCGATGTCGATGATGTGGCGCATTTCGATGTTCGAGATTTTCATATTCGTGACTCCACTGTCGATGGAGGCACTTTCGCGCGCGTGGGTGTCAGAATAGGTCACCCCCATGTTCCCGTAGCATGCAGAGCGCGTTCACGAGCGCCATCTCCTCGACGGTCCGGCACGGCGTCTCAAGCAGGAGGGGGCTGGCGAACACCATGGCCGCTGCCTGCGCCCGGGAGACGGCCACGTTGATGCGGTTGATCGAGAACAGGAACGCGATGTCGCGCGGCAGCTCCTCACCGCTCGAGGTCGTCATCGAAACCAGGCAGACGGGCGCCTCCTGTCCCTGGAAGCGATCCACGGTGCCGACCCGCACCGCTGGCGGCAACGCTGCCCGCAGCGCGTTCACCTGCGCGTTGTAGGGCGCGACGACGAGCACGTCCCCGAGACTCACGACGCGCTCGACCCCAGCGCGGTCGCGGTAGATTGCGCCGACGACCTGGTCGATGCGAGTCCGGATCGCCGCGATCTCCTCGGGGCTGGTCTGGGATCGCCCGAAGTGCTCGACCGCGCGCATGCCCGCACCGACCAGGTCGGTGCCGTCGGGAGCCGTCAGCGTCTGCAAACCGGCCGCCTCGTCGCTATCGAGACGCCCCTCGTAGACCGCGGTCGAGATGTAGCGGCAGACCGCCGGGTGCATACGCCGGCTGATCGGCATGAACACGCCCCGATCGGATGAGACGACGCGCTCGCCGTCGACGAGGTACTCGAGGCACGAGCGGCCGCTGTCGCCGGGATGCGTGCCCTGGATCGGCTGCGGCAGTTGCATTGGATCACCGACGAGGACGATGTTTCGCGCCGCTCGCGCCATCGCGAGGATGTTGGCGAGCGACACCTGGCCCGCCTCATCGACGACGAGGTGGTCGAACGCGGGCACCGCGTAGCGGGCGAAGTGCCAGGCGGTGGCGCCGACTACGTTGGCGGTGGCGATCTCTGGGGCGTCGTTGTCGGCGACCAGCGTAACCCCGGCGCGCTCGTCGTCGTCGCCGTCCTCGGAGGTCTTTTGGACGATGCTGCACCGGAAGCCCTCGGCACCCGCCCGCGCCGCGACGGCGGCAAGCAGATTGCCGATCGCCTTGTGACTGTTGGAGGAGACCGCGACGCGACGGCCCGCGCGCACGAGGTCGACGATCGCCAACGCGCTGACATAGGTCTTGCCGGTTCCGGGCGGTCCCTGAATAGCGAGCGTGGTATCCTCCATCGCCGAGATCGCCCGGCTGGTCTCGGCCGGCAGATCGCCGTCTGCGTCAACGATGCAGTGGCGCTGACCGTCCGTGAATGTGGGCGCAGCGCGCGCGAGCAGGTGTTCCGCCGCCTGGACGCGGCCGCTGCCGGCGATGATCTCCTCGGTCACGGCCGCCACCGCCTCGCGCAGCGCCCTCTTGTTGATCGGCTGCGGCGGCAGCAGATCGAGCCGGTCGTGGAGCGGACCCTTCTTCGTGGACCGCCTTAGCGTCAACGTGAAGCCGGCGTGGTCGATCTCGCGAAGCGATGCGTCCTCCAACCCTGTAGCGGGCTTGATGCTCGGCGTCTTGCCCGGCCGCAGCTTCGTCTCCTGCGGCGGGAAACGATAAGTGCGCTCCCACGACTGGGCGGTAACCTTCGACGCCGGACCGACCGCTTCGCACAGCGCGACGCATTCGAGGTCGTCGACCAACTCGGCGCTTTCCTGCGCGAGACGGTCGAATATGCCCCAGTAGGTTGGCTTGTCCTCGCGCTTGTAAAACAGGCTGAGGTCGAGGAGCAGATCGGCGACGCGTTCTCCGAGCCGGGCGCGGACCGGCGCGAGCCGGACCCGCAGCGCCTCGAGCTCTGCATCTTCTTCGTCGACGTTCGACAACGTGCCGGCATCGGGAACCTGGCCGAGCACGGGCCACGGCATCTCAAGCGGTCGCACATTGGCGACCAGCCAATCGCGCAGTAGCTGGGTCGAGACGCAGTCCGTCCTGTTGTAATCGTGGATTCGGTCGAGCAGCGACTGGTCGGCCGTCTCACGCCATTTCTCGTAGAAGACGATACTTGCGCCGGCGGTGGCAACATCGCCGTCGCGCTGATCCATGTAGAAGGCCTCGAGGTCCTTGATCGAATAGCCCTTCTCAGATGCGATCATCGCGCCCGACACGACCTTGAACAGGTCGACGAAGCGGCGCTCGCGCTGCAGCTGATCCATTGCCGCTTCGGCGACGCGGTGGTGGGCGGTCAGGCGTCGCAGCGCGGCGATTTCGTAGTTCGCGTAATGGTAGACGTGCGCGCGCGGGTGACGGCGGAGGTGGTCGACGAGAAACGCCAAGAGGTCGGCGACAGCGCGCCCTTCGGCGTCGCGGTCGTGCGCCCAGAAGGCGCGGAACGCCCACTCGCCATCCTGACGCAGCCAGAGCCCATGCAGGTATTCGAGGCCGCCCGGATAGTAAGGGTCGCCCTCGATATCGTAAAACACGTCTCCGTCGTCTGCGGCGGGCAGCATACCGAACCCCTTGCCAGGCTCGGCGTCTCGCAGTTCGAACGCGGGCGGGCCGCCGATGCGGCGAGCGGTCTGCAGACGCGCCTGCGCAGTGAGCCGGGTCTGGGTCTCGGCAGCCATTCGCTGCACTCTGTCGGCGCGCGCCGCGAGTCCTCCCATCGTCGCGACACCCGCCGCCTCGAGCTTCTGCCGCTGCGAGCGGCTTATGCCGGCGACGAGCGACAGGCTGTCCTCGCGTTCCCACTGCGCGCTGCAGCGGTCGCGCCAACGACACTGTGGGCAGGCGGTGACCGGCTCGGGCCGCGTCTCGGGGCGTTCAACCAGGAACGCCTCCAGCACGCGGCGCGCATGCCGGGCGTAGGCCGATACGTTGGCGAGCCGGACGGTAAAGCGTTTGCCGTCGCCCAACTGGAGGTGCGCCGCCTCGGGCGCGACGCCCTGCACCTCGGCTAGCAGATCGGAGTAGAGGCACAACTGGAGGACGTGCTTGGGATCGGGCTTCCGCTTCAGCTTGGTGTCGACGACCTCATAGGACCAGCCGCCGAGCGTCGACGGTCGCTCGACGCGCTCGAGGAAGTCCGAGTAGCCGCCCCACGCGCCGCCGAGCAGCGCGCCTTGAAAGACAATGTCGGGGCCCTTTGCCATCGCCTGATGGGTCAGTGCGACCGAAGCTTCGAGCGGCAGTCCGTCCTTGGGAACCTCGACGACCGATCGGCCCTGCCCCTTCAGTTCGTCCAAGAACGCGAGCTCGTGCGCATCCCCTTGGCGCTGGAGAAGTTCTGCTTCCGCGCCATCGTCGGCTGGCGCGAGGTCGCCGGCTTCCATCATGCGCAGATCAAGCGTGGTGGCATGGCGGCAGCCTTTGAACCGCATCAGGTCCGAGGCCGAGAGCCGCAGGGCACCATCGATCATCCGCATGCGCATTCCCCTTTCCTTGCCTATAGCAGTGCAGGACGACAAAAGCTGTCATGGGAGGGGAACTATGTCGTTCGCGAAGGCCCAGGAACTGCTGAAGCTCGCCATGATGGCGACACGCAGCGGCGGGGTAACACTCGAAGAAATCGTCGAGGCGTTCGGTTGCGTTCACAGGTCGGCGCAGCGAATGACTATCGCGCTCGAAGCGGCGTTCCCGCAGACCCGCTCGGACCACGACGATGACCGTCGACGGCGCTGGCGCATCGAGGCAAAGCACATCGCGCCGCTGCTCACACCTACGTCGGAGGAGATGGCTGCGCTTGGCGCGGCCATCGATGGCCTGGACGCAGCGGGCATGCGCAGCGAGGCATCGCAAGTGCGCGGGCTGCGACAGAAGGTGCGCGCACTCGTGCCGCCCGCAGCCGGCAGGAGGCTTGCAGTTGACGAGGAGGCGCTGGCAGAAGCGCTTGGCCACGCCGCCCGCCCGGGGCCTCGGCCCGCTGCGAACCCAGAGGTCGACGCCGCACTCTACGAGGCGTTAAAAGGCCCCTTCCTGCTACGCTTTCCTTACCGGACACGCGGCCAGGCGAAGCCGAAGGTGCGTACGGTGAGGCCGCATGGCCTGTTGCTTGGCACCCGCCGCTACCTCGTTGCGCGTGACACGGCGAAGCCAGCGTCGGCGCCGCTTCAGCACTTTCGCGTAGAGGAGATCGAGCGGGCCGAGGTGCTGCAAGAGAGCTTCAACCTCGACGCGAATTTTGACGTCCGCCGCCATGCCGAGAAAGGTTTCGGATCGTACGAGAATGCGGCAGAGCACGACGACGTAGTGTGGCGCTTCTCGGCCGAGGCAGCGCCGCACGCGCGGCGCTTCGTCTTCCACCCCTCCCAGACGGTCGAGGAGGAAGCGAGCGGTTCCCTGCTTGTCCGCTTCCGCGCCTCCGGGCACCTCGAGATGTGCTGGCACCTTTATGCATGGGGCACGTCCGTCGAGGTGCTCCAGCCGGCGGGGTTGCGCGAGATGGTAACGGGGCACCAGCGCAGGTTTGACGCGCTGCCCTGAGCGGCGCGCCCCCGCTGAGCATTGCGCCCAAGTTGCGGGCACCCGGTGTTACCGGAGAGGCCGAGGTGATCGTGGTCCGGCCGTGGGCGCCTACCTGCGGGGACGATTAGCGGGGTGGCCTGCCCGGACGTTCGCACCGGATATCGAGCGCTTTCCGCGCCTTGCACTAGGTGAAGTGCCCTTTGCGTTGCGCTCATACGGAACTACGGGCAAGATCATCCTCCGGCCTACTGAGGGGGTGGCGCTCGAAAGCCGATTAGTTGAAGGGGGAGCAATTCTGCGTTTCGTCGATCTTTTCGCCGGCCTTGGTGGTTTCCATGTTGCCTTGCAAAGACTCGGGCACGAGTGCGTGGCTGCGGTAGAGATCGACGAGAGCCTGCGCGACCTGTACGAACGCAACTTCGGCATGAGACCTTTCGGCGACATTCGGAGGGTAGATGCTGCCGATGTCCCTGCCCACGACATTCTCTGTGCTGGCTTCCCTTGCCAACCGTTCTCGAAGGCGGGAAGGCAGGAAGGACTCGACTGCGAGCGAAACGGGGACTTGGCCGCTGTCGTTATCGATTGGGCGCGGCGCTCCAAGCCGTCCTACCTAATCCTCGAGAACGTGCCGAACCTCCTGATGCACGACAGAGGCCGAACCTGGCGCTGGTTCAACCAGGAGTTGCGTCATGCAGGATATTCGGTCGACATCCGCGTGGTATCCCCGCATCGCCACGGTGTCCCACAGATTAGGGAGCGACTGTTTATCGTGGGCGCCCGCGACGGTCTCGATCATTTCGAATGGCCCGAGCCCGATCCCAGCGAAACCGATCTGCGCACCGTGCTGGAGCGCTACCCCAACGACGCGCTGCGCCTGTCCGACCACCACCTTGAGGTCCTGGACACTTGGGAGGCATTCCTAGCGGCGTACCCATCAAGTCATCGCAAACCGTGGTTCCCGATCTGGGCGGCCGAGTTTGGCGCCAACTATCCGTTCGCTACGGTCGCGCCAGGATCGTTGCCGGAGTCCGTTCTCCGGAAATGCCGTGGCGCGTTCGGTCGGCCGATCGCCGACGCCGCCGAAAACGAAGCTGTGTCGCTGCTGCCTCCCTACGCGCGGACGACGATGCCCATTTGGAAGGCCAAGTTCCTCCAACTGAACCGCGAACTGTACGAGCTCAACCGGTCATGGATCGACCCCTGGCTTCCCCGGTTGGCGCCGTTCGAGCACAGCTTCCAAAAGTTCGAGTGGAACTTCGACGGTGATGCCCGGACCCTCAGCAACTGCGTGATCCAGTTTCGTGGATCAGGCGTCCGCGCCCGCGATGCCTCGGCGGCTCCGGCGCTGGTCGCGGCCAGCACGACACAGGTTCCGGTAGTCGCCTGGGAGCGGCGATTCATGGGCGTCCGAGAGCGGGCCCGACTGCAGGACCTGGGCGACCTGGATCACCTTCCGCCGACCAGCGGGGCCGCCACCAAGGCGCTGGGCAACGCGGTTAATGCCCGCGTGGTCGAACTGATCGCCCGTAGTCTGGTCGGCAACCGCGTTGCGCTGTCCGTAGCGGCCTGAGTAGGAAGAGCATGGATCGCGTGAATATCCGCCCGGGCGTCAGCATCCTGTCGGTGCTCCCCCATTTAAACTATAAGCCATGGTACGCCCTCGCCGAATTCGTAGACAACGCGATCCAGAGCTACCTCAGCAAAAAGGCGGTGTTGCGCAGCGTTGAGGGCCAAAAGTTCGTACTTTCCGTGGATATCGACATTGACCAGTCTGCGCAGCGGATCCGAATCCGCGATAACGCCGGCGGGATCGAGCGTGCGAACTTCGCGCGGGCATTCCGTCCAGCGGAGGCACCGCTAGACGCGAGCGGCCTCTCCGAGTTCGGGATGGGAATGAAGAGCGCGGCCGCTTGGTTTGCTCCACGGTGGTCAGTGCGTACAAAGGCTGTAGGCGAAACGGTCGAGCGCACCGTAAGCTTCGACATCGCGAGCATCGTCCGCGATACGATCGAAGAACTGGACGTGTTCACTCGCAAGGCGCCTGCGGACCGGCACTACACAGAGATCGTGCTGGAGGACGTCCGGCGCATGCCCCAGACGCGCACTCTCAGTAAGATCACCGATCACCTGTCGAGCATTTACCGCTGCTTCATTCGGGCTGGCGAACTTAAGCTGTCGGTCGATGGAGTTCCTCTAGAGTTTGAGGAGCCCGATGTATTAGTCGCGCCGCCGTGGAAAAACCGCGAGGGCAAACCGGTCGAGTGGCGCAAGGATGTGTCGATCCAACTGGACGGCAAGCGTCGAGCAGAGGGTTTCGTCGGCATCCGAGCGAAGGGCTCGACGGCGCGCGCCGGCCTGGCGCTGCTCCGTCGAAATAGGTTGATCGAGGGAAGTGCGGATGAGACTTACCGCCCGCCTGAGATCTTCGGCGCGGCCAACTCCTTCGCTTATCAGCGCGTATTCGGCGAACTGAATCTCATCGGTTTCTCCGTGAGTCACACCAAGGACGGCATCCGCTGGGACGAGACCGAGGAGGACTTGGTCCGCAAGCTGAGGCGCGAGATCTCGAGCGGCAAATTGAACATTTTAGATCAGGCGCAGAACTGGCGCTCGACCGAAACAGGACGGGAAAACCGTCCGGCTGCCGAAAAGGCGGTCCAGCGGATGAAATACGAGGTCGAGACAGATGCCCTTGGCGAAGTGGTTGGACAGGTGCAGGCCTCCCACGACGGGCCCGAGGCAAGGCCTGCGGAGGAACCGCCCGAGGCGCCGCTGCCTGAGCAGGACGATGACGTCGCGCAGACTTTTTCGCTCGACGTAGCCGGCGGGCGGTGGGAAATCGACCTGGCTCTCGACTATCAGGATGCGACAGCGGATTGGATCAGGATCAGCGACCAGCCGAACGGCGCCGGATCGAAACCCCGCCGGCTCGGCATCAGGCTAGCGATGCTTCACCCGTTCACGCAGAGGTATTTCGGGAACGCAGGGCCCCTCGAGACCCAAGGCCTAGCGCGTCTCGCCGTCGGCCTCGTACTGGCCGAGACGGTGGCGCGGGATGGTGGGGTCAAGCTGGCGGGCCGGGTCCGCACGTCCCTGAACGAGTTGCTGCGCCTCGGTCTCGCGATTTAACTTAAGGCAGGATGAACAGTTTGATGGGTGATCCGCAGTTGATCAAGTTATCGACCGACGGCTGCGATAACGGGCGTTTGTGGGACCCGATTGTGGGACCCGAGGCGACGCTGTTGATGGAGCGTAAGCGGTTCGCCTCAGAACCGGCGCGCAAGGTGCTGGACGAGAGTGTGGCGATCCTCTCCAACTGCATACCGCCGCAGCAGCCTGGCGACCGTGCCGGGATAGTGATCGGCTACGTTCAGAGCGGGAAGACGCTAAGTTTTACCACTGTCACTGCACTCGCACGCGACAATGGTTATAGGCTGGTCATCGTTTTGGCGGGAACTAAGACGAACCTACTGGATCAAAACGAAGAGAGACTCACGGGCGATCTTGGTATCCTCGAGGAGCGTAGCCTCTTCTGGCGGGTAATGGCGAATCCGCGGAACGACTCCGCTACGGTTTCCGAGGTCCAGTCGGCGCTGAAGAAGTGGGAGCGGTACCCCGATCGCCCCGAGCGGTGCCGCACCCTCCTTGTGGTAGTGATGAAGAACGCTACCCGGCTCAAAAACCTGCGGCAGCTTCTAGAACGATGCGATCTCGCGAATGTGACCGCACTTATCATCGATGATGAGGGCGACCAAGCGGGCCTCAACACGCGTGTGCGGCAGAACGCCGAAAGTCCTACTTATGCTATGATCCTGGGGCTCAGGCGCGCGCTGCCGTCCCACACGTACGTGCAGTATACTGCTACGCCACAAGCGCCTCTTCTCATCAGCCGGATCGACCTCCTCTCGCCCAAATTCGCCCAACTTCTGGAGCCCGGTGAGGGTTACGTAGGGGGCCGGGACCTCTTTGGCGCGGGATCTCCATACGTCGAGCAGATTCCGGCGGCTGATCTACCAGGCGTCTGGGATGTGTCTGACGGGCCGCCGCCTTCTCTGGAACGCGCGATGCGCCTGTTCTTCATCGGGGCATCTGCGGGCGTGTTGAATGGCCGGGAGGGCAACCGGACGATGATGATCCATCCGTCCCATCTCACCTCGATGCACGACACATACGCCGCCTGGTCCAAGAGCATCAAGGATAGCTGGCTGGCCACCCTCGCGGAGCCCAAGACCTCCCCGGACCACGTGGACCTCCGACACGCCTTCGAGGCCTCCTACGATGATCTCAAGCGCACCGAGACAGACCTGCAATCCTTCGAGGTTCTCTGGGCCGAGTTGGAGTTCGCGATTGAGGAGACCGTAGTGCGAGTGGTGAACGCAACCAACGGGCGCATCCCGACATTTCCTTGGGGTGATAGCTACGGTTACATTCTGGTCGGGGGCGCCGGCTTGGATCGAGGGTTTACCGTCGAGGGGCTGACGGTGACTTATATGCCGCGCGGAGCGGGCACAGGCACCGCTGACACTATCCAGCAACGTGCCCGGTTCTTCGGGTACAAGGGATCGTACAAAGGGCTGGTGCGGATATTTGTCGATGTCGCTGTTGAGGATGCGTTCACCGCATACGTCGAGCACGAGGAGAGCCTGCGCAAGTCACTGATGCGCCACGCGGGTCAGCCACTTGTAAACTGGAAGCGTGCGTTCTTCCTAGATTTGAGCCTCCAGCCGACTCGCCGTTCTGTGATGGCGCTTGAGACGATGCGCGGACGGTCGAAGGAGTGGGTGTACGCCGCGTACGTCTACGATCCTGACACGGATCTCGCTGACCGCAACAGGGCGGTAGTCGATACGTTCACAACGAACATTCGCAACGTTATGGCGGCAATGCCGGGCAGCGCGGCCTGGACGTCGAACCAGCAGCACCTGAAAGCCGGCCCGCTGCGTCTGGACGTGGCGTACGAGCGTCTGCTGGTTCCCCTTATCGTCGAGGACGACGACGATGCCCTCGATCACCTTAACGCGATGATGCAAATCCGCGAGGAACTTGACCGAAACCCGAATGCAGCCTGCGACGTGTACCTGATGGGTGGCGGCGAACGGCGCGAGCGTGCCACACGGTTGTCGGGTGAGGTGGAGAACCCCTTCCAGGGTGCTAATCCGGGCAATGGATATCCGGGCGACCGTAAAATCAGATCTGAGGACCGCGTCACCCTGCAGATCCACCATCTTGATCTCACTCAAGCCAAGGCTCCCCTCGCGAGCGATGTTCGCCTAGTTGCGATCAGCATTCCCGAGAGGATGCGCCGCGACCTGCTGCTGCAGGTCGATGACTAGTTCGGCCGAAGAGTTGATAGCCTTGCTTGCGAGGTTGGCGTCGACGCCTCTGCCGACTGGCGAAGATTCGCTTCTCGCACTCGAGCATGTCGGACTGTCGTGCATGGTCGGCCGCACAAGCGCGGGCTGCGTGTGCGTGCTGGTCCCGACCGCCGGTCGCGCGCCGGGCCGCCACCTCCGCCTCCGCAACATCGAGGTACGTGAGGGCGTCAACTGCGAGGTGCTCGCCCCGGGCGGTCTTGCAAGAGCCATCCGGGGAACGCTGGTCGTCTGCCGGAGCGAGCAGTTAGGACTGATTCGTTTGTTCCTCGGTCTGCTCGCCGACGCGATGACGACGCTTGGAGCTTTGCCTGCTGCATCGGCATTCTCGAACTGGGTGGTGCGCGCCGCAGAACTCTTCAGCCGGCTCGAGAGTGAGGGCCGCCGCACCATGCAGGGCCTGTGGGCGGAACTCGTCGTCGCCTGTTCGCTGCCGTCGCCAGAGGTCGCCGTGAGGCGGTGGCACGCTGACCCGCTGGAGCGCTATGACTTCAGTTCGGGAACTTTCTCGCTAGAGGTCAAAAGTTGTGCCGATCTCGACAGGATCCACAGCTTTTCCCTTGACCAGTTGAGGCCACAACCGGGCGCACTTGTTTGGATCGCCTCGGTGGTAGCAAGGCCGGAGCCGCTTGGTCGTTCCGTACTCGACCTCGTGCACGCGCTAGAGACTCAAATTCCGACCCCAAGCGTGCGGGATAAGCTCCGTGAGATAGTGTTTGCATCGGCCGGCTCATCGATCGCTGACGACGATCGCTACCGCTTCGATGAGGCCGGCGGTCGGGCATCAATCAGGTTACTGGATGCCCGCGCGGTCCCATCCGTTCCCGGCCCGCTCGCACCGGAGATACTCGGCGTCCAGTTACGAGTAAGATGCGCCGCCGTACCCGCTGCCGGGGATTTAGCCGAGGCTGGAAAAAGGCTTCTCTAGGCATGCGGTTTGCTCACCCTAGAATCAGAACAGTTGTGCGGCATGGAACAGTTCTCTTCTCGGAGTTAATACGAACGAGGTGAAAAAGATGAGATTCGGGACTGACGGCAAGGGCCAGACTTTCATTGAGTGGAACAGGGGGAAGCCAGATACGAATGGTTGGGCCCGAGCCTGGATTTCCCATCGCGAAGGCGACAAGGACTGGGCGGCAACCGGCAGATACCTGAATGCGACGCGCATCGACGCGCCGGGCGGCGGCCCCTCGGGCACCGGCCTGGACTTTCCGATTGACAGCCCCCTCACCGACCATGACATTCTTCGGGCATACGTCATTTCAGTTAGCGCGATCACCGGCCACTCGCCGGATTCCGCTGGCTAGGACGTTGGCTTGTCCATTCCCCCTGGGTCTGAGCGCGAGAGCAGAAGCCGGTCATCGTAGTGTATGTATTGTAGTACTCCGGATGCAGTTGGAATGCGCAGCCAGCGCGAAGCAACCGCAGCGGCCGTGCGCGGTGGGCACCTGTCGCGCCTCGCTACCGTTCATCGTCGCAGATTGACGTCGCTCCATCGGTCTAGACTATGCGCTTCCTCGACGAGACGTTGCCTTGCGAGATACGGTCGTTAAGCGCCTAGAAGTCCTCTCGAGTAGAAATCTAGGGCGGCACAGCCGGGACACTAGGGTGAACCGCTGCCAATACACGATAGGCTTGGGTCCGATTTTGGACCCAGCGGAGGCGTAGGCAGCGACTTCAACTGCCTCGTTCTTGCCTTCCCAACCACGGACGTCGGAATGAGCGGGGCCAAATGATCCTAGGTTTAAGGTACTACAAGACCAAGGCTTCGGCGCGAGAGCCGCTTCTTCGCTTCATCCTCGACGGGCTGCGTGCGGCGGGCTGCCGCATCATCTTCGCCTCGCCGTTAGATCGCGCACCCTTCGTCATAACCTTCGAGACGCGCGAGGGAGAGCGGATGGGCATCGTCGTCTACGCCTTCCTCGCGACCCGGACGCCGACCCGCAATCGGCCGGAGGACGAGCGCAGCTTCCAGGTCAAGTACGGCAGCAAGGCGGATTATGCCGACAACAATTCGCACGTGGTCTGGCAAGATCCGCTCGGCCTTTACACGACGCTGCTGATCGGCATCGATCCCGAGGAAGGCATCTTCGTCGCTGCCGATCCCGAAGCGCATAACCCGACCAAGTTCTTCATCCGCCTCGAGTTCAAAGACGAGCATGCCGAAGCGATCCTGCGCGATGGCTGGCACGCCTGGGAGCGCGTCCGGCGCGCAGGACCCATGGCCGCGCCGGTCGAGGTGCTGGTCGGTGGAACCCGTGACAGCTTCCTCGATCTCGTCAGGCTCGAGCGGGCCGGCTACGGTCTCCCTGCGGGCGATCGTCAGCTGCTCGCCGAGAGGCCCGAGCTGATCGGCGCGCCTCGGCAGGAAATTGCCGACGATGCCGCGGCGGTCGCGACCCGGGTTCACCCGCTGCTGCGCGAGCTCGAGCTTGGCGCCGATGAGGTCCTAGAGCTGATCGCGGGCGCGCGGCGGCTAAAGATGGCCGTGCGCGGTTGGGTTGCTGAGGAGCACCTCCGCGCGACCTTGGCGCGGCTGGACGGCGTCACGCACTGCGAGCGGCTCGACGAGGAGGGTGGACCGGATCTTCTGATCAGTTACCGCGGCGGCCCAAGGCTGACGGTTGAATGCAAGAACGTGTTGCGCGTCCTCAACAAGACGAGGAACCTGCCGCGCATCGACTTTCAGCGGACGCGCGCCGCGAAGGGCGATCCGTGCTCGCGCTACTACGCGCCCAATGATTTCGACGTTGTCGCCGGCTGTCTGCACGCGGTGTCCGAGCGCTGGGAGTTCCGCTACGCTCTACCGACCTCCCTCGAGCCGCACCAGAAGTGCCTGGGCAAGCTCGCCAGCAATGTGCTCGTCGATGAAAGATGGTCGCCCGACCCACGCGGCGCTTTCGAGGCGGTGGCCTCTCGGTTAGGGTCGGACGTATGACCAGACGCCGCATCATCAGCCTGTTCACCGGTGCCGGCGGTCTCGATCTTGGATTCGAGGCGGCCGGCTTCGAGACCGCTGTCGCGCTCGAGATTGACGCTCGCTGCGTCGAGACGCTGCGCGCGAACCGCAGCTGGCCGGTGATCGATCGCGACATCCTGGAGGTGCCGACCGCCAAGCTGCTTGCGGCCGGCAAGCTGAAGGCCGGCGCGGCCGACGTGCTGATTGGCGGCCCGCCTTGCCAGCCCTTCTCCAAGTCAGGCTTCTGGGCGAGCGGCGAGGCGAAGCGGCTGAGCGATCCGCGCGCGGACACGCTGGGCGCTTATCTGCGCGTGCTAGGGGAGGCCCGGCCGCGCGCGTTCCTGCTCGAGAATGTCGAGGGGCTCGGGTTCCGCGGCAAGGACGAGGGTCTGAAGCTCATCGCCTCCGAGCTGGAGCGCATCAACTTCGAGCACGGCACGCGCTACGCCGCCTCCATCGCGGTGCTGAACGCGGCCGACTTCGGCGTTCCCCAACTGCGCCGCCGGCTGTTCGTGATCGGCGCGCGGGACGGCACGCGCTTCGAGTTTCCCGCGGCCAGCCACGTCGATCCTGCTGTGGCTGAAGCTGACAACCGGCCTCGTCATCGGACGGCTTGGGATGCGCTGCACGACGTGACAGTCGACGCCCCGGCGCTGAAGCCCACAGGCAAATGGGCCGAGCTTCTCACGTCGATCCCCGAGGGCGAGAATTACCTGTGGCACACCGAACGCGGCGGCGGCGAGCCGCTGTTCGGCTGGCGCCGCCGCTACTGGTCGTTCCTGCTGAAGCTCGCCAAGGCGCGCCCTGCCTGGACCTTGCAGGCCCAGCCCGGTCCTGCGACTGGCCCGTTCCACTGGACCAGCCGCCGGCTCAGCATGCGTGAGATGGCGCGGCTTCAGACCTTTCCCGACGATTTCCAGGTAACCGGCTCGGTCGCGGACGCTCAGCGGCAGCTAGGCAACGCGGTGCCATCGCTGCTCGGCGAGGTACTCGCCCGCGCGATCGCGCGCCAGCTGCTCGGCGTGGCCCTGGATCAGGATGAGCTGGCGCTGACGTTGCCGCTCGCGCCGCCGGCGCCTGCGCCGGAGCGCGTCGCCAAGGTGCGCTCCACCTATCTCGGCCTTCGCGGCGACCATGACGCGCATCCCGGAACGGGCAAAGGATACCGCGCTTCTGCGCGTTCAGAGTTGATGGCCGCCGAGTAGAGACCGACGCAGGATCTCGCGCAGCGCCTCGCGATTCCGGGTCTCGCATTCCAGCCCACGAGGCACCGCCAGCGGCCTGCTCGATGCCGTGCGGGCATGAAGGTCGCGCTCGACGTTCGTGCGCGATCGCCAGGCCGCGCGCTTCGGTGAAGGCGGCCGGGGCGGCTTCCGCTGCTGCTGATCAGGACAAGTGTGAAGTGAGGGCGGCGAGCCAACAATCTCGCCGGACCGCGTCGGGAATCAAGTATTTACCGACTGGAAAGACTACGCCTCCCTGGATATATTTGTTATTTCGCACTCGAAAGGTTGGCCTCCAGACGTTAATGCGCGGCACCTCGGCCATACGGTTAGACTACCGCTTCAAGTTTTAGCTGGAGCCGGCAGTCGTCAGTGACGTGAATTTCGGTTTTTGCGCGAAGCCGTCACGCCGAGATATCTGAGCAAATGGCCGCTTTCGGGCAGATCGGCCGCGGCCTCGAATGGCTGGGTTTGGGCGCCAAGCTGCCGACCCGGTATCATGAGTGAAGGGCAGATTACCGAATCTCGGCTCCCGAAAGCAACGGGGCCGCTATGCATCGCATTCCCGGACCCGCGGGCACGATTAGCAAGGGCATCTGCCGCGCGTTAAGAGTTCGGGTCACCTACCTTTGAGATACAATTACGACGCGCTTGCATTTCGAAACCCGCCTGCCTTCGTGCGCCACGCCACGACGGCCAAACTCGCCTGTTGATCCGCTGATGATAGGCGCTTCTTTGCTCATCCCCATCGACACCGGGGATGCAAATGACCGTCCTGCCGCTTCGCTCAGAGACCTTCGCCCGCGGCACCCGCATGCTGCGCACGGCGCTTGGTCCGACGATCGCGGGCTTGCTGGCCGATCCAGCCGTCGTCGAGGTCATGCTCAACCCCGATGGCTGTCTGTGGGTCGATCGACTCGGCGTCGGCTTGGCCGATACCGGCGAGCACTTCTCACCAGCTGACGGCGAACGCATCGTCCGCCTCGTCGCCCATCACGTCGGAGCGGAGGTTCACGCCGGGTCTCCGCGCGTCTCGGCCGAACTACCCGAGACCGGCGAGCGCTTCGAGGGATTGCTGCCGCCCGTCGTGGCCGCCCCGTGCTTCGCCATCCGCAAGCCCGCTGTCGCGGTCTTCACTCTCGACGACTATACCGCCGCCGAGGTCATGACCGCCGCGCAGGCCGCGCTGCTCCGCGACGCGGTCCACGAACGGCGCAACATTCTGGTCGCCGGCGGCACATCGACCGGCAAAACGACCCTGACCAACGCGCTGCTCGCCGAAGTCGCCAAGACATCTGACCGCGTCGTCCTGATCGAGGACACGCGCGAGCTCCAGTGCCTGACCCCTAACCTCGTCGCGCTGCGCACCAAAGGCGGCGTCGCGACGATGGCCGAGCTGGTCCGCTCGGCGCTACGCCTCCGCCCCGACCGTATCCCGATCGGCGAGGTGCGCGGGGCCGAGGCGCTCGACCTGATCAAGGCGTGGGGTACCGGCCACCCCGGCGGCATAGCGACGATCCATGCCGGCTCGGCGCTCGGCGCGCTGCGGCGGCTCGAGCAGCTGGTCCAGGAAGCGGTGGTCACCGTGCCGCGCGCGCTGATTGCCGAGACCATCGACCTGATCGCCGTCCTCGCCGGCCGCGGCAGCGAGCGCCGTCTCGTCGAACTCGCCCGCGTCGCCGGGCTCACCCCGTCCGGAGATTACGCCCTTCACCCTGCAGGAGACCTGTCATGACCTTGTCTGCCCGTACCCGTGTGCGTCTGTCCGGCGCGGCGCTTGCCATCGTTGTCGGGCTGACCGCCGCACCGGCCAGCGCCGCCGGCTCGAACATGCCTTGGGAAGCGCCGTTGCAGTCGATCCTCGACTCGATCCAGGGGCCGGTCGCCAAGATCATCGCGGTGATCATCATCATCGTCACCGGCCTGACTCTCGCGTTCGGCGACACCAGCGGCGGCTCGCGCAAGCTGATCCAGATCGTCTTCGGTCTTTCGATCGCCTTTGCGGCGAGTTCGTTCTTCCTGAGCTTCTTCAGCTTCGGCGGCGGCGCGCTCGTATGAGCGAGGCCACGCCCGGGTTCAGCGTCGCCGTGCACCGGTCGCTGACCGAGCATATGCTGCTCGGCGGTGCCCCGCGCGGCCTCGCCATCGCCAACGGCACGTTGGCGGCGGCGCTCGGGCTCGGCCTGCGACTGTGGATCGTCGGACTAGGATTTTGGCTCGTCGGGCATCTCGCCGGTGTGTGGGCCGCGCGGCGCGACGCGCAATTTGTCGATGTCGTCCGCCGCCACCTGCGCTACCCGGCATATCTCGGCGTCTGATCGATGTTCAACCTCGCCGAGTATCGCGCACAGCCGAACCGCCTCGCCGACTTCCTGCCATGGGCGGCACTCGTCGCCGACGGCGTCGTCCTCGACAAGGACGGCAGCTTCCAGCGTTCGGCGCGCTTCCGCGGGCCCGACCTCGACTCGGCGACGCCGACCGAGCTCGTCGCGGTGACCGCGCGCCTCAACGCGGCGCTGCGCCGGCTCGGCTCGGGCTGGGCGGTCTATGTCGAGGCGCAGCGCACCGCCGCCGGTCATTACCCGTTGAGCGACTTCCCCGATCCGGTGTCGGCGCTGGTCGACCGCGAGCGCCGTGCCCAGTTCGAGGAAGAGGGTGCGCATTTCGAGAGCGGGTATTTTCTGACCCTGGCGTGGCTGCCGCCGCCCGACGGCGCGTCGCGCGCCGAGGGTTGGCTGTACGAAGGAGGTACCCGTGGCAGCCGTGACAACAACTGGCGCGAGCGGCTGAAAAGCTTCGTCGATCGCACCGACCGCGTCCTCGACCTAATTGACGGGTTCGTGCCCGAAGCGGCGTGGCTGTCCGGCGCCGAAACGCTGACCTATCTCCATTCGACCATCTCGAGCCGTCGCCAGCAGATCGCCGTGCCGGCGACCCCGATGCACCTCGATGCGCTGCTCGCCGACGAGCCGCTGACCGGCGGGCTGGCACCGATGCTAGGCAACCAGCATCTGCGCACGCTGAGCATCATCGGCCTGCCCGGCGCAACCGAGCCCGGCATCCTCGACGAGCTGAACCGCCTGCCGTTCGCCTATCGCTGGTCGACCCGCGCGATCTGCCTCGACAAGGCCGACGCCGCCAAGATGCTCGGGCGTATCCGCCGCCAGTGGTTTGCCAAGCGCAAGTCGGTCGCGGCGATCCTCAAGGAGGTGCTTACCAACGAAGCGAGCGTGCTCGTCGACAACGACGCCAGCAACAAGGCCGCCGACGCCGATGAGGCACTGCAGCTGCTCGGCGCCGACATCGCCGGCTGGGCCTATGTCACCGCGACGATCAGCGTCGCACATCGCGACCCGCGGATCGCCGATGCCCGGTTGAAGGCGGTCGAGAAGATCGTCCAGGGGCGCGATTTCACCTGCATCCCCGAAAGCCTCAACGCACTCGAAGCGTGGCTCGGCTCGCTACCCGGCCATGCCTACGCCAATGTCCGCCAGCCGCCGATCTCGACCCTCAACCTCGCGCACATGATCCCGCTGTCGGCGGTCTGGGCGGGACCGGAAGCGAACGAGTATCTCGCCGGCCCGCCGCTGTTCTTTGCCCGCACCGAGGGCTCGACGCCGTTCCGTTTCTCGAGCCATGTCGGCGATGTCGGACACACGCTCGTCGTCGGCCCGACGGGTGCCGGCAAGTCGGTGCTGCTGGCATTCATGGCGCTGCAGTTTCGCCGCTATCCGCAAGCGCAGGTGTTCGCGTTCGACTTCGGCGGCAGCATCCGTGCCGCGACGCTGGCGATGGGCGGCGACTGGCACGATCTCGGCGGCGGATTGGCCGGGAACGATAGTGCTGCAAACGTCGCGCCATCGTTGCAGCCGCTGGCGCGGATCGATGAACCGGGAGAGCGCGGCTGGGCCGCCGAATGGCTCGCCGGGTTGCTGTCCCGCGAGGGCGTCGCGGTCGGTCCCGAGATCAAGGAACTGCTTTGGTCGGCGCTCGCTAGCCTCGCCTCGGCACCCGCGTCCGAGCGCACGCTCACCGGCCTGACCGTACTGCTCCAGTCGTCGGCGCTCAAGCAGGCGCTGCAGCCGTATACGCTCGACGGACCATGGGGCCGGCTGCTCGATGGCGACCACGAGGCGCTAGGGGTCAGCAGCGTTCAGGCGTTCGAGACCGAGGGGCTGGTCGGCACGGCGGCGGCAGCCGCCGTCCTCGCCTATCTGTTCCACCGCATCGGCGACCGGCTGACGGGTGCGCCGACGATGATCATCGTCGACGAGGGCTGGCTGGCACTCGACGATGCCGAGTTCGGGCGGCAGCTGCGCGAGTGGCTGAAGACGCTGCGCAAGAAGAACGCGTCTGTCGTGTTCGCCACCCAGAGCCTCGCCGATATCGACGGCTCTGCCATCGCGCCCGCCATCATCGAGAGCTGTCCGACCCGGCTGTTTCTGCCGAACGAGCGCGCCCTCGAGCCGCAGATCGCCGCGATCTACCGCCGGTTCGGCTTGAACGACCGCCAGCTCGAGATCGTCGCGCGGGCGACGCCGAAGCGCGACTATTATTGCCAGAGCAGGCGGGGCAACCGGCTGTTCGAGCTGGGCTTGAGCGATGTCGCGCTGGCGTTCACCGCCGCCTCGTCGCGCGCCGACCAGATCGCCATCGAGCGGCTGTTCGCCCAGCATGGCGCGAAAGGTTTCGCAGCCGCGTGGCTTCGCCACCGCGGCCTCGCCTGGGCGGCCGATCTGCTGCCCGCTGTCGACGTCCCCGTCGCTGTAAAACAGGAGCTATTGCCATGACCCGCCGTCGCATCGCCGTGTCGCTCGCGGCCATGCCGCTCATCTCGGCGATCTCGCTCGCCGCTGCGCCGCCGGCAGCGGCGATCATCGTGTTCGATCCGAGCAACTATGCCTCGAACGTCCTGCAGGCGGCGCGGTCGCTCCAGCAGATCGTCAATCAGGTCAGCCAGCTGCAGAACGAGGCACAGATGCTGATCGGCGAGGCGCGCAACCTCGCCAGCCTGCCGTACTCGGCACTGGCGCAGCTTCAGGGGTCGATCCAGCGGACGCAGGCCCTTCTCCAAAAGGCGCAGCAGCTCGCCTACCAGGTCACCGACATCGATGCCGCCTTCCGCACCGGTCGCTACGGCGCGGCGCAGCCGGGCCAGACCGGCACTCAGCTGTTCGGCAATGCCCAGTCGCGCTGGCAGACGTCGGTAGCGGCGCTCGAAGACGCGCTCAAGGTTCAGGCGGGCGTCGTCGGTAACCTCGACACCAACCGCACCCAGCTCGGCGCACTGGTCGGGTCGAGCCAGGGCGCGGTCGGTGCGCTGCAGGCGACCCAGGCGGGGAACCAGCTGCTGGCGCTGCAGGCGCAGCAGCTCGCCGACCTCACCGCCGCGGTCGCGGCGCAGGGCCGGGCGCAGGCGCTCGACGCTGCGCAGCGCGCCAGCGCCGCCGACCAGGCCCGCGAGCAGCTGCGCCGGTTTCTCGTTCCCGGGTCCGGCTATCAGCCGACCGCGATCACGATGTTCCACAACTGATGGCGCCGCGGCGACCCTCGACGCAGGCGGTGCTGCACGCCGGCGCCCTGGCGCTCGGCGCGGTCGCCGTGATCGCGGCAGCGGTCGGGACCGGAAGCTTGAGTTCGCCGAAGCCGTCGGTCGCGGCGTCGAGGTCAGCAAAACCCGCTGAGGCCGAACTCGATCGATGCCGCCATCTGACGCTCGAACGGGCTGACGATGTCGATTGCAAACGGTCTTGGGACGAACAGCGGCGACGCTTCTTTGGACGACGCCCGTGAACAACACCGGCGTCATCGACCAGTTTCTCGACGTCTTCACGCGCTACATCGACAGCGGGTTCGGGCTGCTGCGCCCCGAGATGGCCTATCTGGCGACGACTCTGATCGTCATCGATGTGACGCTGGCAGCGCTGTTCTGGGCGTGGGGCGAGGG
This sequence comes from Sphingosinicellaceae bacterium, assembly GCA_019285715.1. Lineage (NCBI taxonomy): Bacteria > Pseudomonadati > Pseudomonadota > Alphaproteobacteria > Sphingomonadales > Sphingosinicellaceae > Sphingosinicellaceae bacterium. Next base: position 504,066 of record CP079108.1, read on the forward strand.
CGACGACATTCTCGCCCGGCTAGTCAAGAAGACCCTGTTCGTTGGGGCGTTCGCCTATCTGATAGGCAACTGGAACACGCTCGCGCGGATCGTCTTCGAGAGCTTTGCCGGGCTGGGGCTGAAGGCGTCGGGGACGTCGCTGACGCTCGCCGACTTTCTGCGACCCGGGCGTATCGCCCAGGTCGGCATCGACGCCGGGCGGCCGATCCTCGATTCGATCTCGGGGCTGATGGGCTATGTCAGCTTCTTCGAAAACTTCATCCAGATCATTGTGCTCCTCGTCGCCTGGGGCATCGTCATACTGAGCTTCTTCATCCTCGCCATCCAGCTCTTCGTGGCGCTGATCGAGTTCAAGCTGACGACGCTCGCCGGGTTCGTGCTGGTGCCTTTTGGTCTGTGGGGCAAGACCGCGTTCATGGCCGAGCGCGTACTCGGCAATGTTATCAGTTCGGGCATAAAGGTGCTCGTCCTTGCCGTCATCGTCGGCATCGGCTCGACGCTGTTCGCCCAGTTCACTGCCGGGTTCGGCGGCGGTGCCGCGGGTGCCCAGCCGACGATCGAGGATGCGCTTGGCATCGTGCTGGCAGCGCTGTCGCTACTCGCGCTCGGCATCTTCGGTCCCGGCATCGCCAACGGCCTCGTCGCCGGCGGCCCGCAGCTCGGCGCAGGCGCAGCGGTCGGCACAGGCCTCGCCGCCGGCGGCGCAGCGTTCGCCACTGTTGGAGCGGCGCGACTTGCCGGTGGCGTTGCTGCCGGTGCCGCTGGCGGTATCGCGCGCGGCGGTGCCTATGCCGCCGGAGCCGCAACCGCCGGTTATCGCGGCGGTTCGGCCGGAAGCAGCGGCATCGGCGCGGTCACCGGCGGCGCTGGCGGCGTCGCGCGCGCAGGCGCCACCGCGGTTGTCAGCCCGCTGCGCCGCGCCGCAGCGTCGATCACCAGCTCGTTCGACGCCGGTGGTCGCGGTGCCGAGACCGGGTTCGCACCGCAGGGCGCGGGCGCTGCCACCAGCCCGGCAGGCGGGGCAAGCACGGCCAACGGCACCCCGCCGGCATGGGCGCAGAACATGCGCCGTAGCCAGACGGTCAGTCACGGCGTCGGCCTCGCGACTCACGCCATTCGCGCTGGCGACGGCAGCGGCTCGGGATCCTCGGTCAGCGTTGCGGAGAAGGAATGATGGCGACCTGGTTCAAACGTAGCGGCGTCCGCTTCGGACGCACTCCCGAGCCCGAGACGCCGTACCAGCGCGCGGGCCAGGCATGGGATGACCGCATCGGCTCGGCGCGCGTTCAGGCGCGCAACTGGCGGTTGATGGCGTTGGGTGAACTTGCCCTCGTCGCCGGCTTGTCAGGCGCGCTAGTCTGGACCTCTCAGCAAGGCAGCGTCGTGCCATGGATCGTGCAGGTCGACCGCACCGGTCGCGCCCAGGCGATCGGCCCTGCCGACGCCAACCGTACCGCAACCGACCCCGAGATCGCGTGGCACCTCAGCCAGTTCATCGAGAATGTCCGCGGCGTTCCCGCCGATCCGATCGTGCTGCGGCAGGACTGGCTCGCGGCCTACGACTTCGCCACCGACCGCGGCGCGGCGGCACTCAACGACTATGCTCGGGTCAATGATCCGTTCGCGCGGGTCGGCAAGGAAGCGGTCGCGGTCGATGTCTCGAGCGTCATCCGCGCCAGCCCGGATAGCTTCCGCGTCGCCTGGACCGAGCGCCGCTACGACAACGGCCAGCTTGCCGCGACCGAGCGCTGGACCGCGATCCTCACCGTCGTTCTGCAGCCGCCGCACGACGCCGAGACGCTCAGGAAGAACCCGCTCGGCATCTACGTCCACGCCATCAACTGGTCTCGGGAGCTTGGGTCATGACGATTGCATTTTCACGCCGATCCGTATTCGCGGCTTTGCTGATTTCAGGCTTTACGGTCGGTGCCTCTGCCGACGAGCGAACTTTCGCGACCGGCCCGCATGTCGGGTTTGCCGATCCGCTTCTGCCGGTGAGCGCATCGCAGCCGCTGATACCTGCGGGTGTCGCGGCGACGCCCGAGACGCTTCTGGCAGCGCCTCTGCTCGGGCGGTCCGCAATCCGCGCGACCGCAGGCGGCTCGGATATCGCAGCGCCGCTGGCCCGCGTCGTCGCCGCGAACGCCGCAGCGCGCGTGGAGCCGAGCCGGTTCGGCTATCTCAATGCCATCCAGCAATATGCCTTTGCCGACGGCGACCTGTTCCAGGTCTATGCCTCGCCGGGGAAGGTCACTGACATCACCCTGCAGGAGGGCGAGACGCTGGTCGGCTCCGGGCCGGTCGCCGCCGGCGACACCACCCGCTGGATTATCGGCGATACCGAGAGCGGCGTCGGCACGACCCGGCGTGTCCACATCCTCGTCAAGCCGACGCGGCCCGATCTCGTCACCAACATGGTCATCAACACCGACCGGCGGACCTATCATCTCGAGCTCCGCGCCAACCCGAGCGCGTGGATGGCATCGGTGTCGTGGCGCTATCCGGCCGACGAACTGATCGCCCTGCGGCGCAGCGCCGAGCGGGCTCGCGCCGCCGCACCGGTCGCCGCCGGAATCGACCTTGATACGCTCAATTTCGCCTACACGATCAAGGGCGAAGCCCCGTGGAAACCGCTGCGCGCATTCGACGACGGCACGCACGTCTATATCGAGTTCGCACCCTCGGTCGCGCAGGGAGAAATGCCGCCGCTGTTCGTCGTCGGCGCCGACGGCAGGACCGCGGAACTCGTCAACTACCGGGTTCAGGGCCACCGCCTTATCGTCGACCGGCTGTTCGCGGTTGCCGAGCTGCGTCTCGGTGCGAAGCATCAGCAGAAGGTGCGGATTGCGCGGACCGGCGGAGCGCGCTCGTGACCGGGGTCGGCGAACGGTCGGACGGACTTGAGGACGAGCCGCCGCCGATGTCCGAGTCTGAGATCGCCCGAGAGATGCGCCTGCGGCCCGAACCGCCGCGGGTCACCCGCGTGTCGCGCAAGGTCTTGATCGGCGGTGGGGCGGTGGTCGCGCTGGGGCTGGGCGGCGCGCTGATCGTCGCGCTGCAGTCGAAGGATGCCAAGCCGCCAGCGCAGGAACTCTATACGACCGGGCGCAAGTCCGCCGCCGAGGGGCTAGCTGCGCTGCCGCGCGACTATAGCGCGATCCCGAAGCTCGGGCCGCCGCTGCCTGGCGATTTTGCTCGGCCGATGGTCGACCAGGCGGAGCGCGCGCCGATCGGGGCAAGTCCGACGGCTGGGCAAGCGATGCCTGTCGATTCGGTGCGCCAGCAGCGGCAGCAGCAGCGCGAAGCCGCGATCGGTGCCAGCGTTTTTGCGACCCGTGCATCGGCCGCAGGTGCTGAGGGTGCGCGCGATGCTGCGCCAGCACCGACCGCAGGCGAAACGCCGACCGTCGCTTCGAACGCGCAAACGCCGGGCGCGGTCGAGCGTCGGACGGCGTTCCTCGCCGGCGCACCAGACCGCAGGACGATGAATTCCGGCGCGCTCGAGCCGCTGGCGTCGCCCAACGTTGTGCAAGCTGGCAGCATCATCGCCGCCGCTCTCGTCACGGGCATCCGCTCGGACCTGCCGGGCCAGGTCATCGCGCAGGTGACCGAAAACGTGTTCGACAGCCCGACAGGGCGAACTCTCCTAATCCCGCAGGGCGCGCGGCTGATCGGCAGCTACGACAGCGACGTCGGCGCCGGTCAGTCGCGGGCGCTCGTTGCCTGGACGCGGCTGATCATGCCCGATGGCCGGTCGATTGTCCTCGACAAGATGCCGGCGACCGACGTGGCGGGTCAGGCCGGGTTGCAGGATTGGGTCGACTATCACTGGGGCGGGCTGCTGCGCGCGGCGGCGATCTCGACGCTGCTCAGCGTCGGCGCACAGAGCGGCTCGTCGGGCAGTGCCGATGACCTGACGCGAGCGCTGCGCGAGGGGGCGAGCGATAGTATTTCTCGAACGGGGAGGCAGGTTGTCGATCGCGAACTTGGACGACCGCCGACGATCACCATCCGGCAAGGCTATCCGGTGCGGGTCATCGTTACGCGCGACATTGTGATTGATAGCTGAGGCAACTGGCCACAAGTCCTTTTTAAGCATTTAGACCTTGAGTGGAGAACGGACTTGCTGGATCGGATCGGCCGGAGCCCGAGAATGCCGCTTGTGCGTGCGCCAATGAGGAATCGTTGAGCCCATCACAGCTTTCTAGAAACAGCACTCTAACTTGCTAATCCTACAATCAAGTTATCAGCCTCAAAGTCTGCGCGTCTATCGATAGCAATATCCAAATTCGCGGAAAAGCCGGACTTAAATGGACCTTTCGGTTGAATTACTTGTTAATATCCCTGTCGGCGGCGCTCCCGGCTTGCAGCTTGCGGCCTACCCGACCTACAATGCCTCAGACGCGCCAAACTGCTGTCCGTGGTCGAGCGGCCGACTGGTGGCGGTGAGGTGTAGCTCCAGCTGGTCCATCCGCTCGTATGTCACTGCGCGAAGCTATACTCCATCGCTTAGGGTGATCCGTCCAACTCCGGGGCATTGCACACCTTCGCCTCAGGCTGGGTGCCATCCTGGAAGGGATAAGGCGCGTAGCCATGATTTTTCAGACTCCACTTTTCGACCGTGAGGCCCCTGTCGGCAAGGTAAGCGCGAAATTCCCCGTAGAACGAAATCCAAAAGGTGTGGCCAGCGCAGAAGATGCCACCATAGGGAATCATCAAAGCATTTAGCGCCGAGCCCGAATTCTGGTCGACAGCCTTCGAGTAGAACGTCCAACTCTGGCCGCCTGAATCCTCCATGATTCCAAAGGCACGTCGGCCAGCGACGGGATGCTCATCGCCAATCTTGAGGTCGACCGTGGCAAAGACAAAGTCAGTGGGGGATGAGCAGATCACCTGCACGCCGCCGGCTTTTTCCACTGGGTAAATGCCCATGCCCGTCTTTCCCGATCGAAAGAGCGCCGAGACCGGCCACACCGACCCGAGGTTGAACACCATCAGCGCGCCCATCGGGTTGCTGGACGCCCAAAGGTCGGCATTGGCCTTGCGTACCGCATCTTCCTTGGCGAGGCTGGTCTCGTATGGGCCAAAGCCATACCGGCCGGCCTTTGCCTTCGAGAAGGCCGGGAACTGCTGGCGGACCTGCTTAAAGAAGTCCTCGAGCGTGACTCCAGCCGGCTTTTTGAACCGAACAAAGTAAAAGTCGATGTTCGCTGGTCCCAAACCGTCGGTAACAGGCTCGAACCGGTTCACGCCCGGGGCGAGCGGCGGCTGCGGAATCTCGAGCAGATCCCGGAAATTCTTCGGGTCCCGCTCTGTTGGATTGGCTAGCGGCTCGAAGCAGCGTGCGAGTACCGAGTTGCACCAAAGCAACGCAATAACGATCGCGGCGAGCGACAGGATGTGCTTGCGCATATTAAGAATCCTCCAGCGGGAACGATGAGAGATCGCTGCCGAGGCGCCGCCGGATTATCTCAAGGCCCTTCCCGGCCGTAGTAAAGAGCCCCTCGAAATAGCGGCGATTATCGACCACGTACGACCGGAACGGAAGCCGCCTGCTTCCGCCACGCCCGCTTTCGCTCACGCCATCGCGGAACTTCTGCACCTCTGCCTCGAAGTCCATGGTCGTGTCGCCAACGGGGCCGATCGTGACGCGGACCTGGTCGCCCTGGCGAAGCCAGGTCACCCGCTCACCCTGGAGGACCTTGCTATAGACGAACTGCCCCGTCCGCGAGAGCTGCAAGCCCTCGTGCGCCAGCGGCTGGTGGCGGTAGAGCGCAAGGCCGATCCAGCCACTAAAGTCGTTGCCCAGGTCCACGTCGCAAAACCACAATCCTTGGGCGTCGTCGAACTGCACGGCAAAGCTTGATAGCGAGAAGCGCGAATCCTCCACGGCATCCGGATCACTCACAACGTCGTCAACGTAGAGCGTCGCGGGCACACCTTCAGGGCTATCGATTGGATAGAGGATGGGATCGAAGTGCGGGTCACCAATACTACGGAAGTCGGCTGCCCGCGGTAAGCGCTTGCTCGCCTCGGCACGCACCCGTGCCACCGGATCCTCGCCCCATTGGGTAAAAGCCGGATCGATCGTGTCGCGCTTGCCCGTCGGCAACGGGCCGGCATGGCAAGCAATGGCAATGCGCTCCCCAGGGCCGGAAGCAAACCAAGGCCGCCGGAGGTAAAGCCGGAAAGCGTAAAGCCGCTCGCGGACCTGGCGCCGCTCATCACCTGAATCGACCCGGCGAACCAGCGGCGTGGCGTGGCTGATCACGGGCGGTGGGAGCACCATTGAGGCGGGGACGTCGGCCGCTAACGGCTTCGACGCCAGCGAGAAGTCGTCCTTGCCATCCTGTGGGAATTTATCAGCATATCGCGCCTTGGCGGTCGCCGTGATGGCGAGCCGAGCCCGTTTAGCATTGCCAAGCGCTAGCTCCACGCCCGCAATGTCCCCCTCGGGCTTGGGCGAGGGCGCTGCTCCGCCCATGAAGATGCGGTTTTCCGCGCATTGCTTTCCGATCACGCCGAGCGCTGCGGCAAGGGCGGCACGCGATGCTACCATGCCCTTGACGAGTGGCTGGCGAGCCTGCGCGAGCATTGCGCCGCTGGCATCGCCGAAGGTGACGCTGCGGGGCCGTGCAATCACGCTACCAGGCCGCAAGAGATAGCGCTCGTGCGTCGGGTCGTCGTCAATCTCCGACCAAGTCGCGCTAAGTTGCACGTCACTCGTCGATGGCGCATCGTTCTCGACATAGCCGACCAATTGCGCGCGATCGGAGAGGCGCTCGCGCTTCATCAATGCGACCGACTGGCGCGTCGGCGAGACAGAATTGGCTTCGCAAACGACGCGCGGCGCTAGGGCCGGCTTGGGCATGCAATGCACCGCCCGGATGCGATGCTCGACGACGGACAGTGCGGCACCAAAGGCTCGGCCATTCGTCCCTAGATTCGCCAATAGCGTGGTGGATTGCGCAAAGCTCGCAGTGCGTGCCACGCGATCGGCCGAGACGACTGGTGTAAGGACGAGCTCAATATCGGCATAGGGCGGGACCTCGACCTTTACACGCCTGCCGCGGTTGTTCACCGACAAGCGCAGGTCCGTGCCCGAGCCTGCGATGAAATCGACTTGGAATGGGCCGAAGTTGCGCCAGAGACCCGCTTGGCCGAAGCTCGCTGTCACTGGGCCGACATGCCGCGGCTCTATTAACTCGCAGTAGGCCCCGCCAGCATAGGCATAGTCGCGATCATCCGACCGAGGATCGCCGTTTCGCACCCACACCTCGACATTGACTTGGCTAATGTCGGGGTCGCAAAAATACTTGGCGTCATACCCGCTCTCCGCCAGGTATCCGGGCAGATCGGTAACGAACGCGCGATCCTCGTCGACCGTTATTTCCTCAATGCTGGTAAGGAATTGGCCATTGTAGCGAGCAGTGTCGAGGTTAACAGGGCTTGGCGCGACGAGGACCGATTGTATGCGAACTTGGTCGGTCAGAAAGATCGACAACTCGGGCGAGTGGTGATCAGCTTTGAGGCCGCTGAGCGGGATCACCTCACCTGGGCGGTATGAGCGCGCCCGCAGGTAGGAGGCGGTCTGGACTTGGCTGGTTGCCAGCGCATCGACGCGCGGGTCGTCAGCCTTTAGGCTAAGGCCGCCCAAGAGCACTGTGCGGAGCCGCAAGCGATAGTCGGTCCCGAACCGAAGCGGCGTTACTCCAATGCTGCCCAACTGCTCGATCCTGAACGGTGCGCCGGGATGTGGTTGCTGCTCTTCAAAGTCGTCGAGCATCTTGCGCAGGTTGATGCGCTGGGTCGAGCTCAGTCCCTCGAAGCGAATAATTTCGGTGCTGGCCTGCCCCGTGTCGTCATTGGCCGGCTCGCGCGGGGCAAACGTCTCGCTCGTCCCCGTGACTTGCTTGCCGGAATGCACGAACGTCACGCGTTGGGATTGACGATGTACGCTCTTAAAGCGCGATTGTGCGGCGCCGACTGGTGCTAGGTCGAGGCGATAGCCGACCCATAAGTCTTCGAGGAATAGGCAAGGAAAGTCTTGCACCCGGCTGGCCGCCGCAAGCGCTTTGGGAGTGACTAAGTCTTCCACGGCAGCTGATATGGTAAGCCCTGCTGCCTCCAACTCGTTGTAGCCAAATTGCTGGTCAGCGAGTACGACTGGCGGAAGATAGTCGCGCCCATCACGTCCCGCAGTCGTCACCGGCGGCATGTTGGCGAGCGAATTGTTGGCCTGTAGAGTTGTCGCCTGGATCGCTGCGACTTCAGCATTGACCCCGGTGCACGAGTAGCGTGGCTTGCCCTTGACGTCGTTTATCGCCGCAAGTCCGCCGTTGGTCGTCACTGTCGCGCCGCGGTCGACAAAGCTGAGCGGGTGGGTCGATAATCCCCTCCGGAACGCAGTCACCTGGCAAACAACCGATGATAGGCTGGTAAGACCCGCAGCATCGATCGCTATCACATAGTCGCCGACGATAGGAGTAGCTGCTTGCGCTGACCATTCGGTCGTGATGCCGCAACTCCGCGCAAGCAATTCATTCGTGAGCGCGGCGTGTATGGCGGCGTTCAGATCGGCAGGGTCGACATCTACGGCGATTCCCGCAGCGATCGACTGGAGCATGGCATGGCTACGCGCTGGCACGTCGCGCGGGGCCATCCGCTTCTCGGCCAGCGCAATGTCACGTCGCAGCTGGTTTATCAACCTCGCGCCACCGACCCCGATGCCGGCCTTCTGCGAGCTGAGATTTCCGGCGAGCAATTGCACGAGCCCATATTGGACTTGGCTGTCGACAGCACGCTTACGGGCATACGACACTGATCGGTCGGTAAGGTCTTGCGTTCCCGAGGCGAGCGCGGTCTTCCCCGTCATACTGACATGGATCATATCGCGCAGCAAAGTCACGCGATCATGCATACCGGCAATATCGGCGAGGTCGCTGGCGACGCGAGCATCGTGCGAGTTGTCATGCCGCGGGGCGGCATTCTGAACTGTGCGCGGCCGCGCCAAATAGTCGGCAAGGGTGCGACGAATAGTGGCGAACTGAGTGGCGCCCCGAAAGCGCAACTCTACCGGGATGACGCCTGGGGCGCCGGCAACAAGTGACTTAGATCCGGCGAACCACGCTTCGTAGCGCATCGCTAGGGCACGGAGCGGAGCAGCGCCGTCCCGCGATAGGATGGGATGGTCGCTGACCGCAGCGGCTACGGCTTGTGGCGAGACTGGCCCGGCCGCGAATTCGATCGTCGACACCAATCCAAGGTCAAACGTCGCCGACGCGTTCGTTGCGCTGGACGGATCAAGCGGGATGACGACCAAGCTGTATGTCGTCATGCGGCGACCCCTTCGTCACGATATTCGGCGAGTAGCCGCTTGAAGGCGGCGCGTGCCTCGGCCGAGGAAGCGCGGTACGGCTTCTGCGCGACGACCGTCCCATCGCCTTGGCTTCGAATGGCCGCCGAACTGCTTCCGGCAATGAATGCTGTTGATTGCCTACCGGCCAAGGAACTGCTGCCACCCTCCTTACCTTTATCGTAATGCGCGGTGAACGAATAGGAATAGCGAACGAACGCGATCTTGATGGAAACACTGACCAGCGCGTCCCCTGAAACGCTCCCAATGTTGGGATAATATGTCATCGAGATATAGATCAGGCCGTCGAAGTTGATGATCCCGGCTACAGACAAGTGTGCAGACGCCTTGACGAAGGCGGTCAGCACCACCGTCGTGACGCCATTGCCATCGCGGTTCAACTGAAAGAATAAGCCGGCCATCAATGAGGCTTCGCCGCGCGCAATCGCCCAATCGATGGGAACCAGCGCGCCGTATTCCATGCTAATCTCGACGAGCCGGCACCCGCGCGTCGTGGCCTCGAGCAGCGCATAGGCCTTGCCGCCGTACCAGGGGGGCACGAAGATCGTCATCGGCTTTTCGCGTGATGACAGTCCGAAGGCCACGCTCAGCACGTCGCGCCCCATCAAAGGGATCGTGACCGCCCAACTGAATGCGAGGTTGGTGACCAGTGCAGGGCCGATCGGCAGTGAACCGCCCCCAACCGGGAAATTGAGGACCTGTGAGATTTCCGCCTTTTGTGGAGTGATCGCGACATGGATCCCGCTATCGCTGCCGAGCCCTTTAAGCATACTTTCAATCTGGTTGATGAAGTCGAGTGCCCCCAGCAGCTTGACGTCGCCGAGCTTGACCGCAAAAGACTTCTTCCCGTCACTGCCGATGTCGAAACGAACCGACTCAAAGCCGATTTCGATGGCCTCGAAGATGATTATGGTAAAGGCGAAGATCTCGGTCTTGGCCGTTACCGTCGGGGATCCGGGGTGGAAATCGAGTCCCGGCGGATCTGTTGTGATCCGGGGCGTGCCAAGGTCGATCCGGGCGAGCGCCTCGATCGATATCTTGGTCTGCCCTGGAACCGGGACGAAGCTAACTGGGCCAAGGTCCTTTCGATCGAAGCGGCTATTCGACCATGACAGCGATGCCTCGATCCCGAGCGAGATTGGGCGCCGCGTTGGATCTTCCCTAGGATCAGCGCCAAGCTGCTCGAGTAGGACTGGCAGTTGGGCCGCCGCATTGCCGCTTGCTTGGATAGCCGACAACCATTCGATGCCGGATAGCTGCACGTTCCACGATAGCGGCTCGGCATGCCCGGGGTCGGCGCCTGCGGCCAATGGCTGCGCGCTCGAATCGTCCGCGCCGGCAAGCCCGATCGCATCGAACAGCTTTGAAAACGGCAGGCCGGGAATGAGTTCGGCATCCCGACCGAACAAGTCGCCAAGCTTGAGGCCCGGCGCGAAGGGGCTCGCGGCGGAGGGCACGCGAGCAAGCGCCGCAAATGGTGCAATCGGCGCAAACCCCATCAGCGCCCGCGCGGCGGCGATGGCGCGATCGCGGTCGGCGGCCGTCCGGCTTTCTTGGAAGGGGGTCTGGTCGATTGCGATGCGCGTTTGGCTGAACGCTGCGAAGTCGAGGCGGTGCGCGGCTTCAAGCGCCGGCTTTGCTGCAGCTATGCCGGACCAGCGATGCTCGTTGAACGTCGCATCGCCCACGATGCCGTAGCGGCGATTGATGATATTGGCATGCGTATCCGGGACCGTTAGCCCACCGACGCCGTCGCTTGAGGCTTGCCGTCCGAAGCTTATCTCATTGTCGATGCCTAAGAAAAGCGCGTCGGGCGGCGCAGCTTCGGCCTTTGAAACCTTGTAGTAGAGGTTGCGGATGCCGGACACGATATCGCTCGGCATGCGGTCAGGCGGTGCGGCGCGTTCTGCAACCAACCCTCGCCGCTCGAGCATGAAGACGAATGGGGCGTTGGCGTCGTCTGCGTTTGCCGGAACATTACGGAAATAGTCCTCTGGCGGCGTAGTGGGCTCGGGGTCAAGGTAGGGAAAGTCGGTGAAGCGCGTGTCGCGATACGTTGTAAGTAGCGCTGTAGGCTCGCCTGATAGGTGTTCTGTCGCTTGGTTACGAATACGCATGGTGCGCGCTCGCGGCCGGAACGGCGTGTCGGGGACGGCGTCGGGATCAAGGTCCGGAACATTGGCACGCGCCCATTCAACCCAGTCGAGCTTCGCAGACGCCTCGCCTTTCGTGTTCGCGCTTGCCAATTCGACGATTGCGGCGCCGTAGGAGACGAACCGGCCTGGCTGCTCATTCCATAGCCGGTCGACGGCACGAAGCCCTTCGCGGCCCACCGAAATCATGTGGCTTGGATCGCCAAGCCTATCAGCGGGAGCCTGCCATGGATAGCCAGGCTCCCAAACCAAGCCGTTGCGTGCACGCGCGCCGTTGCTGACATAGACCATTGGCATGTCTGCCACATGCTGGGTGCCGCTCCAGTCGGTCCCCTTGTGCGCAAACCGCACCGGTGCGCCCGCAACCATCGGGATGAAATAGTCGTACTTCTCGTATTCGGCAGGGTCGCCCCCGGGGGGCGGGTCGAGCGGCGCGGTTTTTTCCGTGGTGATGGAAAGCGATCGGAATGGCGTCTCCAGGTGACCCGGATGAATCTTGTTGGGTTGCGCAATCCGCAAGAAAGCTTGCTTGTTGAGTGGCGCGACGAGGCGGCCAGTCGGATCGCGCGTAAAGATCCGCTGAGTCGAGATAATCAGCTGGCAGGGCGTGCCGAATGGATAGAGGAAGCCTTCATTCAATACCTCAACGAATTGGTCGCGGCCAAAGCATGCGTAATGGAGCCAACCCGCTTGGGTGCTCCCTGGATAAGGCTTGAAGGCCGTGTGCAAGGCGAGCGAGCCACCGCGAGAACTTAGCAACAGGAGGTCGACGTCGATCGACCGTCCTGGTGCATAGGCTGCAGGAAAGCTGGTATTCTCGTCGCGCAGCGCAATGCTAGCGGACGCGCGGAGCGGCTTGACTTGGCCGGTATCGGGGAAGCGGCGGCTCAGGCTGGCGGCAAGCCTCGCCCGATCAAAATCAGTGAGCGCGGTCACCGGAAGCGGCGTCGCGCGAGCCGTCGCGTAGGTCACGACCAGTGTTCCCTGAGCGAGCGATCCGGTGGTCGACACGCGCTTGAATCCGCTGACGGAGTATATTTCCATCTTGATCGGCGACGCGCGGTGGGCAGGAAGCGCTGCGCGTATATGTGTTGACCATAATTCGACCCAGCTGCCCGATCGTCGTGGCTGGGGGGCCCCGCTTGCGCCCAGTTTCTCATTGGTTGCAGGCGCCAACTCGATTCCGCTGGGTAAATCGATCCGGGAAAACGTGTCGCGAATGCTGCGCGGGACCTCCAACTCATAATCTTGGGCTGCGCCGGCAGGATCCGGCGCCAAGAATTCGAAATTGTCCCAATCGAGTAGCTCGCTCGCTCGCAGCCGAAGTGACTTCGATGGCACGCGAAAGACTAGCGTCGAGTGAGTACCCGAAACGAGACGGACTGACGCGAGTTCCGCTTCGCTCACAACATCAGGTATCGAAGGGTAGTTTAGGGCCGTCTCGGCGTAATGCTGTGGTGGAAGGGTGAATTCGAGTAAGTAGTCGCTGGCAAAGTTGAGCGGCGTGAGCCGGCGCGAGCCGGGGTGCAACCTAAAGCCGATGGCCCGGACCTTGAGGAAAGCCTCGTCTATGTCGCGCCTGACGGTGAATTCGGGCCAAGCCAACGGCGCGCCCAGCTTACCTGCGACTTCAAAGGATACGGTACCGGTGCCAGCGACTGCGGGAACAGATAGCGCTGCGCCATAGCTCATGAACGCGCGACGGGAGAGGCCTTTTGTCTTTCCCGAAGGGCTGTCTGTCTCGCGCATTTGATATGCTCCCCTTTATCTTATCTAGTGATAACTGGAGTCCGGGTTGCTATGGTGCCTCTCGGGGCGGGGTGGTTCAACCCTCATGGCAGCAACGGCGAGCCTCGGCCTGCCTACCGTGGTTCGCGGTCGCGCATGGTGGAAGCAAAACCTCTGTGCGGGAGGGATGCCGCGACAAAGTTGAGATGTAGGAACCTACTGAGCTGCTGCCCGTTTCTGCCGACATTCGGGGCCGGGTTACCATCTGATGGACCGGTCTCGAACTGGCTAGGTTTCGACGCAGCTTCACTTATGTTACGCTACGTTATCGTTCATGTCGTCTACAATCGCTTTGATCTGGCCGAACAGGATGACGGCGTCGGAGCGGGCCTCCGCTTTCTTGCGGTTGATGGGTCCCCAATGTCCGCGTTCCTGCCGCAAAAACATTGCGGTATATAGCGTTGCGAACAGCGGGCATTCCTTCATCTGGTTCTGAAAAGCGGCCTGTTGCCCGCGACCGACATCGGCAGGCCAGTGGTTCGGCTTCGTGCAACTTGCGCCCTCGCCGAATATATCCATCAGATCTTGCCGTCCGGCAAAAGCTTTAACCAAGGCTTGCCGATCGGTATCACCATGTATCGAGTCGTAACTTACCTGGAATAGTCCAGCCTCGGCATTATCGGGCGTCGTCGGGACTGGACGTCCTCTCGGGCCGCGATCCTCAGCCGTATCCGGACCGTCGCAATGGCGGCCCGAACTTTCACGCATCCCGAGGCCCAGCATAATCGCAAACACCGAAATTAGCCGGTCTGCCGCGGTTGACGTTTTCGCACCCGCCGCAGCCAGTTCCATTTCGTACCAGTCGAGCACGTCATGCGCCGAACTGCCAGTGCGCGGCCCTGCCGCTTTGACCATGAAGCGATCCTGCGCCTTCAACATACGATAGGCCTGCGCGAATGCGACGCCCATGCCTTTGGTATAGCCGCGCGGCGCAACACCGCGCTTGTCGGGCCAAAAATAGGCCACGAGCGGTGAGGCCATAGCAGCCGCGAGCACCGGTGCATTGTCGACGAGCATCAAGGTCTTCTGCGGATACATCGAGCTTCGCACGTCAAGGGCGTACATATCTGTTAAGGAAGTGGCCGGACGTTTTCAGCGCCATTGGCCGTTCGTCTATCGCGTTGGTGCCGAGATTTCCCGGACAGTTGGTCACCGAACTCGAGATATCCTGATTAGCCCCCACGACCTGCAAGGACTTATGGCCAGCCGTCATCGCCTCAAAAATAGTGACATGGCCGTGATCGGCGTCGCCATAATTGGTGAAGACGCAGATGTCCCCGCGCTGCGGTGTTGTGACCGGCGTTCCGAACTTCAGGAAAGCCTGCGAGCTCTCGCGATGCTTCGGTGGCGTGATGCCGCCCCGCTCGAGACACCAGCTTAGCGTAACCGCGCACCAGGCGGTACAATCGTTCGTGATTATGTAACCCATGTCATGCCAGATGCGCACCAGAAGTGGATTAGCGTGCTTGGCCCAGCGCCGATTCCACGGCTCTCCCACCGAATTGCTGGGAGCCTTGGGGTTTTTGTCGAGCCGCGCGAGCGCCAGCATCGTGGCCATGTAGTCGCCCTTTGGAATGAGCGCGAGCACCTCGGGTACGAGCGCTGTATCCTTAGGATCTGTTGGAAGCGTCCCCTTTATGCCAACGCTCTGGCCAAAGAAGTCACGCCTCTCTTGTCCGAAGACCGTGGCCGACGGGAATAAAGTGGCCGCCGTCGCCCCGATCACGATTTGGCGCTTCGAAATGAGCATGAGTCGACCCCTGTAGACGTTCGCAAAGCTTCGCCCAATCACGGAATTAAGCAAGTGAAACTGTGGGCTTCAACCAAACCTGACCGTATCGTTTCAGACCGACCCTGAGGATATCCCCGATCTAGGACTTCAAATCGGCAATGTATCGAAACTGCCGAAACGCTGGCATCAGTAGCGCGCGCCAAGGAGCGACGCTGCTGACGGTTCAACTTTGCACTTCCCGGTCCAATTCGAGCGATCGACTCTTCCTGACTCAGAGGCGGCTTTACCCGACGATCCCGCTTTACCTCGAGCGTCGCATGTCCGAACTAGGGTCAGGACTCATTGATCAGAGCCAGAAGATGACGGTAGCGGCGATGGCGATGGCTGAGAAGAAGGTGTGGGCGCAGCGGTCGTAGCGGGTGTGGATGCGCCGCCAGTCTTTGAGTTTGCCGAACATGTTCTCGATGCGGTGGCGCTGGCGGTAGATGGTCCGGTCGTGCGGGATCGGGGTTTTTCGATTGGCCTTCGACGGGATGCACGGCGCGATGCCCTTGGCGATCAGGGCGGCGCGGAACCAGTCGGCGTCGTAACCCCGGTCGCCGAGCATCGCCTTGGCCTTGGGCAAGGCATCGAACATCAACGCTGCGCCCTTGTAGTCGCTGGTCTGCCCTTCGGTGAGCAGCATGACCAGCGGCCGGCCCTGGCCGTCACAGACCGCGTGCAGCTTGGAGTTCAGGCCGCCTTTGGTCCGGCCGATACATCGGGGAAGAGCCCCTTTTTGAGCAGACTGGCAGCGGTCCGATGCGCCTTCAGATGGGTCGCGTCGATCATCAGCCGGTCGGGCTTACCGCCCTTGGCCGCCAGCGCTGCGAAGATGCGGTTGAACACGCCCAGCCGGCTCCAGCGGATAAAGCGGTTGTAGATCGTCTTGTGTGGGCCGTAATCCTTGGGCGCGTCCCGCCAGCGCAGCCCATTGCGGATCACGAAAATGATCCCGCTGATTACCCGCCGGTCATCCACCCTCGGCACACCGTGCGACAACGGAAAATGCGGCTCGATCCGGCGCATCTGCGCCTCCGACAACCAGATCAGATCACTCATCGCGACGCCTCCTCAGCGCCGCGATTGAATCAGATCAGCGTCGTCGTGGGAATCCCTTTAATAGGTCCTGAGCCTAGAAAACTGCGGCAACTCGTTTGCCAGCTTTCGGCCCAAGCCACCAAGCTACCGCGGAACCATCGGCGAACTCCAGTTGGGCGGCCGCAAATATCGTGCGGCTGACTGCTTGCTGCTGGCTCCGCAGATGATCCTCAAGCAGCTTGTGGCGGGTAATGTACCCGGCGTTCACTCCAGGCACCGCGTGATTCATCAACAGTCGCGCGTCGAACTCGGAGACCCCGGCGGCTTGAGCGAGCGTCCGAAAACTCTGCCGTAGATCGTTCCCCCATTTAGATAGGCTGTCGCGATCCTCCTTCTGCTCAACCAGGTGACCCGACCCACTGTCCGCCGGGAATACCCAGTTGGTTGCGTGAATAGGATGCATCTGCCGGCCGAAACGTCGGGCGCGCATCAGGCACCGGATCATCTCCCGCGACAGCGGGATATCAAATGCCTTCTTGGCGCCACCCTTTGGAACGGCGATGTGCAACAATCGCCGTTTGAGGTCGATGTGGTTCGGCTGGATCGTCTTTAACGCTGGGCCGGCAGCCCGACAACAGTGTGAAAAGGTGAAACTCGCGTCGTATGGGATTTTCGAGAGCAGCCACTTCGGCAAACCAGGCAGAGACGTCAGCGAGCCCAAGCGCGCTGTCGCGACGAGTTTCCCCATTCCAGTCGATAGCAGTTACCGGGTTGTCTGCTGGCAAGTAGCGGTGGGTTTTGCGCGCGTGATTGTAAATCGCGCGCAGCGTTCTCATGCTGCCGTTGGCGATATACGGCCCGTTATCCCTGCTCACAGCGTCATGTTTCGATGCGACCAAGGCAGGTTGGTCAGCAAGCTCCGTCAGCTCGAGATCGAGCCATTCGGCGAAGATTCGTTCCACATGATCCTGATAGCTGGCAATCGTGCCCACGCTTCGGCCCTTTCTCACCATATGACCGTCGCGGTACCGTTCCCAAGCAGATCGGAGCGTGACTCCGGTCGACTTCGGCACCGGCGCGGGGCTCGCGTTCTTTACCTGCACCGTCTCGGGTCTCGGATGCTGACCCTTCGCGATCAGGGCGAGGAACGATTTTCCCGTGTTTCGCGCGTCTCGAGTGCTGACGTCGCCCGCCTCACCAATAGCCACGCGAATTGTCTGTCGCTGGCCGTCTCTCCGGAGATCGCCCTGTACGGTGAAGGTTTTCTTGCGTTTGCCGACGACGACAAAGAAGCCTTTCAGCTCCGTGTCGCGGGCAAGATACCAGCCTGATGCCGGAAGAGGCAGGCGCGCTACGTCCTTGTCGGTGAGATGAACTCGGATATCACCCATAAAAACTCAAACGGTTTTTCAAACGGTTTTGGCGGAGCGCCGGTCTAAATGGGGCACCACTCTACGTCACCCAGTAGTACTATTTTACTACGGTTTGACAAGTGCTTAGCCTGTTTCCAACAACAATATCGCATAGAGAAAAGTTCTGGCGTAGGATTGGGTATGAACTACGAATCTGAGGGTCGGACGTTCGAATCGTTCCGGGCGCACCATTTTCCCGTTAAATTTGAAAAGCTTAGCCGTTTGTGGCGAGGCGACCCCGGACTAAAATTTATTTTAGTCCGGGTTTTAGTCCGGGGAATCTTTTTTTGGCGCTATGCGTGTGCCGCTATCGGACAGCCCGCGATGGTTCGCGCGTGGCGCTCGTCGAATCCGGAACTAGGGCGAGTCCGCTGGACCGCTTCACGTCAGCGACGACCCAATCTCGGCCCTTCAGAGATGCTTTTCCGCCTCCCAAAAGCGGCCGGTCGTTCATCTCGGATCCACGGCTAGAGTATCCGTTATGATCAAGCGGGTTTTGGTGCCCAGGATCTGCCTGTCCACAGGAGCGCGTTGGCAAGGATGACGAGCTTGCGAATGACTGCCGTGATCGCCACCTTGGGCGGTTTTCCGGCGGCGACGAGAGCTGTATATTTTGCTCTCATGTCTGGGTTGAACCGGGTGGCGACCAGTGCTGGCATGTAGAGCGTTTGTCGCAGCTGGGCACGGCCGCCCCGGATATGACGCTTGCCGCTAGGCGGATCGGTCAGTGGATGGCCTCTACTTTGCTGATCGAGCGGTAGAAGTTGCACCGCTAAGGCTGCCTTCGCACGCGGCGACCAGCACTTCCGCCGCTGCGGCTCGTCCGGAATATCGCCATGCATCTTGGACAGTCGACTTGACCGCCGAGCATCGTCCTCTGGTGCGATACACCGTCGATTGGCTGTCCACACAGTGCCACAAAGTCCGTCCGAGGCAGCCTAGCGAGATGCATCATGGTCCGTACGTCCTAGTCGCGGCACGCCCATGCGGCCCCCCTGCGGTAACGACCGAGACACTCGTTGGTACCGCAATGGTAAGCTGGCAACCGCGCCAAAACATGCCTCGCGAAAGCGGGGGGCGTGCATCTGCGAGGCATCCAGGGACACCGAGATCGGGGGTGCACCTACTCGGATGCTGGAAAACTAGCTTTTGGGAGGGCCTGTCTACATCGGAAATTAGCGCGGGAGGAAAAACTTTTAAACGGTCACAGCTCTTTACGAAGGCGAAACGCTGATTTGCGAGGTTGATCTTGTTGCAGCGCGGGGGCGATGCAACGGGCCGTCCGCTTACCTACCTCGCTACCCCTGAGGATGCGGGCGGCCCATCGGGGCGGTTCTTACGCAGAAACCGATAGGGTGATAGTTGCGGCGCCTGGCAGCCAATGGCGTTATCCCACAGGTAGGCCGTGGGGGCGCTGCCTGTGGGACGTACGCAACACGACTTGATGCTTCGCACTCACTTCATTCCGCCTAACACACAGTGATTACAAGTCCGATACGATCGGTTCGTCGATTCCGGACACCTCGACCGGCAACGCTGCGTTCTGCTTCTGCCCTCGGCAACGTTGCGGGCATCGACCCTCAATGCTTGTCCGACAAGCTGGACCAGGATACGCATGGGGCTGTGTCGGCTGCCGGCCACGACGCTTCCATTCACTACGCCCTCGCAGCCAACCATGCCGACCCCCGGCTTGCTTGCCTTCAATGTCCTCGGCGATCACCGATACGAGGCCGGACAGCGTAAAGCAGCAATGGCTTATCGGGTCCCCAGCTCCCGCCAAATTGTGACCTGGCGCCAGATTTAAAAAGCAGTCGCAGAAAAAGCCGCCCGCGTAGTTCTGGAGGGACATCCGTAAGGAGGCGCGGGCGGCTGATGCGTGTTGTGCTCCACGCATAATGATCGTGTACCATCAGCATGTTAAAGGTCGCCAGCCCGTAATGCGCAGATAGTGCGCCGTATCGATACTGTGCGTGATCCAGGGCACGGGAGGGGGCTTAACTAGTAATTGGTGCTTGTCGCAAGCCCCAGCCGCTACCTTACCGACCCTGCAGCCTTCGCCATGTCTGACAATGTAAGCTCGGCGGCGTCCGCTGCAGCAAGCAGTCGATTTGCGGTTTCGCGAGCAGCCACAGGGGTCAGGCAAGGGTTCGGTCTCCCACCAATCACGACCTCGCCGCCTACCGCCGTTACGGGGAGTCCGTCCGACACCAATCGCATTGGGTTTTCGGTCATACGCGAAACACACTTTCAACTAGCCAACGCACCGTCTCCGGCCGCGGCGGCGAGAAGCATCGCTATGACTCCCCCTGAAGCGGCCGACGCTACTCCGGTGAGGGTTCTACTTCAACGCGTGTCCGTGTCGCTCCGAAAGCGAACCCCGGCGAGCTTCGGAACTGGTGTTCATTAGTCTTGACAAGGAGTTGCATGCGGGCAGGATGTCCCTGCGCTGCCGGAGAGCCACATGACGGTCGTCGGACGGGTCATCAGGCGGCTTCGCGATCCCGGCGCGCTGAGACCCTATCTGCGCAATCTCAACGCCTCGTTCTCGCAATACGGCGAGGACCGAGTGTTCGACGTGCTGCTCCAGCCGGGCGCGTCGGGGACCTACGTCGACGTCGGCGCGCACCATCCGTACGACGGGTCGAACACCTACGGGCTGTATCTGAAAGGCTGGCGCGGGCTAACGGTCGACCCGAATCCCGCCTTCGCGAGCGATTACGCGCGCTGGCGGCCCGGCGACACGCATCTCGTCGAGGGCGTCTCGGCGGAGCCGTGCGAACTCACCTACCACGCCTACGCCAACAGCCTGTACAACACGCTGTCGGACCGGCGCGCCTCGCAACTGGCGACCGACGGCATGGTCGCGACCCGGCGTATGATCGCCACGCGGCCGCTCAGCGCCATCGTCGCGGAGCATCTGCCGGGCCGCCAGATCGACCTGTTGTCGGTCGACTGCGAAGGCCTCGACCTCGAGGTGATCCGCTCGCTCGATCTCGCGGCCAACCGGCCGACCGCGATCATAATGGAGGATTTCGGCCGATTCGCGATGTTCCGCGACGGGTCGGGGCAGAGCGCGCTGCACGCCTTCCTTCTGGAGCACGACTTCGCACCGGTCGCGCAGCTCGCGTTCTCGTCGATCTACGTCGCGCGCGACTACCTTTCGCTGGTGGCGCGCAGCCGCGCCTACGACCTCGCCCGCATCCAAGACGGCATCCTGCCGACGGCCGCTGCGTCCGCTGAGCCTAAGACTGGCGCACCCGCACCGTCCCCAGCCCACGCACCGCTTGACCTCTAGTCCGCTACTGCGGCGACAAACGGTGCAGGAACATAACGAGTTATCAAGGGGTATCATTACGGCTCGCGACCTCGAGCCGTGTGTGCGTAACCCATCTACCGCGCTGCAGCTCATAAGAAGGGCGCAGCGCCAGCTAAAGGTCGCCGCCCGCGCGTCCAAAGCGGTGCCATGGTGGCGCGGGCGGCGAAGCGCATTGGAGTGGCCGCGATCGCATCGAGCTTAGACGGGCAGACTAAAGGATCGATTACGCCGCAGCCGTGTCGCGTCTGCTGCCAGCGCAGTGCCAACCCAAAAGGCGAAACGGCAGCCTGCGAAGAAGACTGTCCTGTAAGGAATTTAAGTCCGTCGCGAACGGGTGGCTAAAATCACGGGTGCCGCTCGGCAGCGCGATCTGCGGGTGGCGATTAACGGGCCGACGCTGGGTCCCACCCCCCTGCGTCGGCCCTTGCCGCGGTCTGTTGGGCAGAACGACCGCAGGCTGCCGGATAGTTAACAGGTTGTTACCTGGGCGAAATGCGCGAAAACGATAGTGATGGCTAGAAGCCGACACTGCCCGGCAGCGGCGAATTGCATTGCGTCTCCAGCTCAATGTCTGCCGACCCCGCCCCGCCCTATGGCTGACTGGCAACTTCATTGCCTACGCCTACCAAAAACCGGGGCGTCAGCCGAGAATGGCGAGCCTGTAGAGGACTAGTCATTCGCAAGGGATGGCGCCACTCTACCCGGCGTGCGTGCGGCACCACCTTCTCCACCGCAGCCTGAAGAGTTGCCACACACGTGCTGCGGAAATTCAAGCTAGCACTCAACGGTTAATATGATAGCAATACATCCATCATTCAGGAGCGACCGCCATTCGCTATGTCATTGCCGCAGCGTTGATCGCTGGTTTAGCTTCGGGCGTTGGTAATGCGGCCGTCCTTGTCGATACCGGGCTGACGCCGCGTGTGTCGATCCGCGCGGCATATGACGAATACTTCACCTGCGACGACGAGGGCGACACCTGCGATCAAGACTACGAATTCATCACCAACCAGGCGAGCCGCTTTAATGTCGCCGCTGCCGGCGTCGCCATTAGCCTCACCGTTGCCGCCGCTCACCAGGACGGCTTCGACAATTATTCAATTTACCGAGACACCGGCGGCAAGCTCGTTCCCGATGCTTCTCACCTAGTCTGGTTCAGCGGCTATAACCCCGTACCGATATCATCGACAGCACTTAGCGACCCTGGGTTTGATATCGACGGTCGCGCATCTCTCGACACTTACGCTTTAGGAAATCTAGCGTTGGGTGACGGTGACTATTGGATAACGATCTCGGTGAACGGACCGACCATTGGATATGAACCGGTTCTTTTTGCTGGGACGAATTCGGGCACGAATGCCAAGCAGGCGTACTTCGACAACGAGACTGGCCCGTTCGAGTATCGCAATTTCGATGGTCTGCAAGCGAGTGTTCGTCTCGATGGCACCCTCAGCGCGGTGCCTGGTGTGCCGGAGCCGGCGACGTGGTCGTTGCTAGTAGCGGGATTCGGCATCATCGGCGCAACTATTAGACGCCGTAAGTCAGCGGCATCGAACGAGGCCTAGGCACTAATAATCCCCTCGTGACGCTCGATCGGGGTATAATCAGTCGTCGCAGCGATCGAGTGTTGGACTGCGATTTCTAGCTGCGCTGTCAGCCAGGCAACGAAGGCGACCACAAAGCGTGTGGCGCGCCGCTGTTAGCTCGGCCGTCCAACCGATACCTGCCACTCTCTACCGGCAGACGCTGGCACAGCTTCCTTCGCGTGGTTGATGCCAAGCAGCGGCGTGATGCTCCCAGCAATGCTACTTGATCCTCGGGGGTACGGTCCTATCGCTCATTGCGATCATCTCTGCCGCGGTCATCGTCTTGATCGTCACGCCGGATCGGCCGCACCGACGAGATTTTGTCTTCCATACCCACGCGGCTGAGGTGGCCGACCGAGCGGTCGATCGTGACGCACCTGCCGCGAAAGTCGTCGTCCTCGCAAACGAGCCAGCGTCCACTGTTGACCCGTACCGACGAGATCTTGTCCTCCATGCCGATCTCGCCGAGGCGGCGTACGCCGCGGTTAAGCGTGACGCTGCGCCCACCGAAACGGTCATCGGCATAGAAGGTGGCGCTTGCCCCGCCCCGCCCACGCGGGTCACCATCACGATGATCGTCGTAGCGTCGATCGCCTTGCTGACCACCGCGCGTAACGGCTTGCGGGTTGCCGTAGCGCGGGTCTTGCTGCGGAGAATCACGCTGGTCACCGTAGTTTGCCTGCGCGCGCGCTATCGTCGACCCAGTCGCAAAAACGAGAGTGGCGGTGATGGCGAGGCAGGTGAGCGAGCGATGCATGACCGACCCTTTATAGTCGGTGGGGAACGCGCGAACTGCCTGGTCGATCCTCGTGACCGATTTGGGTAAGGCGTCTGTTGAGCATTCTCAACTGACTGTATCGGCGCTAAGCGGCCAGGTCCGCCCGTCGCGCCACGAGGTTCCGCACCGTTGTTGCATGCCAAGCGCCGCCCCGAGCCGTGCGCACACCTCGCGCATTCAGTGCCTCGGCGATCTGCCACAGCGTGTTCATGCCGGCGGCCGTTATCTGGTCGACGATCGGCAGGACATTAGCCGCAAATGCACCCGCTCCAGCCCGGTTGCTGGCACTACCCAGCGTTTGGGCGGTCCCAAGGTTGGTCCGGTTGCTCAACTTCACGCCCTGCGCCTTCTTAGCCGCCAGAGCTTCCTTGGTGCGGTCCGAGATAAGCGCCCGCTCCTTCTCGGCCAGAGCCGCGTAGAGATGCAGGACAAACGGATCGGTGTCGGCACCCAGCTCGGCAACGACGAACGGCACCCTGCGCCATCAGGCCGCTGATGAAGTGCACGTCACGCGACAGGCGGTCGAGCTTGGCGACCAGCTCAGCGCCACCAGCCTTGCGGGCCTAGGGCAAAGCGGCTGCGACGGAACAAGGTCAAGATCGTCTCGATTACCCAAGCGTTCGGAGATGACGCAGGCGGTGATTTTGCCTTGGGTGTGCTGGCGCTTGGCGACGAATACACATCCCGTGAAACCGCGAAGCATGTTTCGCGAGCAATGCTCGCCAATGCCGAGGCCGGGTTCAGCAACGGTCAGAGGCCGCCTATCGGCTATGTAGCGGTCGAGGCCGAACGACGCGGTCAGAAGATCAAAAAGAAGTTTGCCATCAACGAGGCTGAGGCTAGCGTCGTGCGAACGCTCTACGATTTATATCTGAAGGGCTCGCCCGCCGACGGCCGAGCGCTGGGTGTCACCTCGGTGGCATCGGAGCTCAACCGGCGTGGACTGCGCTATCGCGGTCACCCCTTCGCGGTCTCTAATGTTCACTTCGTGCTGACCAATACGGCTTACCGAGGCGTAGCTTACTACAACAAGCGCTGTTCAACGACGCTTGAGCAGCGTCCCGAATCCGATTGGATCGGTGTCCCCGTTCCGGCGATCATCACTGAAGCCGACTGGTACGCGGTCCAGGCCAAGCTCCGGGTGTCGAACCCGCGCAAGACGCCACCGCGTGTGGTCTCGGGTCCGACAGTTCTCATCGGTCTTGCGATATGCGGCTGCGACGACGACGGCTGCAAAGGTGGGATGACGATCTCGACCGGCAAGTCAGGAGCCTACAAATACTACGCCTGCTCACGGCGCGCGAGGATGGGGACAACCGCCTGTGCGGGTCGGCGCATCTCGATGCCGGTTCTTGATGAGCTCGTGATGAAGACACTCACCAACGCCGTGCTTTCATCCGACCGTCTTCCTGTCCTGCTTGCTGCATGCCTCGACCAGTCGGAAGCTGCCGACGTGGCACGGACGGCAAACCTGAAGTCGCTTCGTACGCAGAAGACCGGCGCCGATGCCATGCTTGGCGGTCTCTATCGCACAGCGGCGATGATTGAGACCGGAATCGACAACGTGATGAAAGGCGAGATCGAATCGGCTCGTGGTCGGATTGCCACGCTCGCCTCGGAAATCAACCTCGTCGAGCAACAGTTTAGCTGCCGATCTCAGCGAATCACTCCGGAGATCCTCGAAAGGTTCGGCATCCTTCTGCGTCAGCGCCTTTCCGGGACCAATTCCACTGTCCGTCAGAGCTATGCGCGACTGCTTATCGACCGCGTCGAGGTCGGACGCCAACGCGTCCGGATCGTTGGCTCGAAGACTGCGCTCGCGAGTTGCGTCGCTGCGACTGACCGGCACCCGAACGAGGTGCCCAGCTTTGAACGGAGATGGTGCACCGGAAGGGATTCGAACCCCTGACCCCTGCCTTCGGAGGGCAGTGCTCTATCCAGCTGAGCTACCGGTGCGTGGCGGCGTCACTAGCAGGCCGGCTCGCGCGGCGCCAGTCGCTTGGCGGGGAGCCGGTCACTTGGGCGCGGTAGGGTCCTTCGGGATCGGGGTGTAGGGCACGAACTTGCCGAGGCCGCAGCTGGCACCGGTGCGCGGGCCGCCGCCCTGGATGATGACCGTTATGATGTCGACCGAGCACAACTGGCTGATCGAGGTCGAATAGCTGAATGCCTTCTCGAAGCCGAGCTGGGGGCAACTGCTGGGCAGGACGTTCCTCAGAACTTTGCCGTCGCGCAGGATGAAGTCGATGGTGCGGTCGTCGACGACCTTGGCCTCGCGGATCCGTGTCAGCTGGACGCATTGCTCGGCGGGCGCCTCGCTCGCGACGGTATTGCGCGGCGGTGGCGGCGGAACCGCGGCGGTGGGCGGCGTTGTCGAGGCGCAGCCGGCGAGCAGGCCGAGCGCGGCGATGGTGGGAATTGCGAAGCGCATGGCATTCTCCCGTCGGCTCTCGATGCGGCCGGCTAGCTGCACAATAGCTTAACCGGGCGCGCGGGTCCGCACGCTTTTCTCGGGCGGCGCGGCGGTCTTGGGCTCGAAGGCGCAATCGACCGCGACCGGGCAGCGCCAGCACTCGGGGCGGCGCGCGATGCAGGTATAGCGGCCGTGCAGGATCAGCCAGTGGTGCGCGTGGACCCGGTAGCGCGGCGGAATTACCGCCAGCAGTCCATCCTCGACGGCGCGCGGCGTTTTACCCGGGGCCAGGCCGGTGCGGTTGCCGACCCGGAAAATGTGGGTGTCGACCGCCATCGTCGGCTCGCCGAACGCGACGTTGAGCACGACGTTCGCGGTCTTGCGACCGACGCCGGGCAGCGCTTCCAGGCTTTCGCGGTCGTGGGGTACTTCGCCGCCGTACCGGGTCGCGAGCGTTTCACTCAGCGCCGCGACGTTCTTGGCCTTGGTGTTGAACAGTCCGATGGTCTTGATCAGCTGGCGGATGCGGTCCTCGCCGAGCGCCGCCATCGCCGCCGGGTTCGGTCCCGCCGCGAACAGGCCGGGCGTCGCCTTGTTGACCCCGGCGTCGGTGGCCTGCGCCGACAGAACCACGGCGACCAGAAGTTCGAACGGGTTGCGGTAGCTCAGTTCGGTCTTCGGCTCGGGGTCGAGCGCGGCGAGGGTGCTGAAGAAATGTTCGACTTGCTGCGGCGTCATGTCGTGGCGTCTGTGCGGCGAGCGCGATTGGCTGTCCAGCGGCATGGGATTAGGCTGCGGGCGATTTCGGAGCTGAAGCCATGGCGCTGATCGACCTGACGCTGCGACCGAACCGCTCGCTGTCGCGCGTCCACGCACGCTGGCTGGTCGGCACGGTGGCGGCGGTGTTGCTGCTCGGCGGGCTTCGTTTCGTGGTGCTCGGGGCGTGGCCCGTGCTGCCGTTCATGGCTGTCGACGCCGGACTGTTGTGGTGGGCGTTCCGCGCCAGCTACCGCTCGGGACGGGCCTTCGAGACGGTGCGCCTCGACGAGGCCGCGCTGACGGTGCGCAAGGTCTCGGCATCGGGGACGGAGCGGCGCTTTAGGCTCGAGCCATTCTGGGCGCGGGCGCGGCTGGAGCCGCTGGCCAGCGGCGACAACCGGCTGTGGCTGGCATCGGGGCAGGTCCGGGTCCGGGTCGGAGCGGAGCTGTCGCCGCCGGAGCGCGCGGATGTTCACGCGGTGCTGGTCGATGGGCTGGCGAAGTGGCGCGCGGGCTAAACCCCCAGCACGTCCGCCATCGTGTACCGCCCGGCCGGCTTGCCCGCGAGCCACGCCGCCGCATGCACCGCGCCGCGCGCGAACACCTCGCGCGACTCGGCCTTGTGTCCGAGCTCCAGACGCTCGCCTTGCCCGAGGAACATCACGAGGTGGTCGCCCGCGGCCGAGCCGCCGCGCAGACTGGCAAAGCCGATATGACCCTGGACGCGCGGCTTGCCGGTGCCGTGGCGGACCGGCGCGCGTAGGGTTTCGAGGGCGACGCCGCGGCCCCGGGCGGCGGCTTCCCCGAGCGCCAGCGCGGTGCCCGAAGGCGCGTCGACCTTCTCGCCGTGGTGGAGTTCGGCGATCTCGATGTCCCACTCCGGGCCGAGCGCTGCCGCCGCCTGCTCGACCAGCCGCGCCAGCAGCGTCACGCCGAGGCTGGTGTTCGCCGCCTGCAGGATCGCCACCGATTTCGCCGCGCGGTCGATCGCCTTGTGGTCGGCGGCGCTGAGCCCGGTGGTGCCGATCAGCAGCGCGGCATGGCTGTCGCAGACCGCGTCGAGGGTCGCGGGCAGCGCCGCGGGACTGGTGAAATCGACGAGTACGTCACTGGCGTGCGCGAGCGGGGTCGGGTTCGAGCAGATGATCAGGCCGCCGCCGAGCTTGGTCCCGACCGACGGGTGCCCGGCACGCTCGATCGCGCCCGACAGCTTCAGCCGCCGGTCGGCGGCGACCGCGGCGATCACCGCCTGGCCCATCCGTCCGCCCGCGCCGAGTACGCCCACCCGTACGATCTTGCCCGCGTCGATCATCCGCCTAGTGGACCATTATTGCCGGGCCGCTGCAACTCCCGGTGCTGATAACCGACGGCCTGGTGGGCCACCATAGACCTCGGCGGACGCCTATGCGATGTCGCGCCGGTGTTGAACGCGGCCAGACAGAGTGACCCCGTGGCGGTCGGCGGCGCCTCGTCATGTCGGTAAAACGCAATATCGCGGCCAATTACGTCGGGCAGATCTTCGCCTCGGCTCTCGCGCTGGCGCTGGTCCCGGTCCACATCGGCTACCTCAGCATCGAGGCCTATGCGCTGGTCGGGCTGTTCGCGGTCGCCCAGGCGTGGCTGACCCTGCTCGACCTCGGCCTGGCCGTAGAGCGTTGCGGGGGCGACCGGCTTTGTGCGCTCGTCGAGCCAGGCGTGGCTCCAGTCGTATTCCGCGCCGGTGCTCGCGACCACGACCCGCGTGCCGCCAGCCGCCGCGAAGCCGCGCACCAGCCGCAGTGACGCCGCGACCCAGTCCAGATTCTCGGGCGGGTTCCTGAAGCGCCCGGGTACCACGTACCGGGCGAGGTGGAGCAGGTGGCTCGGGGTGATGGGGGTGAGCAGCGGCGCAATCGTCTCGCGGCCGTTGAAACCGCTGGCACCGGTGACGACGACGCGCGTCACGGCTGGAAGTCGGGGAAACTGACTTCGCGGTTGGAAATCAATCGGGGCGTGGGGGGCCATGCGATGCCGAAGGCGGGGTCGTCCCAGCGCACGCCGCTACCGGGCACGAAGACGATGCCCATGTTGTACAAGATCTCGCTGTCGTCCTCGAGCGTGAGAAAGTCGTGGGTACAGCCGGCGGGCAGGTAGAACAGGGGTCGTGGTCGTCCGACAGCTCGACCTCCACCTGCGCGCGGAAGGTCGGCGACCCCGGCCGCAGGTCGAAGCCGACGTCGTGGATGCGGCCGCGGACGCAGTGGACCAGCCTCGCCGTGCGGGGCGGCCTGCAGGTGCATGCCGCGCAGCGTGCCAGCGGGGGGCGACAGGTTGGACTGGACCGGCTGGAAATCGCTGCCCGCGGCCGTGAACTCGGCGGCGCAGAAGATTCGCGCAAAGCTGCCGCGCTCGTCAGTGCTTAGCCCGGTGAGGACCACGAACGCACCGTCGATGGCGGTCGATGTAACTCTTAATGATGTGCCAAAGGATCGGCTTGGGCTTGAGGTGGGTTTCCTCCGGAGGCCTCAGCGGGGCGTGCGCGGGCGGTGCCCGGCGCGGCGGTTCAGCCGCAGAAACTCGGCAGCGCGACCGGCGCGGACGCGGTGTGCTGGGCCCAGCGGCCCGACTGGTTGCGGTAGTAATTGCCGACTGCGACGCGGTTGCGAAACTGCACGCAGGCCGCCGCCGCACCGACATCGGCCACCGTGACGCCCGGCTTGGCGCTGGCGGTGTCGGTGTAGATCGCACGCCGCTGGATGTTGATCGCGTCGACGCGGGCCTTGAGCTCGGCCGCGCCGCCGGCCTTGACGATGCCGAGGTAGCCGTCGGCCTGCTCGCCGACGAAGCCGCTGGCGCGCGCGCCCTCGACGACCGGGTCGGCGCCCTGCGCGAGCACGGGGAGGGCAGCGAAGGCGACACTTACGACGGCGAGGCGGAGGATGTTCATCGGGCTGGTTCCAGTCTCGGCAGGGTTCAGAAGACGGCAGGATTCTTCTTGATGAGGTCGGCGACGTCCTTCTCGAGGCGGACGACGACCTCCTGCTTGATGTTGACGTTGAGGTTGATCTCGATCGGCTTGTCGGGCGCGCGCAGCTGGATGCAGCCGCTGCACAGCAGGGCGGCGGCGAGCGCGGCGGCAACGGTCGTGCGGCTGTTCATTCCGTCCCCTTCTCGGCGTTATCGCCGCCATAGCATGGTTCTCTGGCGCCGCGCCGCTTTACCGCGGCTGAACCCCGCCCTGGTCCTGAGGCGTGGCGCCCGGGCGGATCAGCGGGCGCACGTCGCTGAACGAGGCGGCGGTGCCGAGCAGGGCGCGGAAGGGCGCGCGCACGGTGACGTTGAACTTGAACGGCAGTCCCGTCGCCTTGATCGGCAGCGGCCCGCCGCCCAGCGTCGTCTGCGCCTCGTTGGTGCCGGTGAAGCGCAACTGGGTAACCAGCTCGCCGTCGAGATCGCCGTCGAGGTCGAGGGTGAGGCTCTTGTAGCGTAGCCGCCGCAGCGCATCGAAGGCGAGCCGCGCGCCGGCACCGAGGTCCTCGCCGCCGACCGCGCCGACATACTGCACCAGCCCGCCCCCCGCCCGCGCGACCAGCGTGCCCGCCGCGATCCGCCCATGACCATCGGCGAAGACCAGCGGCAGGCGGCCGTCGAAAATGCCGGTGACGTTGACGTCCTTGATCTCGAACTTCTGCAGGAACAGTTGCGCGTCGAGGCCGTCGACGGTCAGCAGGAAGTCGCGGCGCAGGTCGCCCGCCCGGATCGTCACCGGGGCCAGGGTCAGCGCGCCGCCCGCGTACGGCCAGCGGAGGCTCTCGATCGCCGCGGCGTCCGGCCCGAGCATCCGGAAGAACACCACGCCGTCGTCGACCGCGACGCCGGGATTGATCCGCTTGATGGTCAGCGTCTGGCCCGGCGGCGTCGTCATCGCCAGCAGGTCGTCGAACGCCAGCGTCCCCGCGACGTCGTCGACCGGCCCGAGCGAGGCGGTGGCGAGCGAGACATGGTCGACCCGCACCGTGCCGCCGCTGGTCAGCATGTCGGCGGTCCAGTCGAAGCGCCCGCTGCCGATCACCGGCCCGCGGACGTTGTCGACGACGCCGCGCAGCGCCTCCGTCAGCTGGAACGGCTGGAGGTCGGGGCCGAAGGTCAGCGTGCCGGTCTCGACCTTGGCTTCGCCGCGCCCCGAGGCGAGTGCGTGGGTCGCGGTGAAGCCGAACAGGCGCTTGCCGCCCGCCGCGAGCCGCCCGTCGCCGTGTGCCTTGACCAGCCCGTCGGCGATGGTCGCGGAGACGGCGGCGATGTGGATAGGCTCGAAGCGCGCGGGCAGGGTGCGGTCAGTGACGCGGGCCTCGCCGCCGGACAGGCTGAGGCGGCCGCCGGCCAGCTGCCATCTGGCGGAAGCGCTGCCGATGGCGACGGCGAGGCCGGGGTCGTCGAGGCGTACGCTCTCGACGCGGCCGCTCCCCCTCAGCCCCGCGAGGTCGAGGCTGCCGCCGATGGTCCCACTCCCGCCACGCGCGCCGTAGCGGCCCTCAACCCGGACCGGGGCCAGCACGGCGGTCGGGTGCTTGCCGGTGCCGCCGAGTGCGATCCGCAGCGTGCCGGTGGCGAGCGCAACGGGGACGTCGCCGGACACGCCGCGCAGGTTCAGTGGGTCGACCACCGCGCCACCGCTCAACCGCCCGCCGCTCAAGGTCGCGATCGCCCCGCCGTTCGGGCAGATCCGCGCCGCTCCCGGTCCGGTCCGCAGCGCCGCGCGGGACAGCCCCGCCCAGTCGACCGCCATGCAGAGCGTGCCGAAGACGACGCTCCCGTCGGCCCCGAGGCGCACGACCGTCGCGCCACCCAGCCCGCGCGTGACGACACCGCCGCCGACCGCCCCGGAAGCGCGCACATCGGCAGCGACCGTCGTGCCTGCGGGATCGCTGTTCAGGTCGAGGCGGAGCCGCTGTACCGCCGCTCCGCCGACCGCCCACGGCGCGATCGTCAGGCTCGCGCGACCGCTCCGCAACGGCCCGCTGCCGGCGACCGTGATGCGCGGCAGGCCACCACCGGCGAGGGTTGCGCCGCCAGCAAGGGTCACGCCGAGGCCCGGCACCGCGACGCTGCGGACGAGGCTGATCTCCCCGGTCTGGTCCAGCTTGAGGCCGCTTGCCGAGCGCAGGCCGAGCCCGCTCACCGTTCCCCGCTGGCCCGCCGCATCCGCCGATACCGTCACCCGCGCCGTCGCGTCGAACGATCGCGCCGCCGCGTCGCCGCGCGCCACCAGTGCTTCGAGGAGCGGTTCGACCAGCGTCCCTGCAAAGCTGCGCGCCGACCGCCGCAGCGCGGCCGTGCCGAACCGCGCGCTGCCGCCGTCGACCGTGACCACCCCGTCGCCACTGGCCGAACTCGACCCCGGCACGAAT
This sequence comes from Sphingosinicellaceae bacterium, assembly GCA_019285715.1. NCBI lineage: Bacteria > Pseudomonadati > Pseudomonadota > Alphaproteobacteria > Sphingomonadales > Sphingosinicellaceae > Sphingosinicellaceae bacterium. The sequence continues at coordinate 535,846 of CP079108.1, forward strand.
TTGTAGTGACCCGCCACCGAAGCCGTCCGCGCGCCGAACTGCTGGCCCTGCACGCCGGCGATGCTCGCCGCGATCGGCCCCGCGACCGGCCCGTTGAGCGCCGCCGCCGCCGCACCCAGCGTCAGGCTCGCCGCGCCGCTCCGGTAGCCGAACCCCGCCACCCGGGCCGTCGTCAGCTTCGCCGTCGCAGCGTAGCGGTCAAGCTTTGGCGGCAAGGTTGCAGCAACGGTCCAGTGCACGGCATCGGCGGCCCCGTCCGCGCAGGTCACGCCAGGCGCGCTGCCTTCGGCGGCGATCTGTGCGGCATCGCGCGAGGTCGAAACCCGGAAACTCGTCGCCGCCAAGCGCGCCGTGCACCCCACCAGCGCCAGCGTCGCCGGCTCGATCCGCCCGTGCCCGGCGAAGCCGTTCCGCAAGCGCCCGTTGCCCTCTAAAGTCCCGTTCAACGCCCCGGCGGGCGTCGCAACCTGAACGACCGCGCCGACGATCCGCACGTCGATGTCGGGCAGCGGCTTTGCCGGCTGCCCGGGAGCGGGCAGCAACCGGTCGAGGCTGCCGAGGCTGAGTCCCGAGCGCCCCAGTGTCGCCCGCAACTTCGGCCGCAGGATCGTGATCGTGTCGACGCGGGGCGAGAGCGGCGACCAGCCGATGGTTGCGTCGATGCGCTCGGCGGCGAAGTCCGGGCTCGCCATTGGACCTAGCGCGACATCGGCGAGCGTCACCCCGCCCGGCGAGATCGCGGCGATGCGGTAGCGCGCCTCGACCTGCTGGCCTGCGAACCACTGCGCCACGACCGCCTCGCTCAGCGGTCGCCGCGCGGCCCACACCACGGCCAGCACGATCACGACGATGGAGAAAGCAGCCAGCAAGAAACGGGAAAATCGCGACATCGCTGCTCCGCCGCGTGCCCGCCGCTGATAGGCGGTGGCGGCCCCGCCCGCAACTTTGCGTCGCGGTTTACGGCTTCCTTACGGAGCGGCGGCGATGGCGCATGGCCCCGCGGCGCCCGCTTGGACCACGGTGACCCGACCGCGCGGCTCGAGATGCCGTCGCGTCGTCGGAGGTCCAGATGTTCGATCGACAGGCGAGCGCGGTCCAGGCGGGCCATGCCCCACTCGTGCTCCCGACCGCGCTGGGCCGGTGGCGGCGCATCTCGCGCAGCCTCGCACATCCCCTGGTGCGCCGTGCGGGAACCCGCGTGATCGGCCTGCTACTCGTGCTGGTCGCTTGGGCTGCCGCCCGCGCCATGATCGGCCTCGTCGCCGCCCGGCACCCGGCGACTCCGGTCGAATGCCTGCTCGCGGGCGTTGCCTTCGTCGGTGCGAGCTACGGCAGCGCGCTGCTTGTGCTCGGCGACCATATGTTCGACCCCGTCGAGGTCGCGCCGCGCTGGTGCCGACACGCGGCCTGACCATCAGGGGTATCCGTGGCCCGCCGTCATCCCGGGCCCCGCCGTCATCCCGCGCACCGCCGCAATCCCGCGCACCGCCGCCATCCCGGGCCCCGTTGTCATCCCGGGCTTGACCCGGGACCCAGCTAACCCGGCGCTCCGAGCCTCGGAGGAAGCTGGGTCCCGGGTCAAGCCCGGGATGACAGCGGGGCACTCATGCCCCCAGCACCGCCTCGACCAACTCGAGCTGCGTCTGCCAGCGTCGCAGCGTGCAGCCGCGCCCCGGCTCGAACGCCATGCACTCCTCCGGGTCGATGCCGCGCACTCGACAGGCGGCGCGGGCGGCGCGTTCCAGCCGGGTCGCGGGCAGCCGCACAAACATCGGGCGGCGTTCATAGCCTTGCCCGTAGCGCAGGCCGGGCTGGCTCACTGGCCGCGCCTCGCGCCGCGCATCGCCGCCGCGTCGGCGATCAGGATGACCGCGCCGGGGATCGCCTCGCACTCGTCGCGGGCGAAGCGCATCGCCTCGCTGCGGCTGATGAACTCGCCGCCGATCAGGCCGTGGTTCTCGCGGACGGCATAATGTCCGGGCGCGTCCTCGCCGATCATGAAGACCGTCCGGTCGCACTCGACCGGCGTCGTACAGGCACGCAACATCGACTTTCCTCCGGCCGCGAACGCGACCGACCCCGAGATAGGCGGGCAGGGCAGAGGTTTTCCATGCGAAGCCTGGGCCTGCGCCTAAGCAAAGCGTGAAGGCGGCCCCGCCTTAACAAGCGCGCCGGCAACCTCTACGAATCCCGGTATGGCTCCGCGCAACATCGTCATCCTGACCGGCGCCGGCGTCTCCGCCGAATCGGGCGTGCCGACCTTCCGCGGCCCCGACGGCCTGTGGGAGGGGCACCGCGTCGAGGATGTCGCGACGCCAGAGGCCTTCCGCCGCGACCCGGCGCTGGTACAGAAGTTCTACGATGCGCGCCGCGAGGCTCTGACGCGGGTCGAGCCCAACGCCGCTCATCGGGCGCTGGCCAGGCTCGATGCCGAATGGCCGGGGGAACTGCTGCTGGTCACCCAGAACGTCGATGATCTCCACGAGCGCGCCGGGTCGAGGCGGCTGCTCCACATGCACGGCGAGCTCAAGCGGGCGCTTTGCCGGGCCTGCGGGGCGGCACCGGAATGGACGGGAACGCTGGCCGACAACCCGCCGTGCCCGCGCTGCACGGTGCGCCGGCTGCGCCCCGACATCGTCTGGTTTGGCGAGATGCCGTACCACATGGACCCGATCGAAGCGGCGCTGACGGCGTGCGATCTTTTCGTGTCGATCGGCACCTCGGGGGCGGTCTATCCGGCGGCGGGGTTCGTCGACACGGCACGCCGGGTCGGGGCGGAAACGCTCGAGCTCAACCTCGATCCGTCGGCAGGGACGCCGATGTTCGCCGAGGCGAGGCATGGTCCGGCGGGAACACTCGTGCCGGATTGGGTAAACGAGATTATAAAAGCAAATTCAATAACATAATGGAAATGGTACGAAACGGTAAAGGTCGTATAGGCGTACCAGTCGTAAAGGTCCGAAGGTCAGCCCTCGCCCGTTTCCGCCTCGATCCGCTCCATGTCGGCGTCGCTCAGCCCGAAGTGATGCCCGACCTCGTGGACGAGGACATGGGTGACCAGCCTCTCCAGGCTATCGCCGCCGTCGGCCCACTCGTCGAGCAGCGGCCGCCGGTACAGGAAGATGATGTCGGGCAGCGCGCCGGTCGGTTCGTCGCCCTTCATGCCGACGTGGCGGCCCTGGTACAGCCCGAGGATGTCGAACTCGGTCTCCAGCCCCATCTCCGCCATGACCTCGGCATCGGGGAAGTCCTCGACCCGCAGCAGCGTGCTGGCGAGGTGCTGGCGGAACAGTTCGGGCAACCGCTCGACCGCGGCCTGGGCCAGCGCCTCGATGGCCGCGATGGTCGGCGGCAGGGTTTGACGGCTGGTCATGCGCTGGCGGATAGACCGGCAGCCCTGAGGAGTCACCATGCCCGCGCCAAGACTGACCGACCCCGAGATCGACGCTGCCTTGGCGAAGCTGCCGGGCTGGACCCGCTCGGGCGATGCCATCGAGCGCAGCTACCGCTTCCCCGGCTTCGTCGAGGCCTTCGCCTTCATGACCCGCGTCGCGCTGCTGGCGGAGAAGGCCGATCACCATCCCGAATGGTCGAACGTCTACAACAAGCTCGAGGTGCGCCTGACCACCCACGACAGCGGCGGCCTGACCGCGAAGGACGTCGCGCTGGCGACCGCGATGGACGCCTGAGAGAAACTTGCCGCTGTCCTACGTGTCGCCCATTTGGTACAACCCGCTCATTGGATCCCGGACGCGAGTTCTTTCACACCGCCCGCCATCTTCTTGGCGACCTGGGCACCTTGGCGAACTTGGCGTGAAACCTCGAAACCGCCGCGCGGGCTGGATCGAAGAGTTTCACGCCAAGCTCGCCAAGGAGCTAAGGGCGCTAAGTCGAAGCGAAGAAGACTATTTTAGCGCGGTGCCATCCGGATCGCGCCGTCGATGCGGACGTCCTCGCCGTTGAAGTAGCTGTTGCGGCACATCTCGAGCGCCAGCGAGGCGTACTCGTGCGGGTGGCCGAGGCGCTTGGGGAACGGCACGCTGGCCGCCAGCGCGAGCTTCACGTTGTCGGGCGCGGCGTTCATCAGCGGGGTCGAGAAGATGCCCGGCAGGATGGTGTTGACGCGGATGCCCTCGCTCATCAGGTCGCGCGCGATCGGCAGGGTCATGCCGATGACGCCGCCCTTGGAGGCCGAATACGCCGCCTGGCCCATCTGGCCGTCCTCGCCCGCGACCGACGCGGTGTTGACGATAGCGCCGCGCTCGCCGTCCTCCATTGGCTCGAGGGTCAGCATGCCGGCAGCGCTCTTCGCGATGCAGCGGAACGTGCCCACGAGGTTGATCTGGATGACCTTGTTGAAGGCATCGAGCGGGAAGTGCTTGATCGCGCCGGTGGTCTTGTCGCGGCCGGCGGTCTTGGCGGCGTTGCCGACACCGGCGCAGTTGATCAGGATACGCTCCTGGCCGTGTGCGGCGCGGGCCTTGGTGAAGCCGGCTTCGACCGATTCGTCGCTGGTCACGTCGACTTCGCAGAAGATGCCGCCGATCGATTCGGCCACGCCGGGCCCCTTGGTCGCATCACGGTCGAAGATCGCAACCTTGACGCCTTCGGCGGCCAGCGCCCGCGCCGTCGCCTCGCCCAGCCCCGATGCGCCACCGGTCACCACCGCCGAACAGCCACTCAGTTTCATGCGTCTTCTCCCAAGGTTTGGGAGTGCTTAGTCCGTGGTTGACGTGCACGGCAAGTCAGGTCTCGCTGGCAACGCTCGCGGCTGGCCCCGGAAGCCGGCTTCGGCGCGCCGCCGCCGACTCGCGTACCGCCAGGTAGATCGTCGATCCGATGATGATCGCGCCGCCCGCCAACGTGCCCGCGTCGACGCGCTCCCCGAACAGCCAGACGCCGAACAGCGTCACCAGCCCAAAGCGCATGAAGTCGAACGGCATCACCGCGCTCGCCTCCGCCAGTGCGAACGCCCGTGTCAGCGCGATCTGGCCGACCGCCGCGAGCAGCCCGATGCCGATCAGCAGCGGCCAGGCGTGAAGCGACGGCCAGCGCCAGTAGAAGCTGGCGGCGATCAGCGAGGGGATCACCATCAGGATGAACGACCACGACGCGACGGCGCGCGGATCATCTGAGCCGACCAGCGCCCGGACCGCGATGTACGAGGCTGCGGTCGCGACCGCCGACAGCATCGCCGCGCCGACGCCGGGGGTCAGCGGCAACGCACCCGGCCGCAGCACCAGCATCATGCCGATGAAGCCGGCGGCCAGCGCCGCGATCCGCCGGCCATGGATGCGCTCGCCCAGGAACAGCACCGCCCCGATCGTGGCGAACAGCGGCGCCGTGTAGTTGATCGCCAGCGCCGTCGCGAGCGGGGCATTGGCAACCGCGTAGAAGGTCGCAAGCGTCGCCAGGAAACCCGAGGTGGCGCGGCGCAGATGGATCGGCATCCGTGTCGACTTGAGCAGACCGCGGTTCATCAGAAGCATCGGGGTCAGCGCGAGCAGGCCGATGCCCGTCCGGAAGAACACGATCTCGAACGGGTGAAGCTCGGTACTTGCCAACCGGATCAGCGCCCACATGATGCCGAATGAGACGGACGCGAGCATCATCCACATGATGCCCCGGCCGGTCGTGCTGTGTCCGGCAATTAGAGCGCTCATTCGACAGGGGCATGTGACGAAGACGCCTGCCTGGCAAGGGCACTGAATGGCGGGGCAGCCACACCGTCGCTGCAGGCCCTACCGGCCGGGCTGCGGCCCGGCCTCAGCTGTCGAGCAGCCGGGTCAACTGCGCGACGTCGCCGTCGAGCTCGGGATCCTTGGCGCGGAGCTCGTCGATGCGCTTGACCGCGTGCATGACGGTGGTGTGGTCGCGCCCGCCGAAACGCCGCCCGATCTCCGGCAGCGAGCGCGGGGTCAGCTTCTTGGCGAGGTACATCGCGACCTGCCGCGGTCGCGCCACCTCGACCGCCCGCCGCGCCGAAAGCAGATCGGTCAGCTTGAGGCCGAAGTACTCGGCGACCTTGCGCTGGATATCGTCGATCGTGACCTTCTTCTCGTGGGCGCGGAGCAGGTCGGCGAGCGTCTCGCGCGTAAACTCGATGGTCACCGGCTTGCCGACCAGCCGCGCGTAGGCGACGACGCGGTTGAGCGCGCCTTCCAGCTCGCGGACGTTGGCGGTGATCTTGCGCGCCAGGAAGTCGATGACCTCGGCTGGCACCTCGACGCCGTGCATCGCGGCGGCCTTGCTGTGCAGGATGTTGAGGCGGAGCTCGTAGTCGGCGGCGTTGATGTCGGCGACCAGCCCCCACGCCATCCGGCTGAGGATGCGCTCCTGGATGCCCTCGAGGTTCTGGGGCGAGCGGTCGGCGGTGATCACCAGGCGCTTACCGGCGCTGATGATCTCGTTCATCGTGTGGAAGAATTCTTCCTGTGTCGATTCCTTGCCGGCGATGAACTGCACGTCGTCGATCATCAGCAGGTCGACCGAACGCAGCCGCTGCTTGAAGCTGATCGTGTCCTTGGCGCGGAGCGCGGCGAGGAACTCGACCATGAACTTCTCGGCCGACAGATAGGCGACCTTGGCGTTCGGCTCACGCGCGATAAGCTCGCCACCGATGGCGTGCATGAGGTGGGTCTTGCCGAGGCCCGTGGTGCCGTGGAGGAACAGCGGATTGAAGCTGACCGGGCCACTGCCCGCCAGTGTCTGCGCGGCATTGTAGGCGAGTTCGTTCGACTTGCCGACGACGAAGCTGTCGAAGCTGTAGCGGGGCTCGAGCGGCAGCCCGATGCAGGGGGTGGACTGCTGGCTGAGCGGTGCTGCGGTGGCGGGTAGCGGGGCAGGCGCGACATCGCTCCGCACCGCCAGCGCGATGTGGCGGACGCCGGGCAGCTGGGCAATCCAGTGCGTCCGCAGGCGCTCGAGGAAGTTGCTCGACACCCAATCCGCGAGGAAGTGACTCGGGGCCGCGAGGTGCACCGTGTCACCGTCGACGCCAACCAGCGCCAGCGGCCGCAGCCACGATTCGAAGGTCGGGACGCCACACTCGTCGCGGAGCGCAGAAAGGATATTGGTCCAGGCGGTAGCGGCACGCGGGCTGGGTACTAGGCGCGCGGGCTCGGGGCGGGCGGCGGCGAACAAGGCGGAAGCACGGGGCCCGGCATCGGTGAAGCGCGGTGCCCGCGCGCCTGGCATCAACGATGCATTCGTCATGGACAGATTCGCCGTCAAATCGCTCTGTCCCACTCCCCAACCCACCGTCGAACGCCTCCCAGCCGCCGGTCGCTGGTGCGACCGGTCATTGTCAAAATCCCTGCCGGTTCGGGCACGGCACTCTACGATCATAACTCCACGAACGCAGAGCTTCAGACGCAGACACAGGCCTTCCGGCCCGCGTCTTCACGGTGTTTTCGTCCCGAATCGATTGGGAAGTTTCCCCCCGCGGCGCTTGGCCGTCGACCCACTAAGCACCCTTCAAAAATGCCGATCAAGGGTCCGAATCTGCGCGAAACTGAAATAAAGTCGTTGACACGAAAAGGCGTGATTTTTCGGCAAATGTTGCCAAATCGTTGATGTTTCGTGACGTATACGTGACGGTCGTCAAGATTCGACTAACGTCACAAGAAACCTAAGCTATTGCTTCCAAACGAAAAAGGCCGCCCGACTCGGGCGGCCTTCAAAATTGAAGCTGAATGGCTTCGTTCAGGCGAGCGCGGCGACCCGCTTCGACAGGCGCGAGATTTTACGGCTGACGGTGTTCTTGTGCAGGACACCCTTCGAGACGCCACGCATCATCTCCGGCTGGGCCGCGGCAAGCGCTGCGACGGCGGCTTCCTTGGCGCCGGTCTCGATCGCCGACTCGACCCGCTTGACGAAGGTGCGGATGCGGCTGACCCGCGCCTTGTTGATCTCGGCGCGGCGATCGTTGCGGCGGATGCGCTTTTCAGCTTGCGGCGTATTGGCCATTATCGTCCTCAAGAAACCAGGTTCGCACCGGACCCAACCGATGCCGCGGCACGGAGTGACCCCCGAACCGGAAGGCGGCGTCACTATAGGCGGCAGAGCCTGTCGTCAAGGCTCGGCGTACACGCGCGCCTCGATCCTAGCGGTGTGTAAATGCTGCCGGCCGCTTGTCGATGAATGCCGCCATGCCTTCCTTCTGGTCCGCCGTCCCGAACAGGCCGTGGAACAGGCGGCGCTCGAAGCGGACGCCCTCGCTCAGCGTCGTCTCGAAGGCGCGGTTGACCGCCTCCTTCGCGGCCAGGACCGACAACAGACCGTAGCCGGCGATCTGCTCGGCGGTCTTCATCGTCTCCGGCAGCAGTTGGTCGCCCGGATAGATCCGCGCGACCAGGCCGATGCGCAGCGCTTCCGCTGCGTCGATTAGGCGACCCGTCAGGATCAGGTCCATCGCCACCGCCTTGCCGACCGAGCGCGTCAGCCGCTGCGACCCGCCCGAGCCGGGGATGACGCCGAGCTTGATCTCGGGCTGGCCGAACTTCGCCGCCTCGCTGGCGAACGCCATGTCGCACATCATCGCGAATTCGCAGCCGCCGCCGAGCGCGAAGCCGTTGACCGCGGCGATCGTCGGCTTGCGGGTCCGGGTCAGCTCCTCCCAGGTCGCGGTGATGAAGTCCTCGCCGTAGACGTCGGCGAAGCTCTTTGGGGCCATTTCCTTGATGTCGGCACCCGCCGCGAACGCCTTGCCCGCGCCGGTCAGCACGATGCAGCCGATGCCCGCGTCGGCGTCGAGCTCGCGCAGGCCCTCGCCGATCTCGCTGGTCAGGCGGTGGTTGAGGGCGTTCAGCGCCTCGGGCCGGTTGAGGGTAATGACCCCAACGCGGCCGACACGCTCGAGAATGATCGTCGAATAGGGCATTGGATTACCTCTGGCACCAGCTGCAAAAGAAGCTCGATCGCCCGCTCTGGACGATGCGCTTGATACTGTGACCGTCGCGCGGGCAGGGCAGCCCCTCGCGGCCATAGACTCGGAAGCTCTTCTGGAAATAGCCCAGCGTGCCGTCAACCTGTGCAAAGTCACGTAAAGTCGAGCCGCCGGCCTTGATGGCGTCTTCCAGCACGATAGGGATCGCGGCGGCGAGAGCCTTGATCTTGGCGGCTGGCACCATGCCACCCGCCTTGGCTGGGTGGATGCGGGCGCAGTTGAGCGCCTCGCAGACGTAGATGTTGCCCAGCCCGGCGACGACGCGCTGGTCGAGGAGCAGGGCTTTAACCGGCGCGATGCGGCCCTTGAAGGCGGCGCGCAGGTGGGCGGTCAGGTCGGCTCCCAGCGGCTCGGGGCCGAGTGCGGCGAGGGCCGGGTAAGCATCCAGCTCCGCGGTCGGCACGAGGTCGAGCGATCCGAAGCGCCGGGCATCGTTGAACGCCACGACATGCCCGTCGTCGGTCGTGAAGACGGCATGGTCGTGCTTCTCGATCTCGGTCGGATCGAGCCGCATCCGCCCCGACATGCCGAGGTGGAAGATCAGCGTGTCGTCGCGGTCGGTGGCGATCAGTCCGTATTTGGCGCGGCGCGAGAGCCCGGTGATCCGCGCGCCGACGAGCCGCTGGACGAGGCCGTCGGGGAAGGCGCGGCGCAGGTCGGCACGGTGAAGCTCGACTCGTGTCAAGCACCGCCCGTCGAGCACACGCCGCAGCCCGCGCACCGTCGTCTCGACTTCGGGAAGTTCGGGCATCCCCTGCGTCCTATGACCGGTTTGCCCCTCTGCCAAGCCTCGGCTAGACCCCGCGACCATGAACGAGCCCGTTTCCCACGACACAGTCAGCTTCGGGTACGAACAGGTGCCGCGCGAGGAAAAGACCGCCCGCGTCGGCGAGGTCTTTGCGAGCGTGGCGAAGCGCTACGACCTGATGAACGACCTGATGTCGGGCGGCCTCCACCGCGGCTGGAAGGACGAGTTCGTCCGGATGCTGAAGCCGCGTCCCGGCGAGCAGATCCTCGACATGGCCGGCGGCACTGGCGACATCGCGTTTCGGATGGCCGCCAAAGGGGCGGCGGTGACTGTGGCAGACATCAACCCGGCTATGCTCGAGGTCGGCATCGAGCGCGCCGCCAAGCGCGGCCTGACCGGCCTCGTCTGGCAGGAGCAGAACGCCGAGACGCTGACCGCGCCGTCGACCAGCTACGACGCCTACACCATCGCCTTCGGCATCCGGAACGTCACCGATATCCCCGCCGCGCTGAAGGAAGCGCACCGGGTGTTGCGCTTTGGTGGGCGGTTTTTCTGCCTGGAGTTCTCGACCACCGAATGGCCCGGCTTCGGCAAGATCTACGACCAGTATTCCGAGAAGCTCGTGCCCCAGATCGGCAAGTACGTCGCGAAAGACGAGGCGTCGTATCGTTACCTGATCGAGAGCATCCGCCGCTTCCCGCCGATGGGCGAGTTCGCGGGGATGATTGCAGCGGCCGGGTTCGCGCAGGTCAAGGCGCGGCCGATCCTGGGCGGCCTGGTCGCGATCCACAGCGGCTGGAAAGTTTGAGCATCTCCCACGCTCCGCAGGGGAGAGAGCGAGAGACGCGCCACTTGGCGCGGCCCGGGGAGAGGGACGTCTTTCGGCTTACGCCGGTCGGGCTTACTCGGCACATCCCCACCCCTCCCTCTCCCTGGTCGCTGAAGGGCGACCTGTCCCTCCCCCCCAGGGGGGAGGGTAGATGACCTCGTCCCTGACCCATGCCGTCCGCCTCGCGCGCTGGGGCCGCATCCTCGGCAAGCACGGCGCGCTGCGGCCGGTCGAAGCCGACCGCAACGCGCCCGCCGGGCTGCGGCGGCTGGCGTGGGCGATGCGGTTGGGGACTTTCGCTCCAAAGATTCCCGAATATGCCCGCGCCTTCGAGGCGATCGGTCCGGCCGCGATCAAGCTCGGACAAGCGCTCGCGACCCGCGCCGACCTGATCGGCATCGATGCGGCGCACGACCTGTCGCGGCTGCAGGACTCGCTGCCGCCGGTCGGCTTCGAGGTTATCGAGGCGGCGCTCGTCGATGCGTACGGCGGCCCTTGGCAGCGGCTGTTCACGAGTATCGACCCGGTTCCCGTCGGGGCGGCGTCGATCGCGCAGGTCCACCGCGCCGTCACGACCGACGGGCGGACGGTGGCGATCAAGATCCTCCGCCCCGGCATCGAGCGCGCCATCACAGAGGCGATCGACACTTACGAATGGGCGGCCGCGCACGTCGAGAAGCTCGGCGGCGAGGCCCAGCGGCTGCGGCCCCGCGCGGTCATCGCCAGCTTCAAGTCGTGGAGCCTCGCCGAGCTCGACCTGCGCCGCGAGGCCGCGTCCGCGTCCGAGCTCGCCGCCTCGATGCAGGCCGAGCCAGAATTCTTCGTGCCCGGCATCGACTGGGCCCGCACCACGCGCCGGGTCCTCACGATCGACTGGATCGACGGCGTCAAATTGTCGGATGCTGCCGGGGTCGCAGCGCTCGGCCTCGACCGGAAGCGGCTGGCTGCGACGCTGGTCCGGAGCTTCCTGCGACAGGCGATCGCCGAGGGGTTCTTCCACGCCGACATGCACCAGGGCAATCTGTTCGTGCTTCAGGACGGGCGGATTGCGGTCGTCGACTTCGGCATCATGGGCCGTCTCGACCGGCGCGCTCGCGTCTACCTCGCGGAGATTCTCTACGGGCTGATCACCGGCGACTACAAGCGCGTCGCGGAAATCCACTTCGAGGCGGGCTACGTGCCGCCGCACCACGATGTCGGCGAGTTCGCCACCGCGCTGCGCGCTGTCGGCGAGCCGATCCGGGGCCTGCCGGTACGCGACATCTCGATCTCGGACATGCTCGACGGGCTGTTCTCGATCACCCGCAGCTTCGAAATGGCGGTCCAGCCGCACCTGCTGCTGCTCCAGAAGACGATGGTGATGGTCGAGGGGGTCGCACTCAGCCTCGATCCGCAGGTCAACATGTGGGAGGTCGCGGCGCCGTTCGTCAGCGACTGGATGCGCGACGAACTCGGTCCCGAGGCGCGGCTGGCAGACAGCTTCGTCCGCAATTTTCGGGCGCTTCGCGAGCTGCCGCGCGTGCTGCGCCAGCTGATCGACAAGGTGCCCGTCGAGGGCGCAGCCCCCGCGACGGCGAAGCTCGTCGAGGAAGCCCCCGAGGTGAAGGTCCGCGCCCGGGTGGTCGGCGGCGGCGTGTGGACCTGGCTGGGCGGGGCGGTGCTCGTCGCGATCGGGGTCGGCGTCGGGGCACTGCTGTGACCGTCACCCGCTTTGCCCCGAGCCCGACCGGTCGCATCCACGCCGGCAACGTCCGCACCGCGCTGGTCAACTGGCTCGCGGCGAAGGCGGCCGGTGGCGAATTCATCCTCCGCGTCGACGACACCGACCTTGCGCGGTCGGAGGAGCGCTATGTCGACGCCATCCACGCCGACCTCGGCTGGCTTGGGCTGGTCCCCGACCGCAGCATCCGCCAGTCGGAGCGGTTCGCGCTGTATCAGGCGGCGCTCGAACGTCTCGCCGCCCAAGGCCGCGCCTACCGTGCCTACGAGAGCGCGGTCGAACTCGACATCAAGCGTAAGGTCCAGGCGTCGCAGAACAAGCCCCCGGTCTACGACCGTGCCGCGCTGGCGCTGACCGAAGCTGACCACGCGCGTTTCGCGGCCGAAGGGATCACCCCGCACTGGCGCTTCCGGCTCGACATCGCTGTACCCGTTGTCTGGAACGATGCCATTCGCGGCGAGTGCCACGTTGACCCCGCTTCGTTGAGCGACCCGGTCGTTCGCCGGGCCGACGGGACGTGGTTGTACATGCTGCCATCGGTCGTCGACGACATCGATCTCGGCGTCACGCTGCTCGCGCGCGGCGAGGACCATGTCACGAACTCCGGCGTCCAGCTGCAGATGTTCGCCGCGCTCGGAGCCACGCCGCCAAAGTTCGCGCATCTCGCGCTGCTGACCGGCGCGGACGCCGCGCTGTCGAAGCGGCTCGCCTCGGAAGGAGTCGATGCGTGGCGGGCTGCGGGTATCGAGCCGCAGGCGGTCGCGGCGCTGCTCGCCCGCATCGGCACCAGCGAGTCGGTCGAGCCGGTCAGCAGCCTCGACGCATTGGTCGCGGGTTTCGACTTTGGACATTTCAGCCGGGCGACGGCCCGCTTCGCCCCCGACGAGTTGGCCCAGCTCAACGCCCGCACCGTCCACCTGCTCGACTTCGCTGCTGTCCGCGGTCGCCTGCCCGACAGCATGACCGAGGCAGCATGGCTGGCGGTGCGCGGCAATCTTGCGACCGTCGCCGAGGCTGCCGCGTGGTGGCAGGTCGTCGCGGGCGAGATCGAGCCTGCAGTCGCTACCGACGATCGCGCCTTCATCGCCGAAGCCCGGGACGCCCTCGCTGCCCTGCCGTGGGAGGGCGACGTCTGGCACGCTTGGACCGGGACGCTCAAGGCGGCGTCGGGGCGCAAGGGCCGCGCGCTGTTCCAGCCGCTCCGCCAGGCGCTGACCGGGCGCGACCACGGTCCCGAGATGGCGGCGCTGCTGCCGTTGATCGGGCGCGACGCGGCATTGGCGCGCTTGTCGAGCGCCGCCGGTAGCTTATCTTCGCCTGAGACCTAGCCGGAGCCCGCCGTGTCGTATCTCAATCCCAACGCTGCCGAGACGCGCCGGATGCGGCTGCTGGTCGGCAGCGGTGCCGTGCTGGCGACGGTGCTGATCGGCCTCGGCTTTTACGCCGGCGGCGGTGCCGAGCGTCTGGAGCGCGTCGAGAACATCATTTACGTCAACAGCTGGGGCGCCAACCGGACGCGCCAGGACGCACTCGACGACCGTAGTCGTGAAGCCGCAGACCTCGCCCGGCGACTGCAAGCATCGCGTGCCTACATTTCTTCGCTCCCGCCCGAAAAACGTAAGCTGGCGCAAGCCGAATATGATCGTTATCTTGCAGCACCGGCAAAGGACCGGGTCAACTAGGCTGACGTCTTAATCGTTTCGAAACCTGTTATGATCGTTTCGGCGTCGTGACGGACCGCAAAAACCGGCAGGCGCGTGGCAAACTCTTGGGAGGGTCGTCATGTACTACGCCAGTGCGGGTCCCGCGAGCCGCCGTAATCCAGCCGGTCTCGCCGTCACCGTCGCGCTTCACGCGGCTTCGTCGCCGCAGCGCTGATCGGCTTCGGGGTCGTCACCCCCGATCCACAATTGTTCCGATCGATCCCGACGACGCAGATCCCCGACACGCCGCCGCCTCGGACCAACGCGGAGGTTCCAAAGACGATCTTCGACAAGGTCGTCGTCTCGGTGCCCGAACCCGTGATCAACCAATTCGACACGCCCAAGGCCGACGACACGGTGCCGCTGACCCTCGATCCCACTGGCGGTGTCGACGGCGATATCATCGCGGGGCTCTCGGGCGGCACGGTCGAAATCGTCAAGCCGCCCGCTGGCATCACCCGCAGCGCCGCGATCGACCCGCGCTACCGTGCCGACTTCGAGGCACCGTACCCGCCCGCGTCGCAGCGCCTCGGCGAGGCCGGGACCGTCGTCGTGCGGGTCGTCGTCGGCATCGACGGGCGGGTCGTCCGCGCCAGCATCGCGCAATCGAGCGGCTTCCCCCGTCTCGACGACGCAGCGCTCAAGCGGGCGCTGGCCAAATGGCGCTTCGTACCCGCGCTGCGTGACGGCGCGCCAGTCGAGGCGGAGCGCGAGGTGCCGGTTACCTTCCGCCTTCTCCAGGGTTAGCAGCCGCCGCGCTTGTCGCCTAAGCAGGGGCGATGAACGCTATCTCGGCCAATAAGGACGACCGTCCCGGCAACAGGGACAACGACGACCACTGGATGGGCGCGGCGCTGGAGTTGGCCGGGCGCGGCCTCGGGCTGACCGCACCCAATCCGAGCGTTGGCTGCGTGCTGGTCATGAATGGCCAGGTTGTCGGGCGCGGCTGGACCCAGCCCGGCGGACGGCCGCACGCCGAGGCGGTCGCACTGGCCGAGGCAAACGAGGCGGCCCGCGGCGGCACCGCCTACGTCACTCTCGAACCCTGCGCCCACGACTCGGCGCGCGGCCCCAACTGCTCGGGGCTGCTGGTCGAGGCGGGTGTGGCCCGGGTGGTGGTCGCCGTCGTCGACCCGGACCCGCGAACCGCCGGCGCAGGCATCGCCCGGCTCCGCGCTGCGGGTATCGAGGTTGTCGTCGGCGTTCGCGAGGCCGAGGCGAGGGGCGTTGCTGCGGGCTTCTTCAGCCGCCAGTTGCGCGGCCAGCCGTTCATCACCCTCAAGCTGGCGCTGTCGCTCGATGGCTGCCTGGCGCTCGCGGATGGCCACAGCCAGTGGATTACCGGGCCCGAGGCACGTGCCCACGCGCACCTCGAACGCGCGCGCAGCGACATGATCGTTGTCGGGCGCGGCACCCTCGAAGCCGATGATCCCACGCTCGACGTGCGCCTGCCGGGACCGGAGGGGCGACGCCCGCGCCCGGCAGTGCTCAGCCGCTCGCTGACAGCGATCCCCGCCGACCGGCGCATCGCCGGTGCGCTGCTTCTCCGCGACATCGCCGAGATCGATGCGATGCCCGAGGTGTCGATTGTGCTCGTCGAGGGCGGCGCGGGGGTGGCGACGGCGCTCCTCGCCATCGACAGGGTCGACCGGCTGCTGATTTATCGCGCGCCGATCGTGCTCGGCGGGATGCGCGGGATCGGCGATCTCGGGCTGGGCAGCCTCGACGCAGCGCACGGTCGCTGGCGGCGCAGCGAGGTGCGGGCGCTCGGCGTCGATCTGCTCGAAGTTTACGAACGGACGCGCTGACGGACCACTCGCCGCTGCGGGGATGACGGCGGGGCGCACAGTCGCTACCTAACCTGCATGTTCACCGGCATCATCACCGACATCGGCTCCGTCATCGACACCGAGGCGCGCGGGGACCTCCGCGTCCGCATCCGCACCGCCTACGAGCTGGACGGGGTCGCGCTCGGGGCGTCGATCGCCTGCTCCGGCGTCTGCCTGACCGTGGTCGAGAAGGGTCCCGACTGGTTCGCGGTCGACGTCTCGGGCGAGACCCGTTCGAAGACCGCCGACCGTTGGCAGGCCGGATCGCGGCTCAACCTCGAGCGCGCCCTGAAGGTCGGCGACGAACTCGGCGGGCACATCGTGCAGGGCCATGTCGACGCGGTCGCGCGGCTGGTTTCGGCAGTGGGCGAGGGCGACTCGACCCGCCTGACCTTCGTCGCGCCCAAGGCCATCGCCGGGTTTATCGCGCCCAAGGGCTCGATCGCTCTCGACGGCATCTCGCTGACCGTCAACGCGGTTGCCGATGTCGGCGACGGGGTCGAGTTCGGGGTCAACATCATCCCACATACCGCCGCCTGGACGACACTCGGCGAAACCATGACACCGGGCGCCAGCGTCAATGTCGAGATCGACGTGCTGGCGCGCTATCTTGGCCGCATGCAGGAAGCCAGCTCAGCCGCTTGACACTCTGATGTGAGGTTCTACCTTGCGTCACATCGGAATGTAGGACGCAAGCCAATGAGCAGTATGTTGATCGACCGCGTCCGCAGCCTTGTGTCGGACGGTACGACGACACGGTCGGGCCTCGCTCGCGCCGCCGGGCTTCATGCAAACTCGCTGCGCAGCCTCGACGATCCCGACTGGAACCCGACCGCGGACACGCTCCGCAAGCTCGAATCCTACCTCGCCGGCAAGCATTCGGGCCGCGTCATGGCGTCGCCTGAGGAAATTATCGACGAGGCCCGCAACGGCCGCATGTTCATCCTGGTCGACGACGAGGACCGCGAAAACGAGGGCGATCTCGTCATTCCCGCGCAGATGGCGACGCCGGATGCGATCAACTTCATGGCCCGCTACGGCCGCGGCCTGATCTGCCTCGCGCTCGCGTCGGACCGCGTCAAGGCGCTCGGCCTGCCGCTGATGGCGCAGCACAACGGCACCCGCCACGCCACCGCCTTCACCGTTTCCATCGAGGCCCGGGACGGGGTCACCACCGGTATCTCGGCCGGCGACCGGGCGCGGACCATCTCGGTCGCCATCGATGCCGGCAAGGACGCCGCCCACATCGTCTCGCCGGGCCACGTCTTCCCGCTGGTGGCGCGCGACGGCGGCGTGCTGGTTCGCGCCGGGCACACCGAGGCCGCGGTCGACGTCGCGCGGCTCGCCGGCCTGAACCCGTCGGGCGTGATCTGCGAGATCATGAAGGACGACGGCGAGATGGCGCGCCTGCCCGACCTGCTCGAATTCGCCGCCGCGCACGGCCTCAAGATCGGCACTATCCGCGACCTGATCGCCTATCGGCTGCGCCACGACCACCTCGTCCAGTGCATCGCTCAGGTGCCGCTCGACAGCATCTACGGCGGCCAATGGACCGCCAAGACCTACGTCAACAAGGCCGAATACGCGGAGCACATCGTCCTCCAGAAGGGCCGTATCGACCCGACCCGGCCGACCCTCGTCCGCGTTCACGCGATGAGCATGTTCTCCGACCTGTTCGGCGAGACCGGCGACCGCGCCGGGCAGCTGCAGCGCTCGATGCAGGCGATCGGCGAAGCGGGTGCAGGCATCGTCGTTCTCATCCGCGATGCGCGCCCGGACGCCATCTCGAGCCAGATGCGCGCACGCGGCGCGGGCGAGCCCTTCGAACTCCGCGACTACGGCATCGGCGCGCAGATCCTCGTCGACCTCGGCGTTACGGACATGGTGTTGCTGACCAACGCCCATCGCAACATCGTCGGGCTGCAGGGCTATGGGCTCGACGTGGTCGGCGAGCAGGCGATACCGGCGTAGGACTGCGCTTACGCCCTACCTGCAGCCCCGCACCACAGGAATACCGACCATGCCCCACATCCTCATCGTCGAAGCGCGCTTCTACGACGCCCTCGCCGACGCCCTCCTCGATGGCGCCCGTACCGCGCTCGAGGCCGCCGGCGCGACCCATGAAACCCTGACCGTGCCCGGCGCACTGGAGATCCCGGCAGCCGTCGCGCGCGCCAGCGAGAGCGGCAGTTTCGACGGCTTCGTTGCGCTCGGCTGCGTCATCCGCGGCGAGACCTATCACTTTGAAATCGTCGCCGGCGAAAGCGCGCGCGGCCTGATGGCGCTGTCGCTCGACGGCTTGGCGATCGGCAACGGCATCCTCACGGTCGAGAACGAGGCCCAGGCCTGGGCCCGCGCCCGCCGCACCGAGAAGGACAAGGGCGGCGAGGCGGCCAAGGCGGCGCTGGCGATGATCGCGGTGGGTGAGCGCTTCGCCGCCGAGTGACGGCGAAGCGCCCCGCAGTTCAGGCGACAGCGACCCGGCGGCGGCGCAGGTTGGCTCCGACCAGCCCGAAGCCGCCGATCATCAGCAGCCAGCTCGCGGGCTCGGGCACCGCACCGCCGATAGCCGTACCCGTGAACTGGGTGATCGTCGCGGCGGTGTTGGCGAAGCCGGTGGTGGCGTTGCCGTCGAACACCGAATTGACGCTGTAGACACCGTCGTTGAACTGGTTGGCGACGTCGTAGGAGGCGAGGAAGAAGCCCGGGCCCGACACCGACGTGCCGTTCGGGATTAGCACGTCGAGCAGCAAATTGCCGGCCGACGGATCGTAGCTGAAGCCGTTGCTGAAGTTGACGACATAGTCGAAGCCATCGGTCGCGGCGGCAGCAAACGACAACGCGCCCTCGAAGACGGTCGTCACGTTGCTGCCGATGTTATCGGCGAAGGTCGACGACAGCGGCGTGCCCTGCTCGTCGCCGAAGGCCGTCGTCGACAGGCGGATGACGACGTTGCCGTAGTCCGCGCCGTTGTGGAAACCCGGGGTCGACCGGAACGCGAGCCCGGTCAGCGTCTGTGCGCCGCTGAAGAAGCTCGACGCATAGACCTGCTGGGTGCGGCTGCCGGTCGTGCCACGGTAAGTGAACGGTGCCGGACTCTGCGCTTCGCCACTCGGCGGGTTGGCGGGTGTGACGGTAACGATATCCGCGGCGACTGCCGGCGCGGCGGCCGCTAGCAGGACGGCAAGAGCAAGCAACTTAGGCATGGTAAACTCCCTGAACGCAATGTCCCCCGACAAAGCCTGTGGATCGGTTTCGTTAATCTTCGTCAATTAATCGAAAGTCCGTCGTGGCTGTAACGAGGGCCCAGGCGGGGGCCAGCCATGCGGTGGGCGCGGGGTGACGGCGGACCCTCACCCCGCTACAGGGGCGCCGATGGCCACCAAGAAGAAACCCCGCACCGGCAGTGCAAGATCGGCGGCGCGACTGGCGGCGGTGCAGGCATTGTACCAGCGCGAGATGTCGGGCGGCTCGGTCCCGGCACTACTCCACGAGTTCCACCGCCACCGCCTCGGCGCGACCATCGAGGACGCCGAGTACCGGGAAGCCGACGTCGACTTCTTCAACGACCTGGTCTCGGGCTCCGTTGCCCGTGAGGCCGAACTCGACACATTGATCTCCGCGGCGTTGGCCGAGGGCTGGGCGATCGATCGGCTCGACCGCCCGATGCGCGCGCTGCTGCGTTCTGGGGTCTACGAGCTGGTCGCGCGTCCCGACGTGCCGGCGGCCGCCGTCGTCGACGAGTATGTCGACGTCGCCCATGCCTTCTACGAGGCGCGCGAGGCCGGCTTCGTCAACGCGCTGCTCGACACGGTGGCGCGGCGGGTGCGTGAGTAGCGCCCTCTCGCTGTCATCCCGGCGAACGCCGGGACCTAGCTGTGCCAAGGCTTCGGAATGCCGTGGCTCGGCTAAAGCTGGGTCCCGGCGTTCGCCGGGATGACAGCGTAGCCACCGGGATGACACACTAGCCCATGCGCGAGCGTCAGCTGATCGCCGACCTGCTCGCGCCGTTGGCCACGCACAAGGCGGCACGCGGCCTGAGCGACGACGCCGCGGTGTGGCCGCCGCCGCTCGGGCGCGAGGTCGTGTTGACCCACGACACCATCGCGAGCGGGGTCCACTACCTCGCCACCGATCCACCGTCGGACATCGCCTGGAAGCTGCTCGCGGTGAACCTGTCGGACCTCGCCGCGATGGGCGCGACCCCGGCCGGCGTGCTGCTCGGGGTGACGCTCGGACCCGCCGAGGATGACGACTGGCTGCGCGCTTTCGTTACCGGGCTCGGGCGGGCGCTGACCCACTTCGAGGTCGCGCTGTTCGGCGGCGACACGGTCAGCTGGGGCGGCGCGGCGGTGCTCGGGTGCACGGCGCTCGGTCATGTCGAGCATGGCGCGGCGCTCGGGCGCGGCGGCGCGCATGTCGGCGACGAGGTCTGGGTGAGCGGCACCATCGGCGACGCCGGGCTCGGGCTGGTGGTGGCGCAGGGCGATGCAGCCTCCGACAGATACCTCCTCAACCGCTACCGCCGTCCCGACCCGCGCCTTGCCCTCGGCCGCACCCTCGTCGGCCTCGCCAACGCCGCGATGGACGTCTCCGACGGCCTGCTCATCGACGCCGAGCGGCTGGCCGCAGCCAGCGGTGTCGCCGTCGAGATCGACCTGGGCGCGGTCCCGCTGTCCCCTGCAGCCCGCGCCCGCGCGGGCGATGGCGAGGTAGCCCGCCTCGCGTTCGCGACCTCGGGCGACGACTACGAGTTGCTGTTCACCGCTCCTGTCGACGCCGGTATCGCCGCGCTCGCCACCGCCAAGGTTCCGCTGACCCGCATCGGCCGGATCGTTTCGGGAACGGGAGTCGCGGTCCTCGGCGCCTCGGGCCCCCTCACCCCAACGCGCCTCGGCTACGAGCACTAGCAGTAGCGCTGCTTGCCACATCGTCACCGGTTTGCCACAACCGCGCCAATTAAACTGCGCGGCCCTCGAATGGCGGCGTCCAAATTCTGGGGGTTTCAGGCGCATGAACATTATTCTGCTCGCGATGGTGTGCGGGCTCATCGCCGTCGCCTACGGCATCATTACCGCGATGCAGGTGCTCCGCGCCTCCCCCGGTAACGAGCGCATGCAGCAGATCGCCGCCGCCATCCAGGAGGGAGCAGGCGCGTACCTGACCAAGCAGTACACCACCATCGCCATGGTCGGCGTGCTGATGATCGTGCTCGTCGGCGTCTTCCTCGGGCTGGTCCCGGCGGTCGCCTTCGCGGTCGGGGCGCTGCTCTCCGGCGCGACCGGCTTCATCGGCATGAACATCTCGGTGCGCGCCAACGTCCGCACCGCCGAGGCCGCACGCCACTCGCTGCAGGGCGGCCTGACCATGGCCTTCCGCTCGGGTGCCGTGACCGGTATGCTCGTCGCCGGGCTCGCGCTGCTGGCGATCTCGGGCGTGTACTACGCGCTTCTCTATGGTGGCCTGGAGCCCACGAGCCGCCCAGTCGTCAACGCCCTGATCGCGCTCAGCTTCGGTGCCTCGCTGATATCGATCTTCGCGCGCCTCGGGGGCGGCATCTTCACCAAGGCCGCCGACGTCGGTGCCGACATGGTCGGCAAGAACGAGCTCGGCTTCGACGAGGACGACGACCGCAACCCCGGCGTCATCGCCGACAACGTCGGTGACAACGTCGGCGACTGCGCCGGCATGGCGGCCGACCTGTTCGAAACCTACGTCGTCACCATCGGTGCCACCATGGTGCTGGTCGCGCTGCTCGTCGCCGGTTCTGATGCCGTCAAGCTGATGCAGCTGCCGCTGCTCGCGGGCGGCGTCTGCATCATCACCTCGATCATCGGGACGTATTTCGTCCGTCTCGGCAAGTCCGGCTCGATCATGGGGGCGCTGTACAAGGGCTTCATCGTCACGGCGGTGCTGTCGATCCCGGCCCTGTGGTTCGCGACGCAGATGATCTTCCCGAACATGGAGCAGGTCATCGGCACGGCCGCCGAGGCAACCGGCAGCAGCATCACCCCCGCCGTCGCCGCCGGCACCGCCTTCACCGGGCGCGCCTTGTTCTACTGCATGCTCGTCGGCCTCGGCGTCACCGGGCTGATCGTCTGGATCACCGAATATTACACCGGCACCAACTACCGCCCGGTCCAGTCGATCGCCAAAGCCTCGGATAGCGGCCACGGCACCAACGTCATCCAGGGCCTCGCGGTCTCGATGGAGTCGACTGCGCTGCCGACTTTGGTCATCGTCGTCGGGATTATCAGCAGCTACCAGCTCGCCGGCCTGATCGGCATCGCCTTCGCCGCCACCGCGATGCTGGCGCTGGCCGGCATGGTCGTCGCGCTCGACGCCTACGGTCCCGTGACCGACAACGCCGGTGGCATCGCCGAGATGGCTGGCCTCGAGGGCGAAGTCCGCCAGCGGACAGACGCGCTCGACGCGGTCGGCAACACCACCAAGGCGGTCACCAAGGGCTATGCGATCGGCTCGGCCGGCCTTGCCGCGCTGGTGCTGTTCGCGACCTACACCGAGGACCTGAAACGCTTCTTCGGCAACGTCGTCGTCGATTTTTCGCTGTCCAACCCCTACGTCGTCGTCGGGCTGCTGCTCGGCGCGCTGCTACCATACCTGTTCGGCGGCATGGCGATGACCGCGGTCGGGCGCACTGCCGCGGCGGTCGCTCAGGACATCCGCGCGCAGTTCAAGGAGAACGGCCCGGCGATCATCAGCCGCCAGGCTCGCCCGGACTACGCCCGCACCGTCAGCCTGGTCACCGCGGGCGCGATCCGGGAAATGATCATCCCGTCGCTGCTGCCGGTGCTCGCGCCGGTCGTCGTCTATTACGCGATCACCGCGGTTGCGGGGCAGGGCAACGGCTTTGCCGCACTCGGCGCGCTGCTGATGGGCGTCATCGTCTCCGGGCTGTTCGTCGCGATCTCGATGACGTCGGGCGGCGGTGCGTGGGACAACGCCAAGAAGGTCATCGAAGTCGGTGCCTATGGCGGCAAGGGCTCGCCCGCCCACCAGGCCGCAGTCACCGGCGACACCGTCGGCGACCCGTACAAGGATACGGCCGGCCCGGCCGTCAACCCGATGATCAAGATCACGAATATCGTGGCGCTGCTGCTGCTCGCGGCGCTGGCGGGGGCGTAAAGCGGGGTCGGCCTGGCGAGAAATTGTCATTCCCGCGAAGGCCGGAACCCAGCTAGCTCACAGGCTCTGAATTTGGAGCGTTTGGGGCAGTTGGGCTCGGGCCTTCGCCGGAACGACAAGTCATCTCAGCCACATACCACCCGTCGCGCTCAACGCGGTCCGTCGCGGCCCGTGCTGTCGCCGCCCGGCGCCGTGCCCGCGCCGACCTGGCCGATATTGCCGAACAGGTCACGCAGCAGGTTCTTGTCGCGGCCCAATGTCGGGGTCTTGTCGCGGACCGGGTTGATGCTCGCGGTCTGCTCGAGGCCGCGGCGGTCGATACCGGTGACATTGCCGCGGGCGTCGAAGCTGATGCGGATCACCGACTGGCTCGTCGCCTTGGGGGCCGCGAACGCCAGCTGCGTGGTGTTGCGCGAGACGTAATACCACTCGCGCTGGTCGAACTCGCTGGTGAAGGTCGGGCGGCCCAGCGTCTTGGCCACCGACTCCTGGTTATCGACGCCCGGCTGGATCGCCGAGACCAGCGACTCGTCGACGATATAGCCCATGTTCTGCTTCAGCCGGCTGCACCCGGGCAGCACGGCAGCGGCGACGGCCACCGCAATTAGGACACGTGACGCCCGCATGGGCAAACTCCTGGACACTGCGGCACCCCGACCATTGCAGCGGGGCGCGGCGGCCTCAATATGCGCCCCACGGGTTTTGAACAAGGTTGCCAAATGAAATGGCCTGACTGGACGGGGCGGCGGACACCGCCTGGGGATGCGCTGTACCGGCGCATTGTCGAACTGGCGCGGTCGCCGTCTTGGTTCCAGGCCGGCGGCGTGCCCGACACCGTCGACGGGCGCTTCGACGCGGTCGCGCTGGTGCTGGCACTGGTCATGCTGCGGCTGGAGCGCGAAGATGCCGCGCGTTTCTCGGTCGACGTCACCGAGCG
The DNA here is from genome assembly GCA_019285715.1 of Sphingosinicellaceae bacterium. Lineage (NCBI taxonomy): Bacteria > Pseudomonadati > Pseudomonadota > Alphaproteobacteria > Sphingomonadales > Sphingosinicellaceae > Sphingosinicellaceae bacterium. Next base: position 559,705 of record CP079108.1, read on the forward strand.
CTTCATCGCCGACATGGACGGTTCGCTGCGCCAGATGGGTATCGGCGACCCGACTGTCGGCAAGCAGGTCGGCCACATGGTCGGCGCGCTCGGCGGGCGGTTGGGAGCCTACCGTGAGGCGCTGGCCGGGCAGGCTCCGCTCGCCGAGGCGCTGGCGCGCAACCTGTACCGCGGTGCCGCCGTCGATCCGGTCGCGCTGGCGTGGAGCGAGGGCGAGGTCCGGCGCCTGGTGGCGAAGTTCGACGCCCTGCCCGAAGCGGCAATCCGGGAAGGACGCCTGTGACTCCCGAGACGCCCGAATTTTCACGCCCGATGCGGCTCCACGACATCGGCTCGGCGGCGCGCGAGATCGCCTTCACGGCCACGCTCGACGAGCGCGCGGCGCTGGTCAAACGCTTCGACCTGCTCGATCTCGAAGCGCTGACCGCGACGCTGTCGGCCCGGACCGAGATCGGCGGCATCCGCGTCACCGGGCGCGTCGTGGCGAAGGGCTTCCAGCCGTGCGGGCTGTCGGGCGCGCCGGTCAACTTCGCGGTCGACGAGCCCGTCGACCTGCGGTTCGTGGCGCTCAAGACCGGCGGCGAGGACATCGAGCTCAGCGACTCCGACCTCGACGTGCTGCCGATCGAGGGCGAGGCGATCGACCTTGGCGAGGCGGCGGCGCAAAGCTTCGGGCTGGCGCTCGACCCCTATCCGCGCGCGCCGGACGCCGAACTGCCGCCCGCGGTCATCGCCGAGGACAAGGTCGTGCCATTAAAGCGGCCCAACCCGTTTGCTGTCTTGAAGCGGGAGTAGCGCGTCACGGCGCGATGCGCTGCCCGTCCCACGCGAAACAGCCGCCGCTGTCGGCCGGCGTCAGGCCCGCCAGCACGTCCAGCAGCGCCTCTGCCGACCGCTGCGGCGTGAACAGCTGCCCGGGCGGGACGCCGCGCTGGAAAGGCTGGCTGAGCCCGGTGTCGACGGTGCCGGGGTGGAGTGCGATACAGACCGCCTCGGGCCGGGTCCGCGCCAACTCGATCGCCAGCGTCCGGACGATCATGTTGAGCGCCGCCTTCGAAGCGCGATAGCCGTACCAGCCGCCGAGCCGGTTATCGCCGATGCTGCCGACCCGCGCCGACAGCGCCGCGAACACCGCCGGGCCACGGCTCAAGAGCGGCAGGAAGTGCTTGGCGACCAGCGCCGGGCCGATGGTGTTGACCGCGAAATAGCGGGCGAGGCCGTCGGCGGACAACTCGCGCGACGACTTCTCGGGGGCGATGCCATCGCCCTGCAGGATGCCGGTTGCGACGATCACGAGATCGACCGGGCCGCCGGAGCCAGTCCGCCCGGCAGCGGCCGCAATGCTGGCCTCATCCTCGATGTCGAGGTGGTCGTCGCCGGTCGTCGCACGGGAGAGGGCGAAGACCTCGCTGCCGGACTGGCGGAGCGCCTCGGCCAGCGCCCCGCCGATGCCGCCCGATGCGCCGACGACGACCGCGCGATCGTATCGCCTCAGAACGGCACGTCGTCGTCGAGGTCGTCCGCGAAGTCGCCGCCGGTGAACGCGGGCTTCTTGGCCGCACCGCCGCCGCCGTTGCCGCCGCCGAAGTCGCGGCCGGGGCTGCCGCCACCGGCACTACTGCCACGGTCATAGTTGCCGCCGCCACCTTCGCCGCCGCCGTCACGACCGCCGAGCAGGGTCAGGTTCGAATTGAAGTTCTGCAGCACGACCTCGGTGGTGTACTTGTCGGCGCCCGACTGGTCCTGCCACTTGCGGGTCTGCAGCGAGCCCTCGAGGTAAACCTCGCTACCCTTCTTGAGGTACTGGCTGGCGATCTTGCCGATACCCTCGTTGAAGATCACGACGTTGTGCCACTCGGTCTTTTCCTTGCGCTCGCCGGAATTCTTGTCGCGCCAATTTTCGGACGTCGCGAGGCTGAACTTGACGACGCGCCCGCCGTTGCCGAACTCCTTGGTTTCCGGGTCCTTGCCCAGGCGTCCGACGAGAATGACTTTGTTGACTCCGGCCATGCGCTGATCCTTTCTCGATCCAACAGAACGTATAAAGAACATAGAGCGCGTCGAACGACTCGCCATGTCGGGAGATTAACCGTCGGCGCTTGAAATTGCGACCGCGTTGCGCCACCGTGAAGGTGTGTGAGGGGAACAAGACGGTGGCGAACGAGATCGAAGCGCTCGGGCAGCTCGCGACGGCGGGCCTTGCCGCGTCGGGGGTCGATCCGTTGACCGGGAACGAGCGGCCCTCGACCCGTCGGCGGCTGGCGCGCGAGCGGGCGGTGCGCGAGGCGCAGTGGTGGCGCCGGCATCCGGTCGAACCGGCCGACACCCATGTCGCACCGCACACCTGCGCCAACTGCGACGCCCACCTGCAGGGCGACTTCTGCCACGTCTGCGGGCAGTCGGCGCACGTCCACCGCAGCGTCGGCCACCTGGTCGAGGAGTTCGCGCACGGGCTGTACCACTTCGACAGCAAGGCGTGGCGGACCCTGCCGGCGCTCGCCTTCCGGCCCGGCAAGCTGACCCGCGACTACACCCACGGCCGCCGCGCGCGCTATGTCGCGCCGCTGGCGCTGTTCCTGCTGTCGGTATTCCTGATGTTCTTCGTGTTCGGCTTCAGCGGCGGCTCGCCGAACTTCGACCCGGCGGTGTTGAGCGGCGGCAAATCCGACAAGGTCGCGAACGCGCGCGAAGCAGTGAAAGACGCGCAAGCGGAGGTCGTCGATTCCCAGACCGAGCTCACGCAGGAGCGCAAGGATACCGACAACACGCCCACCGCTATCCAGCGCTACGAGGCCACGGTGAAGACCAACCAGGCGGCGCTGGCGACTGCGCAGGCGTCCCTTGCCAAGGCACTGGCCGCGCCGCCGTCGGCCGACAAGCCGGTGGTCATCGCGCCGGGGACGAAATGGACCGATGCGCTGGCCGAGCAGGCGCGTGCCGGCAAGATCAACGTCGACACCGGCATTCCCTGGGTCGACACCAACATCAAGAAGGCCCTCAAGGACCCGGAGTTCGCTTTCTACAAGGTCCAGCAGAAGGCCTATAAACTCAGCTTCCTGCTGGTGCCGCTATCGCTGCCGACGCTGTGGTTGTTGTTCCTGTGGCGGCGCGACGTAAAGATCTACGACCACGTCGTGTTCTCGCTGTACTCGCTGTCGTTCATGTCGCTGCTGTTCGTTGTCGCGGTCCTGCTCGACAAGGGGAGCACCTGGGTACCGGTGCTGGCCACCGCCGCGAGCCTGCTGTTCTTCGCTCCGCCGGTGCACATGTTCGCGCAGTTGAAGGGCGGCTACGCGCTGAGCAATTGGGGGGCCGCGTGGCGGACCGTGATCCTCGCCTTCGCCTCAATAATGACGCTCGCGGGGTTCGGAACGCTGATCATCGTGCTCGGGCTAGCGGACTAAGCCCCCAGCCAGACTGCGATCCAGTACGTCGCGCCCGCCGCGACATAGGCCATCGCGAACAGGTACCCGAACATGAACGCCGGCCACGCCCAGCCGCCGGTCTCGCGTCGCGTCACCGCCAGTGTCGAGATGCACTGCGGCGCGAACACGTACCACGCCAGGAAGGCGAGGGCGGTGGCCAGGCTCCAGCGGCCGCGCAAGCGCTCGACCAGGGGCTGCGCGTGGTCGGCGTCGGCGCCCTGCAGCGAATAGACCGTGCCGAGCGCCGACACCGCGACCTCGCGCGCCGCCATGCCGGGGACCAGCGCCAGCGCGATCTCCTTGTTGAAGCCGATCGGGCGGAACACCGGCTCCAGCGCCGCGCCGATCTTGCCGGCGATCGAGTATTCGAGCGCGGGGCGGGTCGCGCCCTCCGGCGGCTTGGGCCACGACGCCAGCGCCCACAAAGCGACGGTCGAGATCAGGATGATGCCGCCGGCCCGGCCCAGGAACGCCCAGGCGCGCTGGTACAGTCCGATGCCGATGTCGCGCGGGGCCGGCCACTGGTAGGCGGGCATCTCCATCAGGAAGGTCGGGGTCGTGCCCTTGGTCACGGTGCGGCGCAGCGCCCAGGCGGCGACCAGCGCGCCGACGACGCCCGCGACGTACAGCCCGAACAGCACCAGCCCCTGCAGCCCAAGCACGCCGAGCACCGGCCGGTTCGGGATGAACGCCGCGATGACGATGGCGTACACCGGCAGCCGCGCCGAGCAGGTCATCAGCGGCGCGATCAGGATTGTCGTCAGCCGGTCCTTGGGTTCGTCGATAGTGCGCGATGCCATGATGCCCGGGATCGCGCAGGCGAAGCTGCTGATCAGCGGGATGAAGGCGCGGCCGTTCAGCCCGACGCGCGCCATGACGCGGTCCATCAGGAAGGCGGCGCGGGTCATGTAGCCCGACTGCTCGAGACAGAGGATGAAGAAGAACAGGATCAGGATCTGCGGCAGGAAGACGATCACCGCGCCAACGCCGCCGAGCACGCCGTCGTTGAGCAGGCTGCGGAACCAGTTGTCCGGCAGCAGCGTGCCGAGCTGCGCCTGCAGCCACGCGACGCCCTTCGCCAGCATGTCCATCGGCACCTCGGCGAAGCTGAACACCGCCTGGAACATCAGGAATATCAGCCCGGCGAGCAGTATCGGCCCCCACAACGGGTGCAGCGCGATACCGTCGAGGCGCTGGGACCACTTGCGCTTGATGCCCTGCGACAGCGTCACGGTGTCGGCGATCACCCGCGCCTCGCGCTGCAGGAGCCGGATATCCGACTCGGGCGGGATCGCGGGGATGGGCGCGTCAGCGAGGCGCGGCGCGAGTTCGGCGGCAAGCTCGGCCAGTCCCCGGCGGCGGACGGCGACGGTCGGCACGACGGGCATGCCGAGGATACTGCTCAGCCGCGCGACGTCGATCTGGGTGCCGTCGCGCTCCGCGAGGTCGATCATGTTGAGCGCCACGATCATCGGCAGGCCGAGGCGGCGCAGTTCGAGCACAAAGCGCAAGTGGTTGCGGAGGTTGGTCGCATCGACGACCGCGACGATCGCGTCCGGCCGGCGTTCGCCGACCTGGGTGCCCATCACCATGTCGCGGGTGACGGCTTCGTCGGGGGAGCGCGGCGACAGGCTGTAGGTGCCGGGCAGGTCGACGAGTTCGGCGATGCGCCCGTCGGGAAGTGCGAGGCGTCCAGACTTCCGCTCGACGGTGACGCCGGGGTAGTTGCCGACCTTCTGGCGGCTGCCGGTCAGCGCGTTGAATAGACTGGTCTTGCCGGCGTTGGGGTTTCCGACCAATGCCGCGAGCGGCATCGCGAGCGTGCTCACTCGGCGGCCTCGCGGAACGGCTCGACGCTGATGCGGACCGCGAGCGCCTTGCGCAGCGCGACGGTCATGTTGCCGACCCGGACCGCGATCGGGTCGCCGCCGACCGGGCCGCGGTGGAGGACCTCGACATCGACGCCGTCGTCGAAGCCCATCTCGTGGAGCCGCCGCGTCGCGCTCTCGTCGCCGACGCTGTCGATGGCCGAGATTTGCGCCCGCTCGCCGCGCCGCATCGTCAGGATCGTTCCCATGGCACGGCTATAGCGCGCCGCGAAAGAGAATGCGAACGATTATCAGAGGGGATGATCGATCAAGTTCAGTACGGCAAGCACCTGAATTCATGTTAGGATAGAGGCAACAATGGGGGGAGTCGCGCGATGCGCCTTTTGATTGTGATTGTAGCCGCGGCCCTTGCCTTGCCGGCCACCGCTACCGAGGCGACGATACTTTTCGACTCGGGGCATACTTCGGCGGCAGCGCTCTTTCCCGACGACTACGAATATTTCCCCTGTGACGACAACGACGTCTGTACCGATGTCGAGTATCAAAAAATCGTCGCAAGCAAGTTTCATCTTGTCACCGGCGGTCTTGTCACCGCGCTCAGTTTCGCCGTCGCGGGCGAGATTGACGGGACGAGCTATGAGATCGTTGCAGACGAGGCGGGCAGGGTGCCGGCGGGTTTCGGCGACGGCAGCGGAGTGTGGACGAGCGCGATGGGCACGCTGGTCGCGACTTCACTGGCGGATCCTGCTTATCCGGCGCAGGGCTTGCGCTACGATTATTCCGGCTTCGGCATCACCTTGGCGGCAGGCGACTACTGGTTCGTGGCGCATCCGCACTATCCGCACTTCGATCGTGAAATCGTCTATGCCGGGACCGGGATGAGCGCCAACGCCGAGCGGGTCGAAACGATCGTCGGCGACGGACCGAATTACGGCCCGCTCTATGGTGCCGGTCCTCAGGTCGGCCTGCGCCTGGAAGGCATCGCAGTTGTTCCAGAACCCACGTCATGGGCGCTGATGCTGGGCGGTTTCGGCGTCGCCGGTGCCGGACTCCGCCTGCGCCGGCGTCAGACCGCCGGGTAGCGCAGCCGCCCGAGAAAGCGTGCCGGGCTCGGGAAATGCAGGCCGGTCAGTCGTGCCTTCGTCTTCTCGAAGCGCATGATGCCGTCGATGCGGCGGTCGAGGAACGCCGGCCAGCCCTCGGAATCGTCGAGCCAGACCAGCAGTGTCGCGGAATAGACCGCCCCCAGGATCATGCGCTTGGTGTAGTGGTTGTAGTCGGTCGCGGTGTCGCCGGCGGCGCGCCACATCGTATCGGCGGTGCGCCACAAGGTCCGCGCCGCGACCGCCGGGTGCAGCGCCAGCACCGCCAGCGTCCGCCGCACGACCTCGCGTTCGCCGTCGGCCTGCTGGAGCCGGGTCGCGACCGCCAGCCGGATACGCTCGCGAATCTTGTGCCCGGACAGGTCGCCGAGGGCCGCCAGCATGCGCGCGTCGGCCAGGGCGATATACGCCTCGACCATCTGCAGCGTGCCGCCCCTGAAAGCGACGGCGGCGAGGTCGGGGTCGATCCCGGCGTCCAGCGCGCCCGCTGCGACCGACTCCTGGCTCCAGCCGTCGAAGGCGACACTGGGTAACATCGCCGCGATCAGGCGCGGGCGGAGTTCGTCGAGGGTCTCGTCCGCGGCGTCGGGGACGGCTGCGCTGGTCTCGGAGATCATGCCGTGGTTCATAGTCGGGGGCGCGGCCCGGTGGAAGTCGCGCGTTGACGCGGGCCCAAGCGTTGACGCGGGTCGAAGCGTTGACGCGGGCAGAAGCGTTAACACAGGCTGGTCACGCACCCGGGGCTCTGCTATGGCCCCGCCCTTCGCGTTCGCCGACTCGTGGTCGACGGGCGTTCAACCCAATGACAAGCGCACGCCATGCTGAGGCGCGACGCGTGAATGGAGTGTACGGCTTGCAGATCGTAGTTCGCGACAACAATGTCGACCAGGCGCTGCGCGCGCTCAAGAAGAAGCTGCAGCGCGAAGGCGTCTACCGCGAGATGAAGCTGCGCCGTCACTACGAGAAGCCGAGCGAGAAGCGCGCCCGTGAAAAGGCTGCCGCCGTCCGCCGCGCCCGCAAGCTCGAGCGCAAGCGCGCCGAGCGCGACGGCGCCAAGTAGCACCCATGGCCTCGAACGCGCCGGGTGTCCGGCCGTCGTCGTACACCGGCCGCTGGATCGTCATCGGCCTCGTCGTCGCGGCGCTGGTCGGGCTGCTGGTCTGGGTCGGCACCAGGACTGCTGTCGACGCGGTTCGGCCTGCCGACATGGCTTACCTTAAGCATAACCGGGAGAAACCGGGCGTGATCACCACACCGAGCGGCCTGCAGTACGAAGTCATCACCGAGGGCAAGGGCACGCGCCCGGCGCGCACCGACACGGTCGCGGTCCAGTACGAAGGCAAGTTGATCGACGGCACCGTCTTCGATTCGAGCTACCAGCGTGGCCAGCCGGCGGTGTTCCCGCTCGACCAGGTCATCCCCGGCTGGACCGAAGGCGTCCAGCTGATGACTCCTGGGTCGAAGTACCGCTTCACCATCCCAGCGGCGCTCGGCTACGGTGCCAAGGGTGCGGGCGGCGTCATCCCGCCGAACGCGGTGCTGCTGTTCGACATCGAGTTGATCGCGATCAAGGGCAAGTAGGGTCGACTTGCCCCCCGGTCGTCACGCAGGCGACTTGCTCCGTTGTCCTGCGCCGTGCCAAACGCACGCGCAGTGACCAAGTTTACACCCCCAGCCGCCGCCACGACTCCCGCCCGCCGTGGCCTGATGTTCGTACTGTCGTCACCCAGCGGGGCGGGCAAGACGACGATGTCGCGCCGCCTGATGGAGGGCGACAGCGAGATCGTGATGTCGGTGTCGGTGACGACGCGGGCACCACGCCCGGGCGAGGTCGACGGGCACGATTATTACTTCATCGACGACGCCAAGTTCGACGCGATGCTGGCCAGTGGCGACCTGCTCGAATGGGCGACAGTGTTCGGGCACCGCTACGGGACGCCGCGCGAGCGGGTGCAGGCGGCGCTGCACGAGGGCCGCGACGTACTGTTCGACATCGACTGGCAGGGCACCCAGCAGCTCCAGCAGACTGAGTCGGGCAGCGACCTCGTGCGGGTCTTCATCCTGCCCCCGCACATGGCCGAGCTCGAGCGCCGACTGCAATCGCGCGGCACCGACAGTGCCGCGGTCATCGCCCACCGCATGCGCCGCGCCGCGACCGAGATCAGCCACTGGGGCGAATACGACTACATCCTGATCAACGACGATCCCGAGCAGTGCCTCGCGGAGATCAGCGCGATCCTGAAGGCGGAACGCCTGGCGCGGCGGCGGCAGCTCGGGCTGGCCGCGTTCGTCCGCGACATGCTGGCCGCGAAATGAGGCGCGCCGCTGTCGTGCTCGCCCTGCTGCTGGCCACCCAGCCGGCGTGGGCCGAGCCGCGGCCGTGGCGGCAGGTGATCACCAACCCCGACCGCAAGCGCCTCGCGGAACTGTGGAAGACGTGGCAGCTGGCCAAGACCCAGGTCGCCGATGCCGGTCACGCGGCCGAGTGGACCGCGCTCGGCGACCTCGTCGAGCCGCTTGCAACCGCCGAGTTCAGTCCGCCGCCGCCGGGCCAGTACCGCTGCCGCACCGTCAAGCTCGGCACCCGCAACCCTGGGATGCCGGTGTGGGCGATGTCGGACACGACGCCGTGCCGCATCGATATCGACGGTGAAAACCTGCGCTTCGCCGACGGCGGCGGGGTCCAGCGCACCGCCGGCCTGCTGTATCCCGACGGCGAGCGCTTGATCTACCTCGGTGCGCTGACGCTCGGCGCCGAGCCCGGGCGCTTCAAGTACCGCCGCGACGGCGAGCGCGACCAGGTCGGCGTGCTCCACCGCATCGGCCGCGCCCGGTGGCGGCTGGAGCTGCCGCTGCCGAAGTGGGAATCGACCCTCGACGTCATCGACATCGTGCCCTCCCGGTAAGCTCGCCTAAACCCGCCCTCACTTCTCCCGAAACGCATTGTCCGTGAGCTTGGTCACCGGCGTCAGCAGGTAGCTCAGCACCGAGCGCTTGTGGCCGAGCAGGTCGACCTGCGCGACCATACCCGAACCGACCGGCAGCGGCCGCCCGTCCTGCCCCTTGAGCGCCTGCCCCGCCGTCCGCACCCGCACCGCATAGTGGCTCTCGCCGGTGCGCTCGTCGACGATGGCGTCGGGCGAGATGCGCTCGACCGTGCCGGCCAGCGACCCGTACACCGAATAGTCGTAGGCAGTGAGCTTGACGGTGGCGCGCTGGCCCGGATGGACGAAGGCAACGTCGGCCGGCTTGACCTGTGCCTCGACGACGAGGGCGTCGCCGCGCGGCACGATCTCGACCAGCGGCTCACCTGGCCGCAGGCTGCCGCCGACCGTTGCGACGAGGACGCGGTTCACGGTCCCGGCCACCGGGGCGCGGACGACGGTGCGGCTCAGCCGGTCCCTGGCGGCGGGCAGCGCGACGCCCTGCGCGGCAAGGTCGGCGCGCGCCTGCACCAGTTGCTCCGACGCCTGCGCGCGGAAGCGGTCACCGACCCCGCGCAGCCCCGCGCTGGCCTCGGCGACGGCAGCGTGGGCGCGGCGAACGGCGAGCGCGGCACCGACGCCGGCGCCGCGGGCCTGGTCGAGGCTGGCGCTGGCGCGGAGCAGGGTGATGCGCGGCTCGATACCCTTGTCGACGAGCGGCGCAACCATCGCCACCTCCTGCGCCGCGAGCGCCGCTGCCGATCCGCGCGACGCCGCCTCGGACTGCGCCTCGCCGAGCATGCGCTCCGCCTGCGCCAGCTTTGCCGCCTCGATCGCGGTGCTGGCGGCCGCCTCGTCCCGGCGGGCGGCATAGAGCGCGCGCTCGGTGGCGGCGAGTTCGGGGGCGGCGGCGAACACCGGGGCATGGCCGCCGACCTCCGCCGACAGCCGGGCGACGCGGACCGCGAGCGCATCATAGGCGGCGCTGGTGCGGCCATAGTCGGCACCGACCTGCCCCCGGTCGAGGCGGATCAGCGGCTGGCCCGCGACCACGATGGTCCCCGGCCGGACCAGGATCTCGGCGACGATGCCGCCCTCGAGATTGGACACGACCTGCAACTGGCTGGCGGGCACGACGCGGCCCTGGGCGCTGGCGACCTCGTCGACGCGGGCGAGGCCGGCCCACAGGATCGTCGCGAAGGTGAGGGCGGCGACGGCCCACAGCAGCCAGCGTGAGACGCGGGCGGGCTCGAGCGCGGGGGGGTGGGCGTCGTAGGTGAGGGCGTCTGTTGCTGCCATCGTCTCTCTCCGGTTGTCATCCCCGCGCAGGCGGGGGCCCATGAACACCGCTATTCGCCGTCGCGGTCGACCGGCGGCGCATCGTCTCGACTAGCGGTGATCATGGGTCCCCGCCTGCGCGGGGATGACACCGAATGCTTGGCACCGCGCCGCTGCACGCCCCTCAGTTCACCGCCAGCGACTTCAGCACGTCATCTCGCGGCCCGACCGCGACGATCTTCCCCCGGTCGAGGATGATCACCCGGTCGACCAGCCGCAGCATCGACTGGCGGTGCGTGACCAGCACCACCGTCCGCCCCGCCAGCTCGGGCTCCAGCCGCGCGATCAACGCATTCTCCGACTGGATATCCATCGCGGAAGTCGGCTCGTCGAACAGCATGATCGGACGTTCGTGAGCCAGCGCCCGGGCGATCGCGATCGACTGGCGCTGGCCGCCCGACAGGCCCTCGCCGCGGTCGGCAAGCCGCAGGTCGTAGCCGTTCGCCAGCTGCCCGATGAAGTCGTGGGTGCCGCTGAGCTTTGCCGCCCGGAGCACGGCCGCGCCGTCCACCGCAGCCTCCCCCAGGTCGATGTTCTCGCGCACCGAGCCGCTGAGCAGCATCACGTCCTGCAGGACCGCGCCGATGTTGCGGCGGAGGTCGTCGGGGTGGAGCTGGCGGACGTCGGCGTCGTCGATCAGCACCGCGCCTTCCTCGGCATGGTACAGCCCGAGCAGCAGGCGGCCGATCGTCGACTTGCCGCTGCCGACCCGGCCGATCACCGCGACGCGCTCGCCGGGCTCGATGCGGAACGACACGTCGTCGAGCGCGCGCGCCGTCGCGCCGGGGTATTTGAACACGACGTTCCGGAACTCGATGCCACCGTCGAGTTTGTCACGGCGCAGGTAGTTGCCGCTGGTCTCGCCGCTCGCCTGCATCAGCCGGTCGATCGCCGCGTAGGCCGAGCGGGTGTGGCTGAGCCGGGTCAGCAGCGCCGCGATCTGGGCCAGCGGCGCGACGCAGCGTCCGACCAGGATCGAACAGGCGATCAACCCGCCCATGCTCAGCGACTGGTGCGCGATCATCGCGACCCCGGCGACGACGGTGGCGACATAGGCGACCTGCTGGGCCGAGGCGGCGACGTTGATGCCGGCCGCCGCGACCAGCCGCTGGCGCAGCGACGACGCGGCATGGTCGTCGACCGCGCTCGCCCAGCGCCGGGCGAGAAGGGGGCCGGCCGAGGACGACTTGATCGTCTCCAGCCCGGAGATCGCCTCGACCAGCACGCCCTGCTTCGACATGCCCTGGTTGAGGCCCTGCACCGCGAGGCGAGCCAGCAGGGGTTGCGTCGCCAGTCCGACGAGGACGACGAGCGGGATCAGCACCAGCGGTACCATCACCAGCCAGCCGCCGATCGCCCAGATCACGACACCGAACAGCAGGATGAACGGCACGTCGACGACCGCGGTGAGCGTGGCGGAGGCGAAGAAGTCGCGCAGCGCCTCGAACTCGCGGAGCAGCCCGGCGAAGGCACCGCTAGAGCCCGAGCGATCACCGAGCTTCATGCCGAGCATGCGCTCGAAGATCGCGGTGCCGACGACGCGGTCGATGCGGCTGCCGGCGATGTCGATGAAATAGCCGCGCAACGTCCGCAGCACGAAGTCGAACACCACGACGATGCCGACGCCGATGGTCAGCGCGACCAGCGAGTCGATCGCGTTGTTGGGGACGATGCGGTTGTACACCGTCATCGAGAACAGGCTCGTCGCCAGTCCGAACAGGTTGACCAGCACGGCGGCCAGCGCGACCTGCAGGTACAGGCTGCGGCTGTCGCGGATCGGCCCGGTCAGCCACTCGGCGAGGCGCGGCTCTGGGGCCGCGTGAACCTGGCCGGTCAGGCGCGGCGCATCCGTCGTTGGGGTCATCGGGGTCATCCTCACAGCGTGATGTCGAGCTTGATGCCGAGCACCGGGAGCATCTCGCCGGTGCGCGCCAGCAGGGCGTAGCGGGCGACGTCGAGGTCGACGCTACCCTGCAACAGCGCGGCAGCGGCGGACTGGAACTCCTGCTCGGCGCGCAGCAGCTCGATCAGCGTGCCGCGCGACACCCGGAACTGCTCGACGTACGCATCGCGCACGCGGCGGTTGGCAACGTAGGCGGTTTCGAGGCTGGCGGCGGAGCGGGTCAGCGCGGCGACGTCGGCGAAGGCGGACGCCGCGTCGCGCTCGCTGTTGCCAGCTTGATAATCGGCGTTGGCGGCGGCGGCGCGGGACTTCGCGGCGGCCTCGGCGACGACGCCGCGCTGGTGGCCGCCGGCGAACAGGCTCTGGCGCAGCGTGAGTTGTCCGCGGACCTCGTAGTCGGAGCCGGTGAACACGTCGTAGCGGGTCGCGGCGATCCCGGCCGACAGGCGCGGCAGGCCGTCGGCGTGGGCCGCGCGCCAGTCACGCCGGGCAGCGGTGGCGAGGCTCAATGCGGCGACGACGGCGGGTGACTTTCGCGCCATCGCGGCGGCGGCGTCCAGGCTGTGGGCGGCGGATTCGGGGGCGAGCGGGCGCGGCAGTTGTGCCGGGGCTTCGACTCCGAACGCCTCGCGGTACCGTGCCAGCGCCTGCCCGAGCTTGCGGTCGTAGCGCGCCGCCAGCCCGAGCGTGTCGGCGAGCATCGCTTCGGCGCGCGCGATGTCCCCGCCGGCGCCGAGGCCCTGGTCGACGCGGGCGCGGACCTGGTCGAGGATCGCCTGCTGACGCTCGGTCGCAGCGGCTTCGAGGTCGACCAGCAGCCGCGCCGCGACGACGTCGTACCAGGCTTCGACGCCGCTTAGCGCCGTGTCGGCGGCGGTGCGCTCGACCTCGGCGCGGGCGGCGTCGATGCGGGCGCTGGCGGCGGCGATGCGGTTGCCGGTGGCGCCAAAGTCGAACAGCAACTGGTCGCCGTTGGCCAGCGCATCGGTCCGGCCGCGCGGCTGCAGGCTCTCGACGATGGTGTCGCTGGTGTGGAAATCGCGCGCCAGTTGCCGGCTCGCGACGAGGCTGACGTCGAGCTGCGGGAACAGGCCGGAGCGGACCTGGGTCCGCACCCCCTGCGTCGCCTGCGCCTCGGCGATCGCGGCGGCGACGGCGGGGTGATGCGCGACCGCCTCGCCGAGCCGGTCGAGGAAGGGTTGGGCCGGGGCCGCCCCCCGGACGAAACCGAGCAGCGGATCGCGGGCGAAGTCGATGCGCTGCGGGTCGCCACTCGGGGCGGGCAGCACGAGGGTTGCGGCGGCGAGGGGTGCGGCGAGGGCGAGCCAGACAGCGCTGGCGGCGAGGGGCCAGCCCTTGCTAGGCTGTGCGCCTGCCCCGCTGAAGGAATCCGATTTGCGCGCGATCATTGCCATTTCAGCGCTGCTCGCCAGCACGGCGGCTGCGGCGGCACCGCCCACCGATCTCGTCGCGATTTACCGTGATCTGCATGAGCACCCCGAGACCGCGTTCAAGGAAACCAGGTCGGCTGCGATCCTCGCCAAGGAGGCGAAGGCCGCGGGCTTCACGGTTACGACGGGCGTCGGCAAGACCGGCGTCGTCGCAGTCTTGGTTAACGGTCCGGGGCCGGTGCTCTTAATCCGCACCGACATGGATGCGCTGCCGGTGACCGAGACGACAGGGCTGCCCTATGCCAGCCTGACGCCGGGAACGATGCATGCCTGCGGGCACGACATCCACATGAGCAGCTGGATCGGGCTGGCGCGCTACATGTCCGAAAACCGCCAGAAATGGTCGGGCACGCTGGTAATGATCGGGCAGCCCGCCGAGGAGGGCGTCGGCGGGGCCAAGGCGATGCTCGAGGACGGGCTCTATACGCGCTTCCCCAAGCCGCAGTTCGCGCTCGCCTTCCACGACTCCGCCAGCCTGCCCGCGGGGCAGGTCGGCATCACCGACGGCTATGCGCTGGCCAACGTCGACTCGATCGACATGACGGTGCGCGGCATCGGCAGCCACGGCTCCGAGCCGCAGAACGGCATCGATCCCATCGTCATCGCGGCGCGCATCGTCGGCACGCTGCAAACCCTCGTCAGCCGCGAGAACGACCCGCGCCAGCCCGCGGTCATCACCGTCGGGGCGTTCAACGGCGGCACCCGCTACAACATCATCCCCGACGAGGCGAAGCTGATGATCACCGTCCGCAGCTACGACCCCGTCGTCCGCGAGCGGCTGATCGCGAGCATCCGCCGGGTGGCGCGCGCCGAGGCCGAGGCGGCGGGCGTGCCCGAGGCGCTGATGCCGGTGATAACCCGCGGCAACGGCAGCGAGTCGACCTTCAACACGCCCAAGATGACCGCCACCGTCACCGCCGCGCTCGACAAGGCGCTGGGCCCGGACCGGGTCAAGCGCGTGCCCGCCTCGATGGCGGCGGAGGACTTCGGCGCGTTCTCGCGCGGCCTCGGCGTCGAGAGCACGATGTTCTGGGTCGGCGCCCAGCCGCAGGCGACGTGGGATGCGGCCGGCGGCGATGTCCGCAAGCTGCCCGGCCTGCACAGCGCCAAGTTCGCGCCCGATCCCGCCCCGACGCTGGCGACTGCGGTCAAGGCGATGGCGGCGGCGGCACTGTCTATCGTTGGAAAGTAAGCGCTAGTGTCCGAGAACGAACGTGGCGGGTGACGTTTACGTAAACCGGTGCTAAAAACCGCTCAAAATAAAACCTTGGGAGACGTTGCGATGCGCGATTACCTGAAGTTCTACATCGACGGCGCGTGGGTCGACCCGGTCGCCGGGGCCCGCCAGCTCGACGTCATCAACCCCGCCACCGAAGCCGTCGCGGGGCGCATCAGCCTCGGCGGTGCCGCCGACGTCGACGCCGCGGTAAAGGCCGCCCGGCGCGCCTTCGAGAGCTTCAGCGTGTTCACCCGAGAGCAGCGCCTCGAGTTGATGCAGAACGTCGTCGCGGAATACCAGAAGCGCTACAACGACGTCGCCTCGGCCGTCACCGAGGAGATGGGCGCGCCGGTGTGGCTGGCGACGCAGGCCCACGCCGCGATCGGCATCGGCCACCTGATGACCGGCATCGAGGTCCTGAAGACCTACAGCTTCGAGGAGTTGCACGGCACGACGATGATCGCCAAGGAGCCGGTCGGCGTCTGCGCTTTCATCACGCCGTGGAACTGGCCGATCAACCAGATCGCCTGCAAGGTCGTGCCGGCGCTGGCGACCGGTTGCACGATGATCCTGAAGCCGTCGGAGATCGCGCCGTTCTCGGCGCAGGTGTGGACCGAGATCATGCACGCGGCCGGCGTGCCCGCAGGCGTCTTCAACCTCGTCAACGGCGACGGCCCGACGGTCGGCGCGGCGCTGTCGTCGCATCCCGGCGTCGACATGGTCAGCTTCACCGGCTCGACCCGCGCCGGCATCGAAGTGGCGCGCAACGCCGCCCCGACCGTCAAGCGCGTCGCCCAGGAACTCGGCGGCAAGTCGCCGAACATCGTCCTCGACGACGCCGACCTGCAGACCGCGGTGACGTCCGGCGTCCTCCAGATGATGACCAACAGCGGCCAGAGCTGCAATGCGCCGAGCCGGATGCTCGTCCCCGCCGCGAAGATGGCGCAGGCCAAGGAGATCGCGCGCGCCGCGGCCGAATCGGTGACCGTCGGCTCGCCCGACGGCAACGCGAAGATCGGCCCGGTGGTCAGCGAGCTCCAGTGGAACAAGATCCAGGGCCTGATCCAGAAGGGCATCGACGAGGGCGCGACCCTCGTCAGCGGCGGCACCGGCCGGCCCGAGGGTCTGGAGGTCGGCTATTACGTCAAGCCGACGGTGTTCGCCGACGTCACCAACGAGATGACCATCGCGCGCGAGGAAATCTTCGGACCCGTCCTGACGATGCTGCCCTACGAAGGCGAGGACGAGGCGGTCCGCATCGGCAACGACACGGTCTACGGTCTTGCGGGCTACGTCCAGGGCGAGCTCGTCCACGCTCGCGAAGTCGCCCGCAAGCTGCGCGTCGGGCAGGTCTTCATCAACGGTGCGCCCGGTGACATGAACGCCCCGTTCGGCGGCTACAAGCAGTCGGGCAACGGTCGCGAATGGGGTGCCCACGCGTTTGCCGAGTTCCTCGAGACCAAGTCGATGCTCGGCTACGAGGTCAAGCAAGCCGCGGAGTAGCATCTACCCTCCCCCCTCGGGGGGAGGGACAGGTCGCGTCTTCGCGACCAGGGAGAGGGGCCGGGAGCCGCTCACCCGGAGGATCCCCTCCCTCTCCCTCTCCCTGGCTGCAAGCGCAGCCGTCCCTCCCCCTCAAGGGGGGAGGGTAGCAAGAAGGAAGATCGTATGACCGCCTATATCGTTTTTACGCGCGAGCGCCTTCGCGACAAGACCGAGTTCGACGCCTACGGGGCCGTTGCCGGCGGCACGCTGGCCGGGCATCCGGGCAAGCCGCTCGCCTTCTACGGCACCAACGAGACGCTCGAGGGCGCGCCGATCGAAGGCGCGGTGATCGTCGAGTTCCCGACCATGGCCGAGGCGAAGGCCTGGTATGAAAGCCCCGACTACCAGGCCGCGGTCCCCCACCGTTGGGCCGGCGCCGACTACCGGGTGTTTATCACCGAGGGGATGTAGTGGGCCTGCGCACCCCGATCTGCGACCTGCTCGGGGTCGAGCATCCGATCCTCCTCGCCGGCATGGGCGGGGTCTCGTACGCCGAGGTCTGCGCCGCGGTCAGCGAGGCCGGCGGCTTCGGCTCGCTCGGCATGGCGGGGCTCGGGCCCGACCGCATCCGCCAGCAGATGCGGCGCGTCCGTGAGCTGACCGACAAGCCGTTCGGAGTCGATCTCCTGACGGCGCAGCCCGAGACGCTGACCGACGCCGTCGATGTGATCATCGAGGAGGGCGCCAAGGCCTTCATCGCCGGACTCGGCGTGCCGGTGGCGATCGTCGACCAGCTTAGGCAGGCGGGCGTTATCGTGATGTGCATGGCGGGCAATGTCCGCCACGCCGTCAAGGCGGTCGAGGCGGGCTGCGATGTCGTCATCGCGCAGGGCACCGAGGCCGGCGGCCACACCGGCTCGGTCGCCTCGGTGGCGCTGTGGCCGCAGGTCGTCGATGCGGTCGACGTGCCGGTGATCGCGGCGGGCGGGCTGTTCGACGGGCGCGGCCTTGCAGCTGCGCTGGCGTTCGGTTGCCAGGGCGTCTGGATGGGCACGCGGTTCATCGCCAGCGACGAGGCGCATGCGGGGCAAGCCTACAAGGACGCGATCGTCGCGATGTCGGAGAGCGACACGGTGATCAGCCGCGCCTTCACCGGCAAGACGCTGCGCGCCATCGCCAACGCCACCACCAGGGAGTGGGAGGGCAAGCCGACGCTGCCGTTCATGGCGCAGGTCGCGAATTCGGTGCGCAACAACCTGCTCGGGCCGATCTCGGGGATCATGGAGGTCGACGCCGACACCCAGTGCCTCGCGGCGGGCCAGGGCGGCGGCGCGATCACCGAGGTGCTGAGCTGCGCCGAGATCGTGCGGCGGACGATGGCGCAGGCCGAGGCGACGATCGAGCGAATGGGCGCGCGGCTAGGCCGGGGCTGAGACCCGCTTCAGCAGCCACGCCAGCGCAACGCCGACGCCGATCGCGACCGTCAGGTCGACGAGCACGGTCAGCAGGAAGGTGACGAGCAGCACCGCAGCATCGCCGCGCGGCGCCTTGGGCAGCGCGGCGAAACGGTGCGCCTCGCTCATCCCCCAGGCGACGACGAGCAGCACCGCGGCCAGCGCCGCCATCGGGACGTAGGCCATCAGGCCCCCCGCCAGCCCCATGAAGGCGAGCAGGAACACGGCGTGGAGAATGCCGGCAACCGGGGTCCGGCCGCCGCTGCGGACATTCGTCGCCGTCCGGGCGATCGCGCCGGTCGCGGGCAGGCCGCCGAACAGCGCCGAGCCGAGGTTGGCGACGCCCATGCCGACGAGTTCCTGGTTCGAGCGGTGGTTGAACCCGGTCATGCCGTCGGCAACGACCGCCGAGAGCAGCGCCTCGATACCGGCGAGAAAGGCGATGACCAGCGCCGATGGCAACAGCTCGATCACGCGGGCGACGGTGACGACGGGCAGCGCCGGCATCGGCAGGCCGGTGGGGAGCGCCGGGAAGCGCGAGCCGATGGTGTCGACCGGCAGGCCGAGTGCTGCGACCGCGACCGCCGCGGCGACGACTGCGACCAGTGTCGCCGGCCCCTTCGGTACGATGCGCCGCACCAGCAGGATCAGCGCCAGCGCCGCCGCGCCGACGGCCAGCGCCGCCGGGTTGATGCTGCCGAGCGCCGCCGCATAGGCGCGCCACTTGGGGACGAAGTCGGCGGGAACCGACGCCATGTGCAGCCCGAGGAAGTCGCGGACCTGGCTCGACGCGATGATCACCGCGATCCCCGCTGTGAAGCCGGTGACCACGGGCTGGGGCACGAAGCGGATATAGCGCCCCAGCCCCGCGAACCCCGCGACGATCAGGATCAGTCCCGCCAGCAGCGTCGCGATGACCAGGCCGTCGTAACCATGCGCCGCGATCACCCCGAAGACGACGACCACGAACGCGCCGGTCGGGCCGCCGATCTGGACCCGCGAGCCGCCCAGCAGCGAGATCAGGAAGCCGGCGACGACGGCGGTGACCAGGCCCTTGTCGGGCGAGGCGCCGCTGGCGATCCCGAGCGCCATCGCCAGCGGCAGGGCGACGATGGCGACGGTCAGCCCCGCGACCGCATCGGCGCGCAGGTCGCCGAGACGGTAGCCCGCACGCAGCACGGTCCACAGCTTCGGCGTGAATTGCAGGGCGCGATCGGTCATCGCAGCCGGTCTGGGCCGCAATCATGGCCGAATTGTCCCGGAGGCAGGCGGCGGGTGCTGTTGCGCCCCCGTTGTCATCCCGGGCTTGACCCGGGACCCAGCTAACGCCGTGCTCGGACTTCGGAAGAAGCTGGGTCCCGGGTCAAGCCCGGGATGACAATAGGCCAGCGCCCCCTCACGCCGATGGGGCCAGCGCCGCTCTCACTCCGGCACGCTCTCCCCCGAACCCCCAAGCTCCGCCGGGAAATCCTTCAACTTCGGCAGCCCGTCGCGCATCGGCAGCACAGTCTCGGCGTAGTTGACGTGGACGCCCGGGACAAAGGCCAGTTCGGGGATCGTCGCGGCGAACACGTCGACGAGGCCGAGCGGCGGGTGGTTGGTCATCAGGTGGCCGCCGCACAGGCTGCAGAACTTGCGCTGGCTCAGCGGCGACGCGGAATAGGTCGCGACGTGCCCGGCACCGGCGACGACGACGACCGCCGCAGGCTTCCACAGGCTGAACGCGTTGACCGGGCTGCCCGACCATAATCGGCACGACGCGCAGTGGCAGTAACCCATGCCCTCGGGCTCGCCGCTGACCTCGATCTCGACCGCCCCGCAGAAACATTTGCCGTGAAGTGTCATCGCAGTTTTCTCCGTCACCCGATCGACGACGATAGCGGCTGCAACGCTATCGGCATTGGACAGAAGCGACAAGGACGACCCGCCGGCATGCCGGCAGGGCATCACACTCAGATCACCTAAGCCGTCGAAATTGCTTAACGTTTAATGTGCAAACCCCGTATAAGCGTAAACATCGTACAGTTCGGTCAGGCCTTCGTTGCCGGCCTCGCGACCATCGACGGCGCGAGCCGCGCCGCCTCGCTGGGCGTCGTCTCGGGCGACGGCAGGCCTGCATCGACTCCGCCCGCCGCGGCCCGGTGGATCGCCTTGCGGATGCGCGGGTAGGTGCCGCACCGGCACAGGTTGGTGATCGCGGCGTCGATCTGCGCGTCGCTCGGGTGCTTGTTGACCTTGAGCAGCGCCGCCACCGCCATGATCATCCCCGACTGGCAATAGCCGCACTGCGGTACGGCTTCCGCGATCCATGCCTGCTGGACCGGATGCGAGCGATCGTCGGCGAGGCCCTCGATGGTAGTGACGAAGCTGCCCTCGATGTCGCCGATCGCGACCTGGCAGCTGCGCTGTGCAACGCCGTCGACGTGGACCGTGCAGGCGCCGCACAGCCCGGCCCCGCAGCCGAACTTGGTGCCGGTCAGGTTCGATGCGTCCCGCAGCGCCCACAGCAGCGGCGTCGACGGCGGCATCAGGTACTGGACGGGGTTGCCGTTGACGGTGAACTTGGTCATGCCGGGAACAGATAGCCGAGGAACGACGCGCATGGAACTGACGACGCTGACGCTCGAAGTCGCCGATGCCGTGGCGACCGTGACGATGATCCGCCCGCAGGCGCTCAACACCATGAACAAGGAATTCTGGACCGAGCTGATCGAGGTCTTCGCCGTCATCGACGCCGACCCGAGCGTCCGCGCCGTCGTCATCGCGTCGACCGGCAGGCACTTCACCGCGGGCCTCGACCTGCAATGGGCGGGCGCGACGCTCGGCGGTCCTCCCGGCGACGCGGGCCGGGCCCGCGAGGCCTTCCGCCGCCACACCCACGACATGCAGGACACCTTCAGCGTCGTCGACCGCTGCCGGGTGCCGGTGATCGCCGTGGTCCAGGGCGGCTGCATCGGCGGCGGCGTCGACTTCGTCACCGCCTGCGACATGCGGATCGGCACCGCCGACTGCTTCTTCACGGTGCAGGAGATCAACATCGCCATCGTCGCCGACGTCGGCACGCTGCAGCGCATCCCGCACCTGCTGCCGCAGGGCATCGTCCGCGAGCTTGCCTACACCGGGCGGCGCTTTCCGGCGGAGGAGGCGAAGGCGCACGGCTTCCTCAACCGTGTCGAGCCCGACCATGCGGCGGCGCTGGCCAGCGCGCGCTCGCTCGCCCTCGAGATCGCTGCCAAGTCGCCGCTGGCGATGACGGGCGTAAAGGCGGTACTCAACTACGGTCGCGACCATTCGATCGCCGACGGACTCGAATATGTCGCGCTCTGGAACGCGGCGATGTTGCAGGGTGAGGACGTGCCTGCAGCGGTCGGCGCACAGATGCGCAAGGAAAGCGCACGCTTCGCCGATCTGAAGGCATGAGTCATTTGCCTCGTGTGCGACCGCTTGCGCGCTTGTCGCACTGCACCACGGCGCATATAAGCCCCCGCAACGTCGACCGCCGCCGGCATTCCCGTCGCTACCTGAGGGCCTGATGAACCGACTGAGGCTTGCCTGTTCTGCCCTGCTGCTGGCGATGACGCCGGTGGGCGCGCTTGCGCAGGTCGCTGCCGCGCCCGTGACTCCGGTCCAGACCGTCGAGGTCCAGCCGGGTGGCCCGGCCGTCACCCGCGTTCCTCAGGTTGCCGGCATCGGGCAGCCGACCCCGGGTGCTTGGCAGCTGCAGGCTCCCGAGACGCCGATCGCCGACGAAGCGCATGGCATGGTGCTCAGCGTGCTCGATCCGCTGATGATCGTGATCTCGGTGTTTGTGCTCGGTCTGCTCGGCTATGTCGTCTTCCGCTTCCGCGCCAGTCGCAACCCGACTGCGTCGCGGACCAGCCACAACACTGTCGTCGAGGTGATCTGGACGGTCGTGCCGGTCCTGATCCTGGTGTGGATCGCGGTCCCGTCGTTCCGCCTGCTGGCAAACCAGTACTCGCCGCCCAAGGCCGACCTGACGATCAAGGCGACCGGCCACCAGTGGTACTGGGAGTATGAATACCCGGACCAGGGCAAGTTCAGCTTCGACTCGATCATGCTGACCAAGGAGGAAGCCGCCAAGGCCGGCTCGCCGTATCAGCTCGATGTCGACAACCGGATCGTCGTGCCCGTCGGCGCGACCGTCAAGATACTGACGACATCCGCCGACGTCATCCACGCCTTCATGATCCCGAGCTTCTGGGTTCAGATGGACGCCGTGCCGGGCCGCATCAACGAGACCTGGTTCAAGGCGTTAAAGACCGGCGTGTATTTCGGCCAATGCTACCAGCTCTGTGGCACGCGCCACGCCTTCATGCCGATCGCGGTCGAGGTCGTTTCGAAGGACCGCTTCGACGCCTGGGTCGCCGCCAAGCAGAAGGAAAACGGCATCACGCCCGCCGGTGCTGCAAGCGGTGCTGCTCCTGCGCCCGTGGGCAATGCCACTGCAGAGGCCGCGACGACGCCGACCCCGTCTGATCCGGCGAAGGCTGCTGCTGCCGGCGGCCTGTCGACTCCGGTAACCGAAACCGACTCAACCGCCGCGTCCGCGCCCGCCAAGGCTGCTGCCGCGACCCCGGCGCCTGCCGCCGCCCCTGCCGCGAAGTAAGAGAGCCCGACGATGGCCAGTCCCCCCACCCACGCCGCCGCCCGCGACCTCGTCCACGACGATGCGCACGGTCACGACGATCATGCCCACGCGCCGTTGAGCTTTGCCCAGCGCTGGCTGTTCTCGACCAATCACAAGGACATCGGCACACTGTACCTGATCTTCGCGATCATCGCGGGGACCATCGGCGGCGCGATCTCGGGCATCATGCGCGCCGAGCTCGCCCAGCCGGGTATCCAGTACCTGACGTGGTTCACGCAGGGCAATCTCGACGCCGGCTACCACTTGTGGAACGTCTTCATTACCGCGCACGGCCTGATCATGGTGTTCTTCACCGTCATGCCGGCGATGATCGGTGGCTTCGGCAACTGGTTTGTGCCGCTGATGATCGGCGCGCCCGACATGGCCTTCCCACGCATGAACAACGTCTCGTTCTGGCTGCTGGTGCCGTCGTTCCTGCTGCTTGTCGCGTCGATGTTCGTGCCCGGTCCTGCCGGCTTCAACGGAGCCGGCACCGGTTGGACGCTTTATCCGCCGCTTAGCACGTCGGGCCACCCGGGTCCCGCCGTCGATCTGGCGATCCTGTCGCTCCACCTCGCCGGTGCGTCTTCGATCCTCGGCGCGATCAACTTCATCACGACGATCTTCAACATGCGCGCACCCGGCATGACGCTGCACAAGATGCCGCTGTTCGTGTGGTCGGTGCTCGTCACCGCCTTCCTGCTGCTGCTGTCGCTGCCGGTGCTGGCGGGTGCGATCACCATGCTGCTGACCGACCGTAACTTCGGCACGACGTTCTTCGACCCGAGTGGCGGCGGCGACCCGATCCTGTACCAGCACTTGTTCTGGTTCTTCGGCCACCCGGAGGTCTATATCCTCATCCTCCCGGGCTTCGGCATGGTGAGCCAGGTCATCTCGACCTTCTCGAAGAAGCCGGTCTTCGGCTACCTGGGCATGGCGTACGCGATGGTCGCCATCGGCGTCATCGGCTTCATCGTCTGGGCCCACCACATGTTCACCTCGGGCCTCGACGTGAACACCAAGATGTACTTCACCGCTGCGACGATGATCATCGCGGTGCCCACCGGCATCAAGATTTTCAGCTGGATCGCCACGATGTGGGGCGGCTCGATCACGTTCAAGACGCCGATGCTGTGGGCGATCGGCTTCATCTTCATGTTCACGGTTGGCGGCGTCACCGGCGTGCTGCTGTCGAACGCCGGCGTCGATACGTACATGCACAACAGCTATTATGTCGTTGCGCACTTCCACTACGTGTTGTCGCTGGGTGCAGTGTTCGCGATCTTCGCGGGCTTCTACTACTGGTTCGGCAAGATGAGTGGCAAGGCTTACAACGAGACGCTGGGCCAGTTGCACTTCTGGATCTTCTTCGTGGGCGTGAACGTCATGTTCTTCCCGCAGCATTTCCTCGGCCAGCAGGGCATGCCGCGCCGCCTGCCCGACTACCCGGTGGCATTCACCTACTGGAATCACATCTCGAGCATTGGCTACGCGATCATGGCGTTCGGCATGGTGTTCTTCTTCATCAACGTGATCTGGTCGCTGATCGCCGGCAAGCGTGTCGAGGGCAATTACTGGGGTGAAGGCGCGACGACGCTCGAGTGGACGCTGAGCTCGCCGCCGCCGTTCCATCAGTTCGAGACGCTGCCGCAGATCAATTAGCATGACGACGACTGTCCTCCCGGCGCCGACGGAGCTGATCCCGTCGGCGGCCCTCGCTGATTGGCGCGACTATTTTGCGCTGCTCAAGCCGCGCGTGATGACGCTGGTCGTCTTCAGCGCTGCGTGCGGCCTGCTGGTTGCGCCAGGGCACATCAACCCGTTTCTCGGCTTCGTCGCGATCTTGTGCATCGCGGTGGGAGCGGGCGCGGCGGGCGCGCTGAACCAGTGGTACGAAGCCGACATTGACGCGGTGATGAAGCGCACCGCCGGCCGCCCGATTCCCGCTGGCAAGGTCTCGCCGCAGGAAGCGCTCTCGTTCGCGGTGGCGCTGGCGGGTGGTTCGGTGATGGTGATGGGGCTGTCCGTCGGCTGGTTGGCGGCGGGATTGCTCCTCGGCTCGATCCTTTTCTACGCGGTCGTCTATACCGTCTGGCTCAAGCGCCGGACCCCGCAGAATATTGTCATCGGCGGTGCGGCTGGGGCGTTTCCGCCGGTGATTGGCTGGGCTGCGGTGACCGGCGATGTGACGCTGATGCCGGTGCTGCTGTTCGCGATCATCTTCCTGTGGACGCCGCCGCACTTCTGGAGCCTCGCGCTGTTCATGGAGGCCGACTACTCCAAGGCTGGCGTGCCGATGCTTCCCGTCACTCACGGCCCCAAGGCGACGCGGACGCAGGTGCTGCTGTATTCGCTGGTTCTGGTGCCCGTGTCGGCGTTGCCGTGGGCGCTCGGTTACACCGGCTGGGTATACGGCGCGGTCGCGCTCGGCCTCGGCGCTGTCTTTATCGTCGAGGCGTATGTGGTGTCCCGGAGCACGGCGGTCGCCACCGCTGACATGCTCGCCGAAAAGCGCCTCTTCCGTTTCTCGCTGCTCTACCTGTTTCTCATCTTCGCCGGCCTCGTCGCCGACCACTGGATCCTCACGTGACGCCGGCCGAGACCCGCGTCTTCATGGCCAAGCGGCGGTCGCGGAGCATTGCGCTCGGTGTGCTCCTGGGGGCGCTGGCGCTGCTGTTCTTCGGGATCACCATTGTCCGGATGGTCAAGTGAGCCTCGCTGCCGCCAAGCGCCAGACCGCGATCGGCACCGCCGCGATCGCTACGGGAATGATCGCGTTGTCGTTCGCCGCGGTGCCGCTGTACCGCGCTTTCTGCCAGGCGACTGGTTTTGCCGGGACGACTCAGCGTGCCGAAGCGAGCGCGCTGCCGAACCAGACGGCGCTCACCGGCCGCACCATCAAGATCCGCTTCGACGCCAACACGTCGGCTGGGATGCCGTGGCAGTTCGCGCCCGAGGTGACCGACGTGCCGGTCAAGATCGGCGAGCGCAAGCTGGCGTTCTTCAAGGCCACGAACATCAGCGCTGCGCCGGTCACGGGTCGTGCCACCTATAATGTGTCTCCCGACGTTGCTGGCAAATACTTCAAGAAGATCCAGTGCTTCTGCTTCAACGAGCAGACGCTCAAGGCCGGCGAGACGGTCGAGATGCCAGTGACGTATTTCGTCGATCCGGCGATCCTCGACGACCCGATCGCCAAGCGCATCGACGAGATTACCCTCAGCTACACTTTCTACCCGGTGGACGAGCGCGACCGGACGCAGGTAGAGAGCAATTCGAAGACACAGGGCTAAGACCAATGGCAGCCGGCAAGACCCACTCGTTCCACATCGTCAATCCTTCGGCGAACCCGCTGCTGGCCGCCTTCTCGGCGTTGGTGCTGGCGAGCGGCGCGGTGTCGTGGATGCACAAGCTCGGTGCCTGGGCGCCGTGGATGTTCGGCATCGGCGCAGTGCTGGTGCTCTATACCTTCTATCGTTGGTGGTCGGACGTGGTGCATGAAGCCAACGCCGGCGACCACACGCCAGTCGTCCAGCTCCATCACCGCTACGGCATGATCCTGTTCATCGCCTCCGAGGTGATGTTCTTCGTCGCCTGGTTCTGGGCCTATTTCAGCGCTGCACTGTACCCGTCGGGCGCCGAGGTCATCGGTGGTGTCTGGCCGCCCAAGGGCATCGAGGCGCTCGACCCGTTCGTCTTCCCGCTGCTCAACACGATGATCCTGCTGCTGTCGGGCACGACCGTTACCTGGGCCCATCACGCGCTCATCCATGGTGACCGCAAGGGCCTGAAGCAGGGTCTGTGGCTGACCATCGTCCTCGGGCTCTGCTTCTCGGCGATCCAGGCCTTCGAGTATCACCACGCCGAGTTCGGCTTCGCAGGCAGCATCTACGGTGCGACCTTCTACATGGCGACCGGCTTCCATGGCTTTCACGTCATCGTCGGCACGATCTTCCTCATGGTCTGCCTGGCGCGTGCCTACCGCGGCGACTTCACGCCCCGTCAGCATTTCGGCTTCGAGGCGGCGGCCTGGTACTGGCACTTCGTCGACGTGGTCTGGCTGTTCCTGTTCGTCTCGATCTACGTCTGGGGTTCGAACTTCGGCGCGGCGGCCGCAGCCGCGGTGCATTGACCCGGAAGCTCGCGCGGCCGCTCGTTACCGGCGCGCTGCTCGGAGCCTGTCCGCAATGCGGGGCACCGACCCTGTTCCGCAGCGTCGCCGGTTTCGCCAAGCGCTGCCCCAAGTGCGGTCTCGACTTCGAGCAGTTCGATGTTGGTGATGCCGCCGCTCCCTTCCTGATCTTCTTGGTCGGCACGGTCGTCGTCGTCGGCGCGATCTGGCTTGAACTGTCCCGGTCGCCGCCGTGGTGGGTCCACGCCCTGATCTGGGTACCGCTGACGATCATCCTGACGCTGGCTCTGCTCCGTTTCGCCAAGGCGATGCTGGTTGCCCTCGAGTACAAGAACGAGGCAAAGCTCGGCCGCCTCGAGTGACGCCCCCAGTGAACCGTCGCCTCCCCCTGATCCCGACGCTGATGACCCTGGTCATGGTCGGCACGATGATCTGGCTCGGCTTCTGGCAGCTCCAGCGGCGCGAGTGGAAGCACAGGCTCATCGCCAGCCTCGAGGCGGCCGAGCATTTGCCACCCGCGACCCCGAGCGACTTCTACCGCGCGATGATCGGCGCCGGCAGCGTCCAGTACCGCCGCGCCGTCGTCGCTTGCCACCCGGGTCGCGTCACCCCCTATGACGTCCGTGGCGGCGAGAGCGCCACCGGCCAGTCCGGCTTCCTCATCGTCGTCGCCTGTCGCGAGCCGGCGTATACCCACAAGAAGGGCCCCGACCTCGTCGTCGTCGCCGGCTTCAGCGATCGTCCCGAACTCCGCGCGCCCCTCATCGTTGACACCGAGTTCGACGGCACCATCATCGAGCGGCCATACGACAAGCAGCCCGGTCGACCGCTGTTCATGCTCATTCCGAAGACTGCGGTGCCGCCGCTGACGCCGTCCCGCCTGCCGTCGCCCGAGGATTTGCCCGATAGCCACCTGAGCTATGCCATCCAGTGGTTCTCGTTCGCGACGATTCTTGCGGTGATCTACGCAATTTTCGTCTTTCGGCGGCAGCGTGACCAGCGAGCAACCGGGGTGATGGTCTGACGAACTTTACGAAGTTTAGGCTTAGTCGACTGATTGCATCATACCTTTTCACCGAGATAGTTTGTGACAACCTTAAGACATAACCCATAGGGTTCGTAATGTCAAGGTGCGATCGGCGTTCTTTTGTAGCCCCATTGTCATCCCGGGCTTGACCCGGGACCCAGCTAGCTCAGCGCTCGGACTTCGGGGTTAGCTGGGTTCCGGGGCAAGCCCGGGATGACAGGGGGGGTGGCCCGGGCGGAATGACTTCGCATTGCCCACACCAACCCCCGCGCCACCCCCCGCCTCCCGCACTCCCGCAGCGGCGCGGCAATATTGCGCTGCACCACTCCCGCGCCTAAACCCCGCGCGATGCGTTACATCAGCACGCGCGGCCGTGCGCCGACCCTCGACTTCGAAGCCGTGACGCTTGCCGGGCTCGCCAGCGACGGCGGGCTCTACGTGCCCGAGACGCTCCCGCATTTCAGCGAAGCCGCGATCGCCGGGTTGGCGGGCCTGTCCTACGTCGAGACCGCGGTGCGCATCTGCCTGCCGTTCGTCGGCGAAGCGCTGACCGAGGCTGAATTGCGCGCGCTGCTCGCCGAAGCCTACGGCAGCTTCGACCACGACGCCGTGACCCCGCTGGTCCAGCTCGACCAGCGGTACTGGCTGCTCGAGCTGTTTCACGGCCCGACGCTGGCGTTCAAGGACGTCGCGCTCCAGGTCATCGGGCAATTGTTCGAGCGCTTCCTCAAGGGGCGCGGCGAGCATCTGACGATCATCGGGGCAACCAGCGGCGACACCGGGTCGGCGGCGATCCACGCGCTGGCCGGGCGCGCCAACCTCGACGTCTTCATGCTGCATCCGGCGGGCCGGGTGTCCGACGTCCAGCGCCGCCAGATGACGACGGTGATGGCGCCCAATGTCCACAATATCGCGGTGACGGGCACGTTCGACGACGCGCAGGCGCTGGTGAAGGCGATGTTCAACGACGATGCGTTTGCGGGGCGTTTCCGGCTGTCGGCGGTCAATTCCATCAACTGGGCGCGGCTGCTGTTCCAGATCGTCTATTATTTCTATGCGGCCGTCCGCCTCGGCGCACCGGGGCGGCGGATCAGCTTCGCGGTCCCGACCGGCAATTTCGGCGACGTCTTCGCGGGCTATCTGGCCGCCCGGATGGGCCTGCCGATCGAGCGGCTGATCGTCGCCACCAACGTCAACGATATCCTGTCGCGGGCGCTCGGCAGCGGCGATTACTCGGTCGGGCACGTCGAGCCGACCGCGGCACCGTCGATGGACATCCAGGTCAGCTCCAACTTCGAGCGGCTGCTGTTCGACCTGCATGGTCGCGATGGGGCCAGCCTTGCCGCCGCGATGCACGGCTTCGAAGTGAGCAAGCGACTGCAGCTTTCGCCCGACCAGCAGGCGCAAGCGGCAGGATTGTTCTCGGCCGCGCGCATCGATGCCGACGGCATGGCGCTGACGCTGCGCTGGGCCCACGAGCGCTGCGGGCAGGTCATCGACCCGCACACCGCGATCGGGCTGGCGGCAGCGCGTGCGCACCCTGGCAACGAGCCGGTGGTGACGCTGGCGACCGCGCACCCGGCGAAGTTCCGCGATGCCGTCGAGCGCGCCACCGGAGTGCGCCCGTCGATGCCGCCACGCGCGCAGGGGCTGTTCGACCGCGAGGAGCGCTTCGACACGCTGCCCGCCGACCTTGCTGCGGTCGAGGCGTTCATCGCCGCACGGGCGGTGGCGCGATGACCCGGATCACCACCCTCGCCAACGGCCTCCGCGTCGTCAGCCAGGCGATGCCGCACGTCGAGACCGTAGCCGTAGCGCTCCACATCGACGCCGGTGCGCGGCACGAGGGCGCTGGCGTCAACGGTGTCGCGCACCTGTTCGAGCACATGGTTTTCAAGGGCACCGCGACTCGCTCGGCGCGCGACATCGCCGAGGTCGTCGAGGACGTCGGCGGCTCATTGAACGCCTACACCGCGCGCGACATGACGGTGTTTCACGCCCGTCTGCTCAAGGACGACCTCGGGCTCGGGGTCGAGGTCATCGCCGACCTCGTCACCGGGCCGCTGTTCGATGCGGAGGAGACCGAGCGCGAAAAGCAGGTCGTGCTGCAGGAGCTCGGCGAGGCGCGCGACACGCCGGACGACATCGTCTTCGACCACCTCCAGGAGGCCGCGTTCCCAGGCCAGGCGCTCGGCCGCTCGATCCTCGGCACCGACGACAGCATCGCCAGCCTCGGGCCGACGCACCTGCGCGACTGGCTGGCGACGCAGTATCGGGCCGGGTCGTGCGTGCTCGTCGCGGCGGGGGCGGTCGAGCACGAGGCGCTGGTGGCGATGGCGGAACAGCGGCTCGGCGGCCTGCCCGCGGGCGAGCGTCCGGCGACCATCGGGGCGAGCTTCGGCGGCACGACGCATCACGACCGCCGCAAGTTCGAGCAGGCGCATCTGACGCTCGGGTTGTCGGCTCCGGGCCACGGCGCGTCCGACCATGACGCGGCGATGCTGTTCACCACGGCGGCGGGCGGCGGCGCGTCGTCGCGGCTGTTCCAGGAACTGCGCGAGGACCGCGGACTCGCGTACAGTGTCTACGCCAGCACGACGCCCTACGCCGACACCGGGCTGTTCTCGGTTTATCTCGCGACCGCCAAGCGCGACGCGGCAAAGGCGCTGGCGCTGACCGACACCGTCCTCGCCGCGACCGCTGCGGGCCTGACCCAGGCCGAGCTCGACCGGGCGAAGGCGCAGGTTCGCGCCGGGCTGCTGATGTCGCTCGAGGCACCCGGCGGCTGGTCCGAGTATCTGGCGCGCTCGCTGCTGGTCCACGGGCGGGTCGTGCCGACGGCGGAAGTCGTAGCGCGGATCAACGCGGTGACCGTCGACGAGGCCCGCGCCGCCGGGGCCGCGATGCTGGCCGGGCCGCGCGCGCGCGCCGATGTCGGGGCGCCGCTGCTGAAGGCCGCGTGATGGCTACGAACGTCGCTATCATCCCCGCGCCACTCCCTGTCATCCCCGCGCAGGCGGGGACCCATGAACACTCGTTTGCGCTTAAAGGCGGAACCCGGTGTTCATGGGTCCCCGCCTGCGCGGGGATGACAAGCAACGTCGGCCCCCGATGCAACTGAGCATCCTCACCGCCGAGCCTTGGCCCGACTACGCGCTGCTCGACAGCGGCAACGGCCGCAAGCTCGAGCGCTACGGCCCCTACCGCTTCATCCGCCCCGAACCGCAGGCGTTGTGGTCTCCAGTCGAGACCGAATGGCAGGCGGACGGCGAGTTCGTCGGCGGGTCGGAGGAGGACGGCGGCGGGCGCTGGAACCTGTCGGGCAATGTCCCGGCGTCGTGGCCGCTGGGTCGGGGCGCGCTGCGCTTCCACGCCGCGAACACCAACTTCCGCCACCTTGCGTTCTTCCCGGACATGGCGGTGCACTGGGACTGGATGGCCGAGCGGCTCGGAGCGGGGAGCAGCGTGCTCAATGTCTTCGGCTACACCGGCGTCGGCAGCCTGGCGTGCGCTGCCGCCGGAGCCTCGGTTACCCACGTCGATGCGTCGAAGAAGGCGGTCGCCAGCGCGCAGGCCAACGCCCAGCTATCGGGGCTGTCGGGCGCGCCGATCCGCTGGCTGACCGACGACGCGATGAAGTTCATCCGGCGCGAGGTCCGGCGCGGCAAGCGCTACGACGGCATCGTGCTCGACCCGCCCAAATATGGCCGCGGGCCGGAGGGTGAGGTCTGGGAATTGTACCGCGACCTGCCCGAACTGGTGCGCGCGGCGCGCGCGCTGATGGATGCGGACAGCCGCTTCCTGGTGCTGACCGTCTACGCGATCCGCATGTCGGCGGTGGCGATCGCCGAGCTGGTCGCGGAGGCGTTCGCCGACCTCGGCGGAACGGTGACTGCGGGCGAGATGACGATCCGCGAGGAGGGCCGGGGGCGGTTGCTGCCGACCGCGATCTTCGTGCGCTGGGAGGCAGCGGGCGCGGACTAAGAGCGCGTCCGAACCCCGATTGTCATCCCGGGCTTGACCCGGGACCCAGCTTACTCCGGAGTCCGACCTCGGGGTTAGCTGGGTCCCGGGTCAAGCCCGGGATGACGAGGGAGCACCGGGAACGCGCTACCGCCGCGCGAAGATTTCGCTCAGCGGGTTGGACGGGGCCATGCTGCCGTCGCCCTGCAGGAACGACACCAGCGGGCCACGGCGGCGGGCGAGCTCCGACTGGCCGAGGCGGGCGAGTTGGATGACCGCGCAGATCACGCACCAGGCGACCAGCACGCGGTATCCTTCGGTGATCATGCCGAGCGCCAGGGCCACGGTGAGGATCAGCAGGTTCGGGTTGCGGCGCGCGAGGATCAGGCGGAAGCGCGCATCGAAGGGCCGCCAGACGAACGGGCCGAAGCCGTTCCGGAGTTCGAAGGCACCCTCGCACAGGCGGCCGACGACATAGCTCGCCATGATCAGCCCGAAACAGATCCACAGGCGCGCGTCGCCGGCGGGGGGCTCGTCGATCATCGCGCCCCACATGAACGCCCACCACCAGATCGGCGGGAAGACGATGTCGGGGATGTGATCGAAGTAATTGCCGAATTTCGAGTAGCTGACGGTGACCCGCGCCAGCTTGCCGTCGACGGTGTCGAGGAAGGTCATGCCCCAGGCGCAGGCCAGTCCGGCGGCAAACCAGTGGGTCATCAGCAGCGGGATCGCGGCGATCGACAGCAGGGTCGACAGCGTCGTCACCATGTTCGGCGTAATGCCGAGCGCGACGCAGGCGCGGACGACGAGCAGCGCCGGGTGCGGCCAGGCGTACTTCGTGACGAGGTCGGTGACGCCCTTGAAGCTGGCGAAGTAAAGCGCGTCCTCGGGCGCTTTCGAGCGGTCGTCCGAGCGGCCGTAGGCGAGGAATTTCTCGCGCTTCTTGAGGGTGCCGCTGGCGAAGTCGAAGCTGCCCGCGACCACGACGGGGCAGGGTGGGGCGGCGGGTAAGGTGCCGCTGGCGAAGCTGTCGCGCAGGCCGTCGACCATCGCCGGGTCGACCCAGCCGAGCAGCGGGCGGCCCTTCGCATCGGTGACCAGCAGCGGCTCGCCGGCCAGTAAATGGGCGAGGGCGGGAGTGTCGACGATCGCATCGCTGGCGACCATGAGCACGCGGCTGGCGGCGGGCTTGAGACGGGCAAGCTGGCGGTCGAGTCGGGTCGCGGGCGACAGGCCGAAGGTCGTCGCGGGGGTGCCGGGGTAGTCGATGCGGACGACTGCGGTTGCGCTCATGCCGCGCCTCGGGCAGCGTCGGTGGCATGCATGCGACACTCGCCAAGTTCGGCTACGGCCCCGGCACGGTCTTCGAGGACGAGCATTGGGCGGTCGTGGTTCGTGCCGCTCAGCCGACGCTCGGCGCGGTCGTGCTGATCGCCAAGCGCGAGGTCGAGGCGTTTGGCGACCTGACCCCCGACGAAGGCGCGGCGCTGCCGGCGATGGCGGCGCGGATCGCGCTGGCGCAGGCTGGTGTCTCGCAGCCGCAGAGGGTCAACTACCTGATGTTGATGATGGTCGACCGCCACGTCCATTTTCACGTCATTCCGCGCTACGAGCAGGCGCGCGCATGGCGCGGGCGCAGCTTTCCCGATGCCGGCTGGCCGGGGGTGCCCGAACTCGGCGCGGCGGTGACGCTCGATGCGGACGGCGTGGCTCAGATGGTTCGCGACCTGCGCGACGCGCTGAACGGCACCACGCTCGGGGGCTGAGCCCAGGTGGCGGTCGACCATGACGCGGTCAGCGCACGCGCCCCGGGCAGATCGGCCGGGAAGTCGACCTCGGCGGATTCGTGGCCGGTGACGTCGGTCGCGCCGACGACTCCGGTGATCGCCAGTTCCGCCACGGCGCTGAGGTAGTAGTTGCCGGTGCCGCCCTCGCGCGCGATGACGCGGTCGACCATCGCGGCGAAGGTCGCGCCGCCCGTGCCCTTCATCACCAGCATGCCGATCGACTCGGCGTCGGTCTCGCCGGGGGGCAGCAGCTTCGACACCGCCGTAACGCGGCCGGCGGCGAGCGTCACCTTCATGTCGTCGGCGTCGTAGGCGGGCTTGACCGCGATCGTGACGTTGACCGGAGCGGAGGCCCCGGCGATCGCCTGCGCGATCAGCTCGGGCCCGATCAGCGTGTCACCGTTGAGGACAATGGCGTCGCCCGCGGCCAGCACGCCGCGCGCCAGCCAGACCGACGAGATGTTGTCGGCGATCCGGTAGAACGGGTTGTGCAGCGTCTCGACGTTGACGTGCGCCGCCGCCAGCCGGTCGCGGACCTGCCCAGCCTCGAAGCCGGTGACCACGGTCATGCGGTCGACCCCGGCGGCGGCCAGCGCCGCCACCTGCCACTCGAGCAGGCTGCGGCCGTGGAAGTCGATCAGGCACTTCGGCGTCGTGGCGGTCAGCGGCGCGAGCCGCGACCCCTGGCCGGCGGAAAGGATGACTGCGTGCAAGGCGGTGACCTTCGGAACTTCGGTCGCATGATCTGCCGGTGGCTTGCGGCGATTTTGCGGCGAGTTTGTTACGCTCGGCTCAGGCCGGCGCGCGCACGCACGGCTTGATCGCCGACGGTGCCGGACGTCGGCCGACCGGCTCGAACACCGCGAGGTAGCCGCCCGCCGCGCCGAGATCGAGATCGCCGATGCGACGGAAGCCGACTGCGGCGAGTTCGCAAGCAAGCTGGGCGCGGGGCGTGCCGTGCTGGGCGGCGGGCCGGTCGACGTCGACGATCGCGACCTTGCCGCCGCGGCGCAGGGCCCCGTGGACGTGCCACAGCAAGGCGTAGGGCTGGCGAACCTCGTGGTACATGTGGACCATCAGCGCGGCGTCGACGCTGTTGAGCGGCAGGTGCGGATTGTCGGGTGCGCCGCGCACGACGGTGACGTTCTTCAGGCGCTGCTCGCGGACGCGCTGGCGCAGCGCGGTGATGTAGGCGGGCACGATATCCTCGGCGATGACGCGGCCGGTCGGCAGCAGGCGCGGCGCGAGGCGGACGGTGTAATAGCCGCTGCCGGCCCCGATGTCGGCGACGACCATGCCGGGCTTTGCGCCCAGGAAGACCATCACCTGCTCGGCCTCGCGGGCGGCATCGCGGCTGTTTTCGTCGGACCATTCATCGGCGACGATCGAGGCGACCGGGCGCTCGACCTGCGGAAAGCGGCTGGGGCTCGCGCCGATCAGGACGAGCAGGGGCAGGACGGCAAGGGCTCGGGACATGGCTTACTTGTAGCGAGATTGCAGCGTCGGTGGCTAGGGGCGGCCCGGGACCGCGCAAAATCTAGCCGCGCAGCTTCGCCATCGCGGCCTTGAAGCGCGCCAGGTCACCGCCGGCAAGATTGGTGCCGCCGAGGAACTTGAGCGTGATCGGGTTGACCGGCTTGCCGTTGAGCCAGGTCTCGTAGTGGAGGTGCGGACCGGTCGACAGCCCCGTGGAGCCAACGTAACCGATGACCTGGCCCTGCACGACCTGCTGGCCGGGCTTCACCGCGAACTTCGACATGTGCGCGTAGGCCGTGCTGAGCGTCTTGCTGTGCGCCAGCATGACGTAGTTGCCGTGGCCGCCGTGCCAGCCAACGAAGCTCACCTTGCCGCTCGCCGCCGCCTTGATCGGGGTCCCCATCGGCACGCCGAAGTCGACGCCCTGGTGCATCCGCGAATAATTGAGCAGCGGGTGGAAGCGCATGCCGAAGTCCGACGTCAGCCGCGCGCCGTCGACCGGGGTCTTCATCAGGCCCTTGCGGGCGCTCTCGCCGTTGGCGCGGAAGAACTGCGACGCGCCGCTGTAATCCCAGCGCATCAACTCGGCGTTGCCGAGCGCGGCATACATCAATTTGCCGGTCTGGGTTTCGCCGGTCTCGGCGCGCTTGTGCTCGACGATGAGTGTGAACTTGTCGTGGCGGCCGATGCCGTGCTGGAAATCGACGACATAGCCGAGCTGCTGGATCGCATCGGCGATGACGTCGGCGGGCAAACCGCTGGCCTTCGCCGAGCGTGCCATGCTGCCGCCGACGACGCCGCTGACGCGCAGGGGTGTCGAGTCGATGGCGATCGGTATGCGCTTCAGCTGCAGGGTGCCGTTCTCGGCACGGGTCAGTTCGACGCGGAGGTCGAAGGCGGCGCGGAAGGCGAGGCTTTCGAGGGGGCGCGGCACGCTCTTGGTCTCGCGGCGGCCGAGCACGACGTCGATGTCGGTGGTGGTGCGGATCTGGTCGAGGCGGACGGCACCGCCGATCGCGCGGGCGGCATCGTTGGCGTCCTCCTTGCCGACCCCGGCGCGGCGCAGCGCGCCTTCGAAATTGTCCGACGGGCGGAGCGTCGCGGTCTTTTCGACGCGCGGGCGCTCGGGGATTTCCGACAGGGCGCGAACGCGGGCGGTCGGGGCAGTGAAGCGGCCGGTCGCGGCACCGAGCGCCAGCGGGGCGATGGTGTCGGGGCGGGCGTCGTCGTACTGGGCCGGGGTCATCGTGCCGCGCACCGCGACCGGCAGCGGCGTCATATGAGTACCGGCGTAGAGGGTCGCGACCGACAGCAGCGCCAGCGTCGCGATGCCGCGCCACCAGGTCCGCGAGCCGATGCCGTCGCCGAGGTCGATGGCAATGTCGGCACCGGCGAGCCGGTCGATCAGGGCGGCATGGTCGAAGCGACGGCGGCGCGGCCCGGTGGCGTTCCCGCCGAAGCCGGACAGCGACGGGGCGAACCCGTCCGCGACCAGCACTCCGCCGAATCCTCGCCCGCTCGCTTGAAACAAGTCCGTCGCCCCCCGGGATCCCGCGAGGCGCAACAGGCCCCGCGCCGCCAATGAAGTCAACAACTAGCGATTTTTGCCCTCGCGAACTGCGACGAATCGCCGTCTTCGAACGGTCACTTGAATCGGGAGTCCGACTGTGCGACCTTCCCTGCGTCGGACGCGTTTCAAAGGACGTGATGACCAGTTGGCGTAACGTTTCGCTCGCGGCCTTGTGCACAGGCCCTTCACGCCCAGATTGGGCGGGATGAGCACTTTACCGTGACCAACCGGGCAGGATCCAACCTCACCGCCGTGCTCGGCCCGACAAATACGGGCAAAACCCATCTCGCCGTCGGACGCCTGTGCGGCCACGTCAGCGGCATGATCGGCTTTCCGCTGCGTCTGCTGGCACGTGAGGTCTATGACCGCGTCGTCGCAATCAAGGGCGAGGCGCAGGTCGCACTGATCACCGGCGAGGAGAAGATCCTGCCGCCCAACGCCCGCTATTTCCTGTGCACCGCGGAATCGATGCCTGCCGACCGCGAGGTCGCATTCGTCGCGCTCGACGAGGGGCAGGTCGGCGCGGACCCGGAGCGCGGGCACATCTTCACCGACCGCATGCTGCACCGCCGGGGCTATGCCGAGACCATGATCCTCGGGTCGGAGACGCTGCGCCCGCTGATCCGGCGGCTGCTGCCCGACTGCGAGATCATCACCCGGCCGCGCTTCTCGACCTTGAGCTATGCGCCACCCAAGAAGCTCAGCCGCCTCCCCAAGCGCTCGGCGATCGTCGCGTTCACCGCGGCCGAGGTCTACGCGCTGGCCGAGATGCTGCGGCGTCACAAGGGCGGGGCGGCGGTGGTGATGGGCGCGCTCAGCCCGCGCACCCGCAACGCCCAGGTCGCGATGTACCAGTCGGGCGAGGTCGACTACCTCGTCGCCACCGACGCGATCGGCATGGGGCTCAACATGGACATCGCCCATGTCGCGTTCGCGTCGCTGCACAAGTTCGACGGGCGGCGGCAGCGGCGGCTGACGACCTCGGAGCTGGCGCAGATCGCCGGGCGCGCCGGGCGGCACCAGCGCGACGGCACGTTCGGGGTGGTCCAGCTCGGCCACGACGCGGCGCAGACCTTCGAGCCCGAAGAAATCGCGGCGATCGAGAACCACCAGTTTCCGCCTTTGACCCATCTGGTGTGGCGCAACCCAAAGCTCGATTTCGACAGCCTGCCGCGGCTGATCGGCAGCCTCGAGGAGATGCCGGGCTGCCGCGAACTGATCCGCGCCGACGACGCGATCGACCTCGCGGTGCTGCGGCGGCTGGCGAGCGAGGACGGCATCGGTGCCCGCGCGCGGGGACGCGACCGGATCCAAAGGCTGTGGGCGGCTTGCCAGCTCCCCGATTACCGCAAGACCGGGCCGGAGCAGCATGCGCGCCTCGTCAGCCGGGTGTTCCGCCACCTCAGCGAGGGCGACGGCACGTTGCCGCCGGCCTGGATTGCCGCGGAAGTCGCGGCGCTCGACAACGTGAACGGTGATATCGCGACGCTGTCGGGGCGGATCGCAGCGGCGCGGACGTGGACCTACGCGACGCACCGGCCGGGCTGGATCGCCGATGCGGCGGAGTGGGCGGCGAAGACGCGGGCGCTCGAGGACCGGCTGTCGGACGCGCTCCACCAGCGCCTGACCCAGCGCTTCGTCGACCGGCGCACGGCGGTCCTGCTCAAGGATTTCCACGTTCGCGGCGAGCAGCGCGTCGCGGTCGACGACGACGGCGTGCTCGCGGTCGAGGGCGAGGCGATCGGCACGCTCGACGGCTTCCGCTTTACGCCCGACCCGACCGCCCGCGCCGGCGAGCGCAAGCTGCTGCTCGCCGCCGCCGAGCGCCACCTGCCGCGCGAACTGGCGCGGCGCGCGGTCGCGCTCGCCGACAGCGCCGACGCCGATTTCGAGATGGTCTTCGATGGCGGGATGCCGCCGCGCATCCTGTGGAAGGGCGCGCGGATCGCCAAGCTCCGTCCGGGCCGCGACGCGCTGCATCCGCGGATCGATCTCGACCGCGCGCTAGAGGTTATCCCGACGCCCGAGCGGGCCCGCGTCGTCGGACGGCTGGCGGCCTGGTTCGAGGTGGCGCGCGACAAGCACCTCGCGGCGCTGATCCGCGTCGTCCGGCTGTCGCCCGACCTGTCGCCTGCAGCCCGTGGCCTCATTGTCCGCCTCGTCGAGCACATGGGCTGCGCGCCGCGCGAGGCGCTGTCGGCGCAGGTCGAGGCGCTGACCCGCATCGACCGCAAGATGCTGCAGGGCGCGGGCGTCCGCCTCGGCGACATCCACGTTTACGTCCACGAACTGCTGCGGCCGGAGCCGACGCGCTGGCGGCTGGCACTGTGGGGGGTCGCGACGGTTGCCGACGACCTGCCCGCGCCGCCGCTCGGCGGGCGCGTCGCGATCGACGTCATCGCGACCGCGCCGCCCGCCTATTACGGGGTCGCCGGGTTCTGGATCGTCGGGACGCAGGCGGTGCGCGTCGACATGGTCGACCGGCTGGCGCGGGCCATGCACGGCGCCCGCGACGGCCGCGCGCCGTTCGTGCCCGACGACAATTGGGTGGCGAGCGTCGGCATGAGCCGCGACGGCTTCGCGCGGCTGATGCGCGCACTCGGCTACCGCCCGCGCCTCGTCGACGGTGCCCCGGCGTTTGCCTGGGGCGGCATCAGTCGCGAGCGCGGACGCGACGCCCCGGTCCTGGTTTCTCCCTCCAACCCGTTTGCCGCTTTGGCAGGAATGAAAGGCCCGCGCGGATAGTCGCGCTTTAGACAGGAAAGGACGGTAGCTTTTGGTTTACGGTCAGGGATTGCGACTGGACAAGTGGCTCTG
This sequence comes from Sphingosinicellaceae bacterium, assembly GCA_019285715.1. Taxonomy (NCBI): domain Bacteria; kingdom Pseudomonadati; phylum Pseudomonadota; class Alphaproteobacteria; order Sphingomonadales; family Sphingosinicellaceae; species Sphingosinicellaceae bacterium. The sequence goes on from CP079108.1 coordinate 599,259, forward strand.
GTTCGCACGGCTGGCGAAATCGCGCAGTGATGCGCAACGGCTCTGCGAGAGCCGACACCTGAGGCTCGACGGCCGGGTCATCGACCGGGCTTCGGCGCTGGTCCGGGCCGGTTCGGTGCTCAGCTACCCCAGGCACGACGAGGTCGTGGTGGTGCGGGTCGAGGGCCTGGCAGAGCGCCGTGGACCCTTCGTCGAGGCACGGGAGCTCTACACCGACCTGACGTCGCGGCGGGCGTCGGCGGCACAGGTCGAGGAACTAGTCCTCGCCTAGTGGCATTGAGGAAGGCGGTTGCCGTCGATCAGCGGCATTGACGGAGGCGCTTGCCGCCGTTTAGCAGGGCCGTAGATAACCTAAAATGCGTTCAGGGGACCGGCGATGACCTATGTGGTGACGGAAGCTTGCATCAAGTGCAAGTACATGGATTGCGTCGAGGTCTGCCCCGTCGACTGCTTCTACGAGGGCGACAACATGGTCGTCATCAACCCGAACGAGTGCATCGATTGCGGCGTCTGCGAGCCCGAGTGCCCCGCCGAGGCGATTCTCCCGGACACCGAGGGCGGTCTGGAAAAATGGCTCGAGCTCAACGCCACCCTGTCCGCGACCTGGCCCAACATCACGGTCAAGGGCCCGACGCCCGCCGATGCCGACGAGCACAAGGGCGAAGAAGGCAAGTTCGACAAGTATTTCAGCGACAAGCCCGGCGACAGCTGAGCCGCCTGCCCGGCCCGTATCCGCAAGTCCGCAACAGTGGATTTCGGCGCAAATTTCTGATATGAAGGATTTGCGTTAATCGCGAACGTCAACCGGCTGCCGTACCCGTCCTGCGGTACGGCATCGCCTATAACAGTCGCCGGCAGGTCAGAGGCAAGGTCCGCAGTCGCTCCTCTCATCGGGAAGGTGCGCTCAACTCTCTTCGGGAGCAAGCGCGCACCACGGCTGGCCCATCCGCGGCGGCACGAAAGGTAAGACACTATGGTGGTAGCAGCCAAGGCGCTCAACTTCGTCGCGGGAGATTATGTCGTTTACCCCAAGCACGGGGTCGGCCGGGTGGTCGAAGTGCAAAGCTCCGAGATCGCTGGCGCCGCGCTTGAACTGTACGTGCTCCGCTTCGAGAAGGAGCGCATGACGCTCCGCGTTCCAACCAACAAGGCCGAAGGCGTCGGCATGCGCAAGCTGTCGAGCCAGGCGACCCTGCTCGAGGCGCTGACCACCCTGAAGGGCAAGCCCAAGGTCAAGCGCACGATGTGGTCGCGCCGCGCCCAGGAGTATGAGGCCAAGATCAACTCCGGTGATTTGGTCTCGATCGCCGAGGTCGTCCGCGACCTCCACCGTGCCGAGGACCAGCCCGAGCAGAGCTATTCCGAGCGCCAGATCTACGAGGCCGCGATCGGCCGCCTGGCACGCGAGCTCGCCGCGATGGAGAACATCGACGAGCCGGCAGCACAGCTGAAGATCGAACAGGTCCTCAAGGCAGCCTGACTTCCGGCGCGCAAGGCGAAGTCCGCTTCACGGCGGTTTCGTCTTGCGCGCCGACTCATGTCAGCCTGTGCGTCGCGTCAGTTGGGTACAGTCACGTCCGACGCTGGCGGTTGCTCGTTCCAGCCTTCCTGCCATTCGCGGTATTTGCCGGTATCCTGAGCGAACGGGCAACTGGACTCCGGGGCGCCCTTCAGGCGCGCGTCGAAGCCGGCCCAGAAGGCAGCCCCCGTTACGTCCGACATGGCCCACCCGTTGCGCCCATGTCCGACCGTTATCGCATCCGCTAATTTGTGACAGTCCGTTCACGTACCGCCGTTCGCGTACCGGCCGTTCGCGTACCGGAATGGCGACAGCGACAAACGCCAACGCCGCACGCGCGCGAAGGCCGTGCCAGTGGGCGAGCTAAAGTGCAGCGCGGACGTCCCATAGACCAACAGGGGTGCTCGCCTATGGGACGGTACGCACTCATAACTCGAGGGCAGTCGAGTCGCTCTCTTGATAGTTTAACAACTCGTTAATTACCATCTATCGGATGGTGTACGAGTGGCGGCTGTCGCGTCAGCGGTCGGGGCGGATGGCGCGCGTCGAGAAGCCGCCCCGATGCTTGCTCGTCCGGAAGATGTCGAGGCAGGCGGCGCAGGTGATGCTGCCGTACAGCATCGTCTGCATGTGCTCGTTTCCGTCGATGACCTGCCCGCAGCGCGCGACCTGATCACGGCGATGCTCGCCGGTCAGGTGGATCGCCGACATGAAGACCTCCGGCGCGACTTTTGCATGGCGTCTCATGGCACGGTGTTGCGGCCATGACGGTACGATCTCGGACCAATGATTATTTATTCTGGTACGAAATTGTACAGGACGGCGTGGGTCCGCCATAAACCGTCTTGAACCCGCCTGTTCGACGTGTATTATTATGCCAATACAGCTTGGGAGCTCTCGATGATCCGCACCGCCGCCATTGCCGCCGCCCTGCTTGCCTCCGCCGCGACCGGAGCGAGCGCCGCCGAACAGTCGTTTCCGGTCGGGAATTTCGACCGCATCGCGCTCGGCGGCTCTCCCGAAGTCACCGTGACTACCGGCGCCGCCGCATCGGTGCGCGCGACCGGCGAGCAGCAGGCGCTCGACCGCCTCGATATCCGCGTCGAGGCGGGCGTCCTGCGCATCGGCAACAAGCGCGGCAGCGGCTGGAACTGGAGCGGCGGCAACCGCAGCCAGGTCCGCATCGCGGTCACCGTGCCCATGGTCCGCGGCGTCGAGATCGGCGGGTCGGGCAGCGTCGCCGTCGACCGCGTCAAGGTGCCGGCTTTCGTGGCTTCGGTCGGCGGCTCGGGCTCGATGCGGATCGGCGCGCTCGACACCCGCGATGCGAGCTTCAGTATCGCCGGCTCGGGCAATGTCACCGTCGATGGCCGCTGCGACACGGCGAAAATCGATGTCGCCGGGTCGGGCCGCCTGCGCCTCGGCGGGTTCAAGTGCCATACGCTCAGCGCCAGCATCGCCGGATCGGGCAACATCGACGCGACCGCGACGCAAACCGCCAGCGTCTCGGTGATGGGCTCGGGCGATGCGCGGATCGGTGGCGGTGCGGTGTGCAGCGTCTCGAAGCACGGCAGCGGCTCGGTGATCTGCGGCACGAATTCGATCAGCTAGACCAGCCAGAGCGACTGCAGTTCGCGCAGCATCGCCGGCGGGACATCGGCCTCGGGGTCGCTGCCGTCGCGGTCGGGCGGGGCGTCGGCAGGCTCGAAATAGCGCCAGCCCTGGTGCGCCTTGCGCGGCGTCCCGACCACCGGGACCGGGCCGGGGCGCAGCAGGATGGCGCATTTCTCGCCCCACGGCGTCGGCGTCATGGTCAGGCCGAGCACCTCCTGCCGTCCGATCAGCCGGTGCTTGATGATCCAGAACAGCGAGCCGCCGACCAGCTCGTCGGCACGGCGCGGCATGTAGCGGGTCAGCGTCACTGCCGCGGCGCCGAGGCCGGGCAGGTCGGCAGCGCGAGCAGCCTGGCGCGCGGCGAGGACCTCCAGGTCGGCACAACCGACCGCGACCTTGGTCAGGTGGATCACGCCAGCAGGAACACGGTCGCCAGACCGAGGAACGAGAAAAAGCCCATGACGTCGGTCATCGTGGTGACGAACACCGCCGACGACACCGCCGGATCGACGCCGGCCTTGTCGAGCCCGACCGGGATCAGCAGCCCGGCGAGCCCGGCGACGAGGTTGTTGATCAGCATCGCCGCCGCGATCACCGCGCCGAGCTGCCACTCGCCGTAGATCAGCGACACCCCGGCACCGATCAGCACCCCAAGCGCCAAGCCGTTGGCGCAGGCGATGGTAAATTCGCGCAGGATCATCCGGCGGGTGTTGGCGGTGGTGAGCTGGTTCAACGCCAGCGCCCGCACCGCGACTGCCATCGTCTGCGTGCCGGCGTTGCCGCCCATGCCGCTGACGATCGGCATCAGCACCGCGAGCACGACGAGCTTCGAGATCGTCGCCTGGAACAGCCCGACAACCGAGGCCGCGAGGATCGCGGTGAGCAGGTTGACGATCAACCACGACAACCGGACTTTTACCGTCCGCGCGATTGGCTCGTTGATGTCGCCGTCGCCGGCGCCGGACAGCTTGAGGATGTCCTCGCCGGCCTCCTCCTGGATGATGTGGACGACGTCGTCGACGGTGACGACGCCGACCAGTCGCCCGATGTCGTCGATCACGGCAGCCGAGATCAAGGCGTACTTCTGGAAGCGCAGCGCGACTTCCTCCTGGTCCATGTCGACCGGGATCAGCGTCTGGTCGCGCTGCATGATGTCGGCGACCCTGATCTCGTCGGGCGAGGTCAGCACCAGGCTGAGGCGCATCGTGCCGACCGGCTTGTGCGCGGTGTCGACGACGAAGATCTCCCAGAACTCGGTAGTCTGGTCGGCGCGCGATCGGGCGAAGGCGACGGTCTGCCCGACGGTGAAATGCTCCGGCACCGCGACCAGGTCGCGCTGCATCAGGCGGCCGGCGGAATCGAGCGGGTAGGACAGCGCCTCCTCGATCGCGGCGCGGTCGTCGGGATCCATCGCGCGCAGGACTTCGCGCGCGTCGTCCTCGTCCATGTCCTCGATGATCGCGACGGCGTCGTCGGTATCGAGCGCCTCGGCGATGTCGGCGACCTGTTGCGGCTCGAGCAGGTCGAGCAGTTCGCTCTTCACCCACTCGTTCATCTCGGCGAAGACATCGGCGTCGAGCAGGTCGCCGAGCGCCGTCGCCAGCGCCGCGCGGTGGTCGCCGCGGACCTGCTCGAACAGGTCGGCGATGTCGGCATTGTGGAGCGGCTCGACGAGCGCCCGCACCCCGGCATAGTCGCCGGCGTCGAGGGCATCGACGACGTCGCCGACATAGACGCCGGTCAGCCGGTCGTCCTCGTCGAGCGCGGCAGCGCGGGCCTCGGGGGCTGCGTCGGGGAGAGTGTCGGCCATTGCCCGGGGCTTATAGCCCTCGAATCGCGCGCGTCATCCCCGCGTGAAGCGGCTGGCCGCTATGCACTGTGCGAACTTTGCGGGGGCCGGAAGCGGTGCTAGTTGCGGACCATGACCTCTCCACGCACCCTTTATGCCAAGATCTGGGACGACCACGTTGTCGCCCGCGGCGATACCGCCCCCGACGCGGGCGGCACCGATCTCGTCTGGATCGACCGGCATCTCATCCACGAGGTCACCTCGCCACAGGCTTTCGAGGCGCTGCGCGTCGCCGGGCGGCGGGTCCACCGTCCCGACCTGACGCTGGCGGTTCCCGACCACAATGTCCCGACCAGCCACCGCGACCTGCCCAACCCCGACCCGCAAAGCGCGCTCCAGCTTGAGATGCTGACCCGCAACTGCGCCGAGTTCGGTATCGAGCTGATCGACGTATTCGCGCCCGAGCAGGGCATCGTCCACATCATCGGGCCGGAGCAGGGCTTCACGCTGCCCGGCCTGACGCTGGTGTGCGGCGACAGCCACACCGCGACGCACGGTGCCTTCGGGACGCTGGCGTTCGGCATCGGCACGTCCGAGGTCGAGCACGTCTTCGCGACCCAGACGCTGCACCTGGCGCGAGCAAAGGCGATGCGCGTCACGGTGACCGGCAGCCTCGGCTTCTCGATTAGCGCGAAAGACGTCGCGCTGGCGATCTGCGGGCAGCTCGGGGCGGGTGGCGGCACCGGCTACGTGCTCGAATACGCGGGCCCGGTGATCGAGGCGCTGTCGATGGAAGGCCGCATGACGGTCTGCAACATGGCCATCGAGGCCGGTGCGCGCGCCGGGCTCATCGCACCCGACGACAAGACGTTCGAGTATATCCGCGGCCGCCAGCGCGCGCCGCAGGGCGCCGAGCTCGAGGCGGCCATCGCCTATTGGCGGACCCTGCCGAGCGACGCGGGCGCGGTCTTCGACGCCGAGATCACCATCGACGGCAGCGCCATCGCGCCGCTGGTGACATGGGGCACCAGCCCCGAGGACGTCGTCGCGATCACCGGCCGGGTGCCCGCACCGGCGGACTTCGCGGACGCCGGCAAGCAGGCGGCGGCGGCGAAAAGCCTCGCCTACATGGGGCTGGCGCCGGGTGACCGGCTGGACGAGGTCCGGGTCGAGAACATCTTCATCGGCAGTTGCACCAACAGCCGCATCGAGGATCTTCGTGCGGCCGCCGCGGTCGCCAAGGGGCGGCACGTCGCCAGCGGCGTCAAGCAGGCGCTGGTCGTGCCGGGCTCCGGCCTCGTCAAGCGCCAGGCCGAGGCCGAGGGGCTCGACCGCATCTTCATCGAGGCCGGCTTCGACTGGCGCGAGCCGGGCTGCTCGATGTGCCTCGCGATGAACCCCGACAAGGTCCCGCCCGGCGAGCGCTGCGCCTCGACCAGCAACCGCAACTTCGTGGGGCGGCAGGGGCCCGGTGCGCGGACCCACCTGCTCAGCCCGGCGATGGCGGCGGCAGCGGCGGTGACCGGTCGCCTCACCGACGTGCGCGAGTTGATGGCCTGATGCAGCCCTTTCACACCCTCACCGGCGTCGCCGTGCCGTTCGGCCTGTCGAACATCGACACCGACGTCATCATCCCGGCGCGCTTCCTGAAGACGATCACCCGCGCCGGACTGGGGCAGCATGCCTTCGCCGGGCTGCGCGCCGAGCCGGGCAACATCTTCGACACGGAGCGCAACCGCGGCGCTCCGATCCTCGTCGCGGGCGACAATTTCGGCTGCGGGTCGAGCCGCGAGCACGCGCCGTGGGCGCTTGCCGACATGGGCTTCCGGGTGGTCATCGCGCCGAGCTTCGCCGACATCTTCGCGGGCAACGCCTTCAAGAACGGCATGCTGCTGGTCGCGCTGCCGCAGGAGGAGATCGACCGGCTGATGGTCGTCGCCGAGAACTTCGAGGTCACCGTCGACCTTGAGAACCAGGTCGTCACGACCCCCTTCCAGGACCGCTTCGCCTTCGCCGTCGACCCGTTTCGCAAGGACTGCCTGCTGAATGGCCGCGACGAGATCGGGCTGACCGAGACACGGCTCGCGGACATCACCGCTTTCGAGGCGCGGCTGGCGAGCGCCCGGCCGTGGGTCGCGGGCGCAGCAACGCGGGTGAGCGCATGACCAAGACCCTGCTCCTGCTGCCCGGCGACGGCATCGGCCCCGAAGTGACTGCGCAGGCGCGCCGCGTCGTCGAAGCCCTCGACGCCGGCATCGTGATGACCGAGGCGCGCTTCGGCGGTGCCGCGATCGACGCCGACGGCGTGCCGCTGGCGGCCGAGACGCTGGCCGCGGCGAAGGCGGCGGACGCGGTGCTGATGGGCGCGGTGGGTGGCCCGCAGTGGGCGAAGCAGCCCTACGACAAGCGGCCCGAAGCCGGCCTGCTGGCGCTGCGAGCGGGCATGAACGTGTTCGCCAACCTGCGTCCGGCGCGGTGCTTCGATGCGCTGGCGGACGCCTCGAGCCTGAAGCGCGAACTGGTCGAGGGCCTCGACATATTGTTCGTCCGCGAACTGACCGGCGGGGTCTATTTCGGCGAGCCGCGCGGCATCGAGGACCTTGGCGGCGGCGAGCGACGCGGGCTCAACACCCACAGCTACACCAGCGGCGAAATCCGGCGGGTGGCGCGGGTCGCCTTCGAGCTGGCCGCCGGACGCTCGGGCCGGGTCTGCTCGGCTGAGAAGTCGAACGTCATGGAGGCCGGGCTGCTGTGGCGCGAGGAGGTCCAGGCCCTGCGCGACGCCGAGTACCCGCACGTCGAGCTCAGCCACATGCTCGCCGACAACACCGCGATGCAGCTGGTCAAGAATCCGAAACAGTTCGACATCATCCTGACCGACAATCTGTTCGGCGACATCCTCAGCGACGAGGCGGCGATGCTGACCGGCTCGCTCGGGCTGCTGCCGTCGGCGGCGCTCGGGGAAAAGGGCATGCCCGGCCTGTACGAGCCGATCCATGGCTCGGCGCCCGACATCGCGGGGCAGGGGCTGGCGAACCCATGTGCCTCGATCCTCAGCCTGGCGATGGCGCTGCGCTATTCGCTCGGGCGGGTCGATCTGGCGGACCGGGTCGAGGCGGCGGTCGAGGCGGCGCTCGATGCGGGGGCGCGGACGCGGGATCTGGGCGGGGTGCTTGGGACGCAGGCGATGGGTGACGCGGTGCTGTCGCGGCTGAGCGTCTAAATCCAGTGTCATCTCCGCGCAGGCGGAGACCCATGAACACGGAATGCGGTGTTCATGGGTCCCCGCCTGCGCGGGGATGACAGTCGGGTGAGATCGCCGGGAAACAGGGCGCCATCCGTCCTCCAAGCTTTCCTCGTTTGCCAAACCCGCGCCGCCCGCGTTCACTGCGCGCATGACCCTGACCGTCCGCATCTTCCTCGCCCTCGTGCTCGGCCTCGGCGGCGGCATCGCGCTGGCGGCCTTCGCCTCCCCTGACATTGTCGCGCGCATCGCCAGCGTTGCCGAGCCGACCGGCGGCATCTGGCTCGACGCGCTGCAGATGACCATCATCCCGCTGGTCTTCGGGCTGCTGTTCACGGGCATCGTCTCGGCGGCGGGCAGCGCGGGGGCGAGCAAGCTGGCGGGCCGCGGCCTGTTGTGGTTCGCGGTGATCATCATCGCGGGTGGCGCGATGAGCGTCATCGTCGTGCCGTTGCTGCTCCAGCTCGTGCCGATCCCCGAGACCGCGGCGAAGGCGTTGCTCGCGACCGCCGGTGCCGCCCCCGCCGCGGTGCCGCTCAGCGCCGGCGCCTGGGTCCGCAGTTTCGTGCCGTCGAATGCCTTCAGCGTCGCGGCGGAGGGCAAGATGCTGCCGCTGGTGGTGTTCGGCATGGCCTTTGCCTTCGCCGCGACGCGTATCCCCGATGCACCCCGCGCCGCGCTCAACGGGTTTTTCGACGCCGTCGTCCAGACCATGCTGGTGCTGGTCGAGTGGGTGCTCTGGCTCGCGCCGGTCGGGGTGTTCGCGCTGGCGCTGCTGGTTGGCGCGCACGCCGGGCTCGGTGCGATCGGCGTGCTGGCGCATTATGTCGGCATCGTCATCGCGGTCCAGCTGGTGCTGATTGCCGGGCTCTACGGGCTGGTCGCGGTGTTCCGCCCGGTGCCGTTCATGCTGTTCGTGCGCGCCATGATCCCGGTGCAGGTGGTGGCGCTGAGCACCCAGTCGTCGATTGCGACGCTGCCCGCGATGGTCGAGGCTGCCAACGAGAGCCTCAAGCTGCCGCAGCCGCTGACCCGCCTGATCCTGCCGCTCGCGGTGTCGATCTTCCGTGCCACCAGCGCCCCCGCCAATCTCGCGGTCGTGGTCTATGTCGCGCATCTCCACGGACTGGTGTTGTCGCCGACGACGCTGGCCGCGGGTGTCGCGGTGGCGTTTGCGGTCAGCATCGCGGCGATCGGGCTGCCGGGCCAGGTGTCGTTCATCACCAGCGTCGCGCCGATCGCGCTGGCGATGGGGGTACCGATCACGACGCTGCCACTGCTGATCGCGGTCGAGCTGCTGCCCGACCTGTTCCGCACCATCGGCAACGTCACCGGCGATGTCGCGGTGACCGCGCTTGTCGGCAAGGGCAAGGCTGGAAGCCAAAATCCGTAACAATCTTTCGTTAACCCCTTCGTAACAGCAGGGGGTTTTCTGGCGATGACGAAGTTGAAACTGGCGCTGGCTGCAGCGCTGCTCGGGAGCAGCGCAGCGCAGGCGGCGACCTTCCAGTTCACCTACCGCGCCGATGCGGGCACCGTGAGTGGCCGCCTGACTGGCACGCTCCAGTCCGACAACAACACGGTCCTGGTCGACGGCGTCCGCGACTTCGTCACGCTCGACGGTGTCGCGCTGCCGTCGTTCCCGTTCGTCACCACCGGCAGCAGCATCTATGGCACGCCGCGCGCGGCGTCGGTGACCTTCGACGGTTCCAACCTCGATTTCCTCGCCTGCACTGCCGACGAATTCTGCTCGGACCAGGGGATCGGCTTCGATCCGGACACCCTGGCGTTTACGCCGGTCTTCCGCATCTTCGTCGGTGCCGTCAGCCCCGACCTGATCGAGGAAGCAACCGACGCTACGCGCTGGACCCTCAGTGCCGTCCCTGAGCCCGCGACCTGGGGCCTGATGCTCGTGGGCTTCGTCGCTATCGGCGCGGTCAACCGCCGACGTACGGCAAGCGTCGCTGCCTGAATGGTGACCTGACAGCTGCGCAACCGGTCTTGCCCGAAACGGCCACCGGCCTTAAGTCGCAGCGCTCAGGAGATCAACAACATGGCTTATAAAGTCGTCGTCGTCGGCGCGACGGGCAGCGTCGGGCGCGAAATGCTCAATATTCTCGCCGAGCGCCAGTTCCCGATCGACGAGATCGCAGCGCTGGCCAGCGGTCGCAGCCAGGGCGACATCATCGATTTCGGCGAGAACGGTCGCGAGCTCAAGGTCCAGAACCTCGAGCATTTCGACTTCACCGGCTGGGACATCGCGCTGTTCGCGGCGGGCTCCGGCCCGGCGAAGATCTATGCGCCGAAGGCTGCCGCTGCGGGCTGCACCGTCATCGACAACTCGTCGCTGTTCCGCATGGATCACGACGTGCCGCTGATCGTGCCCGAGGTGAATCCGCAGGCGATCGACAAGTACCGCAAGCGCAACATCATCGCGAACCCGAACTGCTCGACCGCGCAGATGGTCGTCGCGCTGAAGCCGCTCCACGACGCGGCGACGATCAAGCGTGTCGTCGTCTCGACCTACCAGTCGGTCAGCGGCGCCGGCAAGGCGGGCATGGACGAGTTGTTCGAGCAGACCCGCGCGGTGTTCGTCGGCGACCCCAAGACCAGCCACAAGTTCACCAAGCAGATCGCCTTCAACGTCATCCCCCACATCGACGACTTCATGGCCGACGGCCAGACCAAGGAGGAGTGGAAGATGGTGGTCGAGACCCGCAAGATCCTCGATCCCGACATCGAGGTGACCGCGACCTGCGTCCGCGTGCCGGTGTTCGTCGGGCACTCCGAGGCGATCAACATCGAGTTCGAGCGGCCGCTGTCGGTCGCCGAGGCGCAGCGCATCCTGCGCGAGGCCCCGGGCATCATGCTCGTCGATAAGCACGAGGACGGCGGCTACATCACCCCGATCGAGTGCGTCGGGGAGTTCGCGACCTACGTCAGCCGCGTGCGCAAGGACCCGACCGTGCCGCACGGCCTCAACCTGTGGTGCGTCAGCGACAACCTCCGCAAGGGCGCGGCGCTGAACGCGGTGCAGATCGCCGAACTGCTCGGCCGGCGGCACCTGAAGAAGGCGGCTTAACGGGAAAACCCCGTCATCGCCGCGCGGGCGAGGAGCCGTCACCACGGCATCCCGTGGTGATGGGCCCCGCCTGCGCGGGGATGACGGGCTGCGGGATTGGACTCGCTTCACCGGTTCCACTGCCCGCCCCGCCGCCCCTGCATGGCTGCCATGCAGGGGGTCGGCGGATGAACCTGCGTAACGCGACCGGGCTGCAGCTGGATCGCTGCTCCTTGCGCCGGTGCAGTTCGCCGGAAGTAGCGCGAGTTTGAACCCATGAAAAAGCAGATCCTTATCGCCGTGGCGGCACTGGTTGCCGCGCCCGCGTTTGCCGCGCCCGCCGAGCCGTTCGACGGTCCGTTCGTCGGCATCCAGGGTGGCTGGCAGCAGGATACCCAGCATCTTCGCATCGACGACGTCGACAGCACCGACCGCTTCCGCGAGCGCAAGGACGGTTTCGCTTATGGTGGCCAGATCGGCTACGACTACCGCATCCAGCCCCGCGTCGTCCTCGGGTTCGAGGCGAGCGTGACCGGCCGTACCGGGCATGACGACTTCAGCGACTCCGCCGGCAACGACTACCGCCTCAAGCAGGGCCGTACCGTCGGCGCTAGCGCGCGTGTCGGCTATCTGGTGACACCGACCGGGCTGCTCTACGCCCGCGGCGGTTATACCAACGCCCGCTTCGACCTCAACGACACACTCGGTGACCGTGCGTCGAGCAACCGCGACGGCTATGTCGCGGGCGTCGGTTACGAGCAGGCGCTGACCAAGACAGTGTCGGCGCGGGTCGAGTACGACTACTCGAACTTCGGCCATGACCGGCTTTACGATGTCGGTAGCGATACCGACGCGACGGCCCGCTACCGCCGCAACGCGGTCACCGCCGGGCTCAACCTGCACTTCTAGTGACGGCCCGCGACGCCACCCTCGCGACCGCGGGGGTGGCAGCGGTGCCTAGCCGTCGATCGTCGGCAACGTGTCCGGCTGGACGTCGACAAGCCACAGGCTGACCGAGTTCGGCACCGGGGTCAGCGAGGTCCGCAGCACTGGCGTCGCACCGAGCGCGTATTTGCCGAGTTCGCCCCGGGACAGCATCAGCGCCCCACGACCGATCTCGCTCGAAGCCAGGCAAAAAGCGTATTGCGCGTCGAGGGTCGAGAAGCTGTTGTAGGTCCGGGTCGTGTACTGGTCGAAGCTGTTGAGCGCCCGGGTGCCGTCATAGCGCTTGAAATGCTTGAGCATCGTCGCCTGTGCGTCGGCCAGTTCGCCCGAGTGCAGCTTCAGCAGGTCGTTATAGATCCGCACCGTCGCGAGAAACGGCGAATATTGGCACTGCAGCGCCGCGACATTGAGCCCGGCGCGCAGGTTCCAGATCGCGTTCGCCTCGGCCTCTGCCGGGGTCAGCGGTTTCATGATTGTCGCTTGCGGGATGTGGATCCCGGGATGGGCGTCGTAGACCGGCGCTGCCTCGACCTCGGCAGGCTTTTTCGCCGCTGGTTTCTTGGCCGCCGACTTGGTGGGTGCCCGCTTGGGCGGGGCCGCGGCCAACGGTGCGGTGGCAACGGCGAACGCCGCCAGGCTTCCGAGAACGACCTGAATACGCATCATAACTCCCCGACGCCGTGCGCTTGTGATGCGACATAGCCCTCACCGGCGACGACCGCTAGCCGCCGCCGCCAGGTGCCGGGAAACTTTGCGTCTAGCCGAGGATGCTGCCGAGCTGCATCGCGACGCCCATGTCGCCTTCGACCTTCAGCTTGCCCATCATGAAGGCCATCTGCGGGTTCTGCTTGCCGGTCGCCATGTCGGTAAAGTCCGACATGCTGACCTTGACCGTGCAATCGGTCGGCAGGCTCTGGTTGTCGACCACGGCGGGGCTGACCGTGTCGTCGATGCGGACGACGCCGTCGTCACCGAAATCGAACTTGACCGACTTCTTGAGGTTCGCGCTGGCGCCGACGCGGGCGCGCATCTGCTCGGTGATCGTGTCGAGGCTCATCGTCTCACTCCCCAGTGGGTCTGCTTCGTGGCCGGGCTCGATGCGAGCCAGACAAAAGAAGGGCCGCCAGTGCGGCGGCCCTTCCCTAACATTCGAACGAGCTAAAAGAAGCTTACTTCTTTTCGGTCGTCGTCGTGGTGCTCTCGGTGGTGGTGGCCGGAGCAGCCATCGCGTCGGCGGCCGGAGCGGTCGCGGTTGCGTCGGTGGCACCAGCAGCCGGCGCCATCGCGTCGGTGGTGGTGGCATCGGCGGCCGGCGGCGTCGCGGTCGCATCAGCGGCCGGCGGCGTTGCTTCGGTCGTCGTGGTGGTGCTGGTGTCGGTGGTCTCGGCCTTCTTGCCGCAAGCGACGAGTGCCAGGCCAACGCCCGCGATCAGCGCGACAGTCTTGAGATTGCTAACCATATTTATCTCCTTCGGTGTTTTTCTTGAGCGAGCGTTATAGCGACGGTTTGGTTCAGCCCTTATCCCCACACCGGAGTGGACATTAGCACATATCGCGCGCCCCTCAAGCGCGATTGATGCGGTCCTGAAACCGCAATATTGCCAATGCCCGTACGCAACGCGCGAGGAACATTGCAACTCTAGTCGCATGTCGGCACGATCGCAACAATTGTCAGCGCAACAGCGGCGGAACGGTCGCAGCGAGCGCCGCGTCGAGCGCGGGAAGGCCTGCCGTGCTGTCTAGCGCGGCGAGGCTGGTGACCGCGAACTCGGGCAGTCCGCAGGGCACGATGCCGGCGAAATGTCCGAGGTCGGGCGACACGTTGAGCGCAAATCCGTGGTAGGTGACCCAGCGCCGAACGCGCACGCCGATCGCACCGATCTTGGCTTCGCCCGCCGCTGTGTCGACCCACACCCCGACCCGCCCCGGCACCGCATAGGCCGTCACGCCCAGCTGTCCGAGCGCGGCGATCGCCCAGCCTTCCAGGCTCGCTACATAGCCTCGGATGTCGCGTCCGCGCTTGTCGAGATCGGCGATCACATAGACCACGCGTTGGCCCGGGCCGTGGTAGGTGTAGCGCCCGCCGCGGCCACTCACGAACACCGGGAAACGCGACGGCTCGAGCAGTTCGTCCTCGGCCGCGCTGGTCCCGGCGGTGTAGAGCGGCGGGTGCTCGACGAGCCAGATCAGCTCTTCCCCGCCCGCGTCGCGGACAGCGGCGGCGCGTGCCTCCATCGTTGCGACGGCATGCGGGTAGGGCGTGAGGCCCGGCTCGACCCGCCACTCCATCGCCGTCGTCAGAGCCCCGCCGCGAAGGCGCGTACATCCGCAAGGAACAACTCGGGCTCCTCGAGACTGGCGAAATGCCCGCCGCGAGGCATCGTCGTCCAGTGCACGACGTTATAACCGCGCTCGACGACGCGACGCGCCGGGAAGGCGAGCAGGTCGTGCGGGAACGCCGCAACGCCGGTCGGCACTTCGACGCGGCTGCCCTCGGGGATCGCGAAGCCCCCGTCGAGGATCATGCCGCGGTAGATCCACGTCGCCGTCGCAAAGCTGCGCGTCGACAGGTAGATCATGATGTTGGTGAGCAGCCAGTCCATCGAATAGGGCGGGTCGGTGACCTTGCCGCCACCGTCGGACCAGCCGACGAACTTCTCGCAGAACCACGCCGCCACGCCCATTGGCGAGTCCATCATCGCGAAGCCGAGGCTTTGCGGCTTGGTGCCCTGGAGCTGGAGGTAGCCGGTCTCGTTGTCGCGGACCTTCATCGCCTTCTGCAGCCAGGCGACGTCTTCCGGAGTCTCGGGGCTCATGTTGGCCGGACGCAGGCCGAAGCCGCTGAGGTGCAGCGCATCGAGGCGCGTGCTGTCGAGGCCGAGCCAGCCCCCAATCACGCAGCCCCAGTCGCCGCCCTGGTACATGTAGCGGTCGTAGCCGAGCGCCGGCATGAGCTTGTCGTACAGCCCGGCGATGTGCCGCGGCCCCCACATGTCGGTCGGCCGGTCGGACCAGGCGTAGCCGGGCAGCGACGGCGCGACGACGTGAAAGGCGGGCGACCCGTCCTCAGGCTCGGCGAGGCGCTCGATGATCGCATCGAACTCCATCACCGATCCCGGCCAACCGTGCGCGATCAGCAGCGGGCGAGCGTCGGAACGCAACGAGCGGCGGTGGATGCAGTGGAGGCTGAAGCCGGGCTCGACCTCGACCCTGAAATGCGGATGGCGGTTGAGGCTGGCGACTGCAGAGGGCCAATCGAAGCTCTCGAGCCAGTAGGTCCGCAATTTCTCCATGTAGGCGCGGTTGGCGCCGTGCTTCCAGCCCGCACCCTTGGGCTCGTCGAAGAAGCGGTAGGCGGCGACGCGCTCGCGCACCCACGCCGCTTCGGCCTCGGCAACGGGGACGGTGAAGGGCTGGGCAGTCATGCGGCAAGGGCCTGCTTTGCTTGTGCCAGGATCATGTCGCTGGCCTTTTCGGCGATCATGATCGTCGGCGCGTTGGTGTTGCCGCTGACGAGATAGGGCATGACGCTGGCGTCGACCACTCGCAGCCCTTCGACGCCGTTGACCCTGAGCGAGCCGTCGACGACCGCGGCATCGTCGACGCCCATGCGGCAGGTGCCGACCGGATGGTAGATGGTCTCGCCCCACTCGCGCATCGCCGATAGCAGCGCCGCGGGGTTGTCGGCGACCGCTTCGGTCGGCCAAAGTTCGGCCTTGCGGTAGGGGTCGAAGGCGGGCGAATTGCCGATCTTGCGCGCGATGTGGACGCCGGCGGTCAGGGTCTCGACGTCCTCGCGCGCCGTGAAGTAGCGCGGGTCGATCGCAGGGGGCGTCGCAGCGTTCGGTGCAGTCAGCCGGATCGTGCCCCGGCTCTCGGGGCGGAGCTGGCAGACGTGCATCTGGTAGCCATGCTCGGCCGACATCGTGCCGGCGCCGTGGGCGCGGCCGCGCACCGGCATGAAATGGATCTGGACGTCGGGTGCCGCCAGTCCCTCGCGGGTCGACAAGAACGCGCCCGCCGGGGTCGGCATGAAGGCGGCATTGCCGGCCTTCTTGAAGCGCCAGTTGAACAGCGCAACCAGCTTGCGATGGAAGGCCGCGTTGCCGTTGAGCGTGATCGGCTGGGTGCAGCTCCACTGGACGATCATGTCGAGGTGGTCCTGCAGGTTGCCGCCGACGTCCTTCGCGTCGTGGACGACCGCGATGCCGAGGTCTTTCAGATGCCCGGCGGGGCCGATGCCCGACAGCATCAGGAGTTGCGGCGAGGCGACCGCGCCGCCGCACAGGATGACCTCGCGCGCCGCCACCGCCTGGGGTTTGCCCTTGACGGTGTAGGCGACGCCGGTGGCGCGCTTGCCCTTGAAGGTGACGCGCTCGACCTGGACCCCGGTGCGAATCTCGAGGTTCGCGCGCGGCTTGGCGGCGTCGAGATAGGCGCGCGCCGCCGACCAGCGGCTACCGCCCTTGATGGTCGAATCGTACAGGCCGGCGCCCTCGAAGCGGGCCCCGTTGAAATCTTCAGTGCGGTCGTAGCCGGCCTCGACGGCAGCCTCGATGAAGACCTCGTTGAGGACGTGGGGCAGGCCACGGTTCGAGGTGTGGAGCGGACCGCCCTCGCCGTGGAAGTCGCAGCCGCCACGCTCGCTGTGCTCGGCCCGGCGGAAATAGGGGAGCACGTCGGCCCAGCCCCAGCCGGTCAGGCCAAGCTGCGCCCAGCGGTCGTAGTCGCTCGAATGGCCGCGGATGTAGACCATGCCGTTGATCGACGAACTGCCGCCGAGCACCCGGCCGCGCGGCCAGTACATCCGGCGGCCACCCATCTCGGCCTGCGGTGTCGTCCAGAAGCCCCAGTCGTAGGGACTGTCCTTCTCGGGCGGGATGATCGAGACGAGTCCGCCCGGCATGTCGATCATCGTGGCATTATGGTCGCCGCCCGCCTCGAGCAGCAACACCCGGTTGCCCGGGTCCGCCGAGAGCCGATTGGCGAGGACGCACCCCGCACTGCCACCGCCGACGATGATATAGTCGAAAATCTCGCTCATGATCGGCCTCCCCAGGCAGACCCGCACCTTAGGCGTGCGGAGTGAAGGAACGCAATGCGGACGGCGGTGCAGTGCCGCCGCACTCTTCACTTTCGCCGCCCGCACTGCCACATGCGGTGGCATGAGCGACCCGCAAGCCCTGATCGATGCCGCACCCTACGAGGTGTCGGAGGTGGTGTCGCCGTTGGTCCGCAGGGTGCTGGCACGGAACCCCTCGCCGTTCACCTACACCGGGACCGGGACGTACATCGTCGGCAACGGCACGGTCGCGATCATAGATCCGGGTCCGGCTCGGGAGTCCCACATCGAGGCGCTGCTGCGCGCGGTCGAGGGACATACGGTGAGCCACATCCTCGTCACCCACACGCACAACGACCACTCTCCCGCCGCGCCCGCGATCAAGGCCGCGACCGGCGCCGAGATCGTCGGCTGCGTGCCGCTCGTGCTGTCGGACGACGGGCCGCGCGCGGATGCGGGCTTCGACCCCGACTACGCCCCAGACCGGGTGCTCGCGGACGGCGAGAGTGTTGCCGGTCCGGGCTGGACACTAACCGCAATTGCCACACCGGGGCATACTTCCAACCATTTGTGCTTCGCTCTCGCCGAGGAGCAGGCATTATTTTCGGGCGACCACGTCATGGGCTGGTCGACGACCGTCGTCGCACCGCCCGACGGCGACATGGCGGATTACATCGCAAGCTTGCGGCTGCTCACCGACCGCGACGACCGCATCTATTACCCGACCCACGGCGCGCCGGTGACGGAGCCGCAGCGCTTCGTGCGCGGGCTGATCGGCCACCGCAAGCAGCGTGAGGGCCAGATCCTGCGGCTACTCGGCGAGGGCGAGAAGGCCGTCCCGGCGCTGGTCGCGACCATGTACGTCGGTGTCGATCCGCGCCTGCATCCCGCCGCCGGGCGTTCGGTACTGGCGCACCTCATCGACCTCAGGACGCGGGGGCTGGTGGCGCAGAGTGGCGACGACTGGAGGCTGGCGGCATGAAGTGGCGGGCGGTTCTACTTGGAGTGTTGGCGGGTCTCGTGGCGGGCGGGCTGATTGTGGCGCTGCTCGGCACATCGCTGACCAGCCTGTTCGGGCGTGGGGTCGATCCTCAGACGATCGCTGCGACCTCGTTGCGCAGCGTCCAGGCCCAAAATCGCCTGACGTCGTTCGCTGCCGGCTTCAACGTCGCGGTGACCTCGGAGCAAACCCGCCTCGGCATCTTCACTGCCAAGAAGACGCTGATCGTGCCCGGCACCGTGCGTTACGAGCTCGACTGGAACCGGGTGTCCAAGAACGACCTCGTGTGGGACGCCGCCACCAAGACTTTGACCGTCACCGTGCCGCGGCCGACAGTCAGCGAACCGGCTATCGATCTGACGCGCATCCGCGAGTTCAAGGACGGCGCGGTGCTGTTCGCGCTGACCGATGCGGAGGCGAGCTTCGACGCCTCCAACCGCAGCCGGGCGGTCAAGGAAATGCTGACCGAGGCGCAGGCGCCGGTTCTCCTCGGCATGGCCGACAAGGCCACGACCGAGGCGGTAGCGCGGACCTTCGCGCTGCCATTCGCAGCGGCCGGCATCGACGCCAAGGTCGTGGTTCACATCGCGGGGCAGGGCTAGGCTCATGGACGCACGTATCGCACTGCTCGGCGGTAACCCGACTGGCCTCGACCTCCGCTCGGAGATCGAGCGACTGCGGAAGGACAAGAACGCCGTCATCCTGGCGCATTATTACCAGGACCCGGTGCTGCAGGATCTCGCGGACTTCGTCGGTGACAGCCTCGACCTGAGCCGCAAGGCGGCGGCGACCGACGCCGACGTCATCGCGTTTTGCGGCGTGCGCTTCATGGCCGAGGTTGCAAAGATCCTCAGCCCGCAGAAGACCGTGGTGCTGCCCGACATGGCGGCGGGGTGCAGCCTCGAGGATTCGTGCCCGCCCGACGAGTTCGGCGCGTTCCGGAACGCCCACCCGGACCACATCAGCCTGACCTACATCAACTGCTCGGCGGCGGTGAAGGCGCACAGCGACATCATCGTGACCTCGTCGTCGGCGGAGAAGATCATCGCCCAGCTGCCCGCCGACCAGAAGATCATCTTCGCCCCGGACAAGCATCTCGGCGCGTACCTGAACCGCAAGACCGGGCGCGACATGCTGCTGTGGGACGGCAGCTGCATCGTCCACGAGGCGTTCTCGGAGACCGAGCTGCTCAAGCTGATCGCGCTCAATCCCGGCGCGCCGGTCGCCGCGCATCCCGAGTGCCCGGGCTATATTCTCGACCACGCGGACTTCGTCGGGTCGACGACGGCGATCCTCGAATGGTCGATCAAGTCGCCGGCGCAGGTGATCATCGTCGCCACCGAGGCGAACATCATCCACCAGATGCAGCTCAAGGCGCCGCACAAGCTGTTCATTGGAGCGCCGGGTGCGGACGGCAACTGCAACTGTAACATGTGCCCGTACATGGCGCTGAACACGCTCGAGAAGCTGTACCTGTGCCTGCGCGACCTCAAGCCGGAAATCATCGTACCCGAGGCGATCCGGGTCCGCGCCAAGCTGCCGCTCGACCGCATGCTGGAGATGGCGAGCGCGGTGAGCTCGGTGCCGGTAAAGGGCGACTAGGCGGGCGCCGCAAGTGTCCCTAGTCGGTGGAAAGGCGACCGTCCGCTCTCGGGGAGGGGGAGGCGCCTAGCCGACGTTGCCGGTGGGCTACCGCCTTTTCCTAAAACGATCGAGACTGTTGAAAAGGCCCGACGCCTTGCCCCGATCGTCTTGGTCAGGATGTCAGGCAATACTATCTATCGCTGCCAGTCTACGATGATCCTTCCTACCTCCCTTATCACGGCTTCCTGCGCTGCCAGTTCCATGGCGGGCGCTGCGTAATAGGCAGCGATCAAAAGTAGTGAGCGGCCAGGCCGGCGGGCGAAAGCATAGTCGTTACAGATGCCATCGCCGGTACCGGTGCGATCGCCGGATTCCCATTTCGCTGGAAAGGCGGCTCGCAGCCGGGAGCGGCCGACTTTGTTGCTTGCCATCCACGCTTCCCATTGACGGCGCTCCGGCTCGGGCAAAATGGGGCCGGCCAAGATGCGACGGATCGTCGACGTGACCGCAGCGGGAGTGGTGGTGTCGGCCGGAAAAGGCGCCGTTGCCAGCTGCGGGCCTTCATAATTGTCGACGCGGGTAGTTCGATCGCCGATGCTCCGCAGATAGGCCGTTACCGCCAAGGGTCCGCCCATCCGCCGCATGAGAAGATTGGCGGCGGCATTGTCGCTAGTCGCCATAGTAGCTGCGCACAGTTCACCGACCGTCATCGTGCCGGCGGCAACATGCTCCGTCGTGACGGGTGAAGCGTTCAGAAGATCGGCCGGGCTGTAGCGGACTGGCGCGTCAAGCCGGTCACGACCCGTTGCCACCTGGTGCAGCATCATGGCCGTAAGCAGACCCTTGAAACTGCTTTGAAGTTTGAACCGCTCGCCTGCTCGGTGCGCCACAAAATGGCCGCTTGAAAGGTCGATGGCATATACACCGAGACGACCGCCATGAAGGCGCTCCAGTTCGGCAAAGGGATTTGCAGGTACGACGGCAACCGCTGGTAGCGCGGATGTCAGCATGCCCGCGGCGAGACCAGACAACACCGTCCTCCGGCCAATTTCATCTACCTTCAAGGATCGCTCCCCTACATTCTACGAACACGTGGCGGGACCACCGCTTTGGCGAGGGTTTGCGGATCGCCAGGCTGAGCGTCCGAGATTGGGGCGCCGCCCGCCGTCACCGACCTTCTAAGCCGTTCGCTCCCCGCGATCCTTGGCGTTGGTCGCCTGGATCGACTGCTTGATCGTGCTCCAGTCGTCCTTGTCGAGAGCGCTGAGGCTGTGGAAGTTGCCGCCCGAAGCCAGCCATTGCCCGCCGTCGATGGGGATGACGGCGCCGGTGAGGTAGTCGCACTGGCCGCTCAGAAGGAACACCGCGAGGTTGTTGAGCTCGTGGTAGTCGCCCATGCGGCGCAGCGGGATGCTGTCGGAGCCGGTGCCGGCACCGGTCTTCTTGGCGAGCGGCGCGGGCATCAGGCGCTCCCACGCACCCTTCGTCGGGAAGGGGCCGGGCGCGATGGCGTTGGCGCGGATGCCCTTGGGACCCCACTCCTGCGCGAGGCTCATCGTCATCGCGGCGACGCCGGCCTTCGACATCGCGCTCGGTACAGTGAAGGGGCCACCGGTCCACACCCAGGTCGTGACAATCGAGACGATCGAGCCCTTGAGGCCGCCCTCGATCCAGCGCTTGCCGGCCGCGACCGTGGTGTTGAAGGTGCCGGCAGCGACGATGCTGGCGATGGCGTTGAAGGCGTTGGGCGACAGGTCCTCGGTGGGCGAGATGAAGTTGCCCGCGGCGTTGTTGACGAGCCCCGTCAGCGGCCCGGCGTCGAACACCGTCTGCATCGCCTCGTCTATGGCCGCGCCGTTACGGATGTCGACTGCCATCGGGGTGCAGGTGCCGCCCGTCGCCTCGCGCATCTCCTTCGCGGCAGTCTCGAGCACAGCGCCGCGGCGGCCCCAGATCACGACTTCCGCACCCAGCGTCATGAACGCCTCCGCCATGCCGCGGCCGAGGCCAGTCCCGCCACCGGTGATCAGGATCTTCTGCCCCTTGAGCAGGCCTTCGGCGAACATCTGCATGCGTCTCTCCCCATAGTCTTTCAGGCCATGCTAGGGGAGGCGGCGATGCCCGGCCAGCCTGTCATAAGTGTCGACGCCCGAGGTCTCCGATGTCCTTGGCCAGCGCTGCGGCTGGCGCGGGCGGTGCGCGAGGCCGGGCCGGGCGCGACCATCGAGCTGGTCGCAGACGACCCGGCCGCGGTCGCCGAGGTCACGGCGCTGGCGGCAGAGCGCGGTTGGCGGCTCGAGGCCAACCCGCCGCACTTCGTCGTCAGAGCCTAGGCGGCGAGTTCGACCAGCGTGTTGAGCATCGCGCGGATCGGGATCGGCTTGTCGAAGCGCGGCGCGGCGGCATAGGGCTCGGGCACGGCCTCGGCTCCCATCGCGTTGGCGCTGGCGAACACGTAGGGCACCCGGCGCTTGCGCAAAGCCTCGGCGACCGGCCAGACCTTCTCGCCAAGCAAGTTGATGTCGAGGACGGCGACGTCGATCGGCTCATTGTCGGCCAGCGCGAGGGCCTCCTCGACCGAGAACGCCGGACCGACGACCTTCGCGCCTGCGACCTCGACTTCGGCGGCAATGGTGATCGCGACGAGAACCTCATCCTCGACAACGAGTACGCGGCGGCCGGTCAGGTTGACGCCGCGCGCCGCTGACCAGACATCGTGAACAGGATCGATCTCGTTCGTCACTTTGAAACTCTCTAAAGCAGCCCCTCTAACGCCAAACCAACGACTTAGGCGCTAGTTCCGGCCGACCGCGGCTGTCACGCGACAATCTCGAACGCCATCGCCGTGGCTTCCCCGCCGCCGATGCACAGGCTCGCGATCCCAAGGCTGCCCCCGGTGCGGCGGAGGCCGTGAAGCAGGGTCACCAGGATGCGCGCCCCGCTCGCGCCGATCGGGTGGCCGAGCGCGCAGGCTCCGCCGCTGATGTTGATGCGGGCCTCGTCGATGCCGAGGTCGCGCGACGCCGCCATCGGAACAACCGCGAACGCCTCGTTGATTTCCCACAGGTCGATGTCGGCGACCGCCAGCCCGGTGCGCTCGAGCAGCTTCCGGATCGCCGGCCCCGGCGCGGTGGCAAACTGCGATGGTGCCTGGGCGTGGCCGGCGTGGCCGCGGATGCGCGCCAGCGGAGTGAGGCCATGCGCCTTCGCGGTGCTTTCGCGCATCATGATGAGGGCTGCCGCGCCGTCGCTGATCGACGAGGCGTTGGCGGCGGTGACGGTGCCGTCCTTGGCGAAGGCGGGCTTCAGCGTCGGGATCTTGTCGAGGCGGGCCTTGCCGGGCTGCTCGTCGTGGACCATTTCGCCGGCCTTGGTGGCAACGCCGACGACCTCGGCATCGAAGCGGCCATCGGCAATGGCGGACTGCGCGCGAGTGGTGGAGCGGATCGCCCACTCGTCCTGCGCGGCGCGGCTGAACTGGTAGTCGCGGGCGCAATCCTCGGCAAAGCTGCCCATCAGGCGGCCGGGCTCGTAGGCGTCCTCGAGGCCGTCGAGGAACATCGAATCCTTGATCTCGCCGTGGCCCATGCGGAAGCCGCCGCGCGCCTTGGGCAGCAGGTAGGGCGCGTTGGTCATGCTCTCCATGCCCCCGGCGATGATTATGTCGGCCGACCCGGCGGCGAGCGCATCGTGCGCGTCCATCGCCGCCTGCATGCCGCTGCCGCACATCTTGTTGACCGTCACCGACGCCACGGACTGCGGCAGCCCGGCGCCGAGCATCGCCTGCCGCGCCGGGGCCTGGCCCTGGCCCGCGCCGAGCACGCAGCCCATGATGCCGCGGTCGATCGCCTCGCCCGGCAGGCCGGTATCGGCGAGGGCGGCGCGTACCGCCGCGCTGCCGAGCTGGCTCGCGGTCAGGCCGGCAAGCGCGCCCTGGAAACCGCCCATCGGGGTACGGCGGGCAGCGACGATGACGATCGGGTCGGCGGACATTTCATTCAACTCCCAGGGGCCTCGACGTGGTTTTCTGTGCAAATGGTAGGAACAGGACGCTTAGAACATATAATTCGGGTCATATCATTTGCATGGGGAACGATCGTCGGCGCTGCCGTTGCGCCGGCCAGACCTGTCATTCCGGCGCACGCCGGAACCCAGTTGCCCCCGGCGCTCCGAGTTAAGAGCGCGTGATGTAGCTGGGTTCCGGCGTTTGCCGGACTGACAAGTTTGAAAGTTCGTCAAGGCTCGTCCTCGCGGCTGTAGTTCGGCGACTAATGTACCATATCGGTTCCAAAACGTCAATCAGCGGCTCTTGTCGAGCGCCGCGAACGGGTGCTGGCCGCCCTGGTTGTCGGACCAGCCGCTGACCCCGCGCCCGACCAGGGCCCAGCGCACCGGTACGAACAGCGGGATCATCGGCGTGTCGGACAGCATCGCGGTCTCGGCATGGGCGAAGGCGGCGGCGCGGGCGTCGTCGTCGGCCATGCCGCGGGCGCTGTCGATGAGGGCGTCAGCGCCCGGGTTGCAGTAGGCACCACCGCTGCCGGCGCAGGTCAGAGGGCGCAGGAAGAACAGCGGCTGGCCCGCCGGGGCGACGCGCTCCACCAGCGCCAGCGTGAAGTCGCCGCGCGCAAGGGCAACGCGCTGCGCGGCGGTCGAACGCGCCACCGCGGTCGCCACGACCCCGAGCGGCGCCCAGTCGCGGGCCGCCGCGGCCACCACCTGCAGATGCTCGGGCCCGGGCGGCACGCTGATCGTCAGGTGAAGCGGGTTCGCCGGGCCGTAGCCCGCAGCGCCGAGCAACTGGGCCGCGAGCGCGCGCCGCGCGCCGAGGTCGAGGCTCGCCCAGTCGGGCACCGGCGCGCCGCCGCTGTCGCCGGCACTGCCGCTCCCCGCATCGGGCGGCACCAGCGAGACCAGGGGGATGACCGCGGGCAGGTTGAAGACGCCCCGGACCAGCGCGTCGCGGTCGATCGCCATTGCCAGCGCGCGGCGGACGCGCGGGTCGACCAGCGGGCCGCTGCGCAAGTTGGCGGCATAGCCATAGACGCCCCAGGTCGGCTCGATGCGCAGGCTGCCGCGCGGCGCGAGGGCGCGGGCCTGCACCAGCCCGGCGATGCCGTCGCCGATGACGAGGTCGGTATCGCCGCGGAGGAAGCGCGCGACGGCATTGGTCGCATCCGGCGCGGCGGTCAGCACGACCTTGCCGAGGCGCGTGTCGGCGGCGTCGAAATAGCGCGTGTTGCGGACCAGCCCGAGCGGGCGGGTGCCCGGGTCGGGCAGGGTGAACGCGCCGATGGCGGGCGGCCGACTCTCGCCGCGCACGATGGCGGCCTGAGGCAACGCGAGCAGCGCCAGCATCCCGGCATCGGGGGTCGAAAGGCGCACCTCGACGACGTCGTCCAGCGGCGCATTGACGCCGAGCAGCGACGCGGGCGCCTGCCCGGTCATTACTGCGGGGGCGTTGTCGATGCCCGCGAACAGCGCCTTGAGCGGGTTGTTGCTGCTGGGGGCGACGATGCGCCGGAACACCTGCACCACATCGCCGGCCTTGAGGACGCGCCCGTCGGACCACTTGGCGTCGCGCAGGCGGAAGATCAGGCTGCGCCCCTGGTCGACGACCCGCCAACTTGCCGCCAGGCCCGGCACGACCTGGCCCTTGTCGTCGAACTGGACCAACCCGAGCTGGGTCGACGCGGTCAGCGCCAGGCGGGGCGGCGACGACGGATCCGACAGGTCGCCGACGACGTCCGCGCGCAGGGTCGCCGTGCGGTCGCTGCCGCCGGAGCCGCAGCCGGCGAGGACGAGGGCGATGGCAAGGGGCCGGATGAGCCGCATGAACCGGGGATAGGGTAGCGGCTCCGCATTGTCATCCCGGCGAACGCCGGGACCCAGTTGCCTCCGAGGCTCCGAGCGCGGAAGGAAGC